>NZ_AUTC01000156.1 GCF_001461695.1 Sinorhizobium fredii USDA 205 | reverse complement strand
CCTGCAGGGAATCCCATCAGATTCAGTCAAGCAATGAAACGCTCTAGGCGAGAGCCGACCGAGCCTCGATATACTCGAACGAGCGGGCGATATCCTCTGCCAGCGTGGAACTTTCTTGAACGGTCGAAGCGGTGCATTCGAAGGAGAATGCACCTCCGTATCCGGCGTCGAGAAAGGCTTCGATCTGGGTTAACGTGTCGCAGCGATCCCGTTCATCGACGAGAATGCGGTGTGCATCAAGCCGCTCGTCCAGCGGCGGAAGCGGGTCGGAGATTCCCGAGATATGCACGAGCGCCGTGTAGTCGGGGAAGATCGGGCCCCCGCCGGCAATCGCATCCTGGAATGTGTCATGCACCAGCTTGAATTTCGCTGGACCGCCTACCGCTTCGATTGCCTCGACAAGCTCGGCCTTGTCCTTGAGCGACGAAGTTGAAAATCCGATGGGTTCTATGAGGGCCAGGACATTGCCTCCGTGCAACACAGATCGACCATATCGCTCTTCCTCAATCGAACGTCCGCTGCTCGGCAGCATTCTGATTGTAGTGCGCGCGGGCGCGTTCAAGCCGCTCAGGTCCGCCGGCTTGGGGAACGGCGACGTCCCACCAGTGGCCGCCCGCACCGGTGCCCGGTACGGCGTCCGTGTCGATGACGATGACGCTCGGGATTTTCCGCCCACGCGCCACGACGATCCGCGCCTCGAGCTCGGCAATCGAGCCCACCTTCTCGGCATGCGCACCCATTGCCGCAGCATGAGCGACGAAGTCGATCTCCGGCTGCACTTCGACGTTGGAATCCTTGTACATGTTGTTGAACTCGGCCCCGCCGCATTCGATCTGGAGCCGGTTGATGCAACCGTAGCCGCGGTTGTCGGTGAGCACGACGGTGAACGGCACGCGTCGCATCACGGCAGTGGCAAGCTCCGAATTCGCCATCATATAGGAGCCGTCGCCGACAAAGCAGATCACCTCCTTGTCCGGGCGGGCGAGCTTGATGCCCATGGCCCCCGCCACCTCGTAGCCCATGCAGGAATAGCCGTATTCCATGTGGTAGCCACCCGCGGCCGCCTGCCAGAGCACCTGCAGCGCGCCGGGCATCGTGCCGGCCGCGCACATGACCACTGTGTTTTCGGTTGCCACCCGCTGCACCGCGCCGATCACCTGCACGTCCGACGGCAGATTGCCCACTCCGTCTGCCTCCGGCGCCGCCGTCACGCGTGTAACCGCCGCATGCCAATCAAGACGGCTTTGCGCGTCGAAAGCTGGCGCGCGGTGCTCACCGAGCGCCGCGCTCAGCTGCCCGAGCGTGACTTTGGCATCGCCCACACAGGGCAGAGCCCCGTGCTTCGTCGCGTCATAGCCGGCAAGGTTGATCGACACGAGCCGGCGGGCGGCGTTGCGGAAGAGCGCCCAGCTGCCGGTGGTAAAATCCTGGAAGCGGGTTCCCACGCCGATCACCAGGTCGGCGTCGGCGCAGAGCGCATTGGCCGAGGCCGAGCCCGTCACCCCGGGTGAGCCGAAGTTCAGCGGGTGGTCCCAACTATTCGCTCCCTTTCCCGCCTGCGTCTCGACGAACGGAATGTTGTGCGCCTCGGCAAAGGCGACGAGATCCGCCTCGGCCTGAGAATAGATCACCCCGCCACCCGAGATGATCACCGGGCGTTTCGATTCGCGGATCACTTCGGCGAGGTCCGCGACCTCGCGCGGATCGGGCTCGGGGCGGCGGATGCGCCAGACCCTCGGCTCGAAGAATGCCTCCGGATAGTCATAGGCCTCGGCCTGCACGTCCTGGCAGAAGGCGAGCGTGACCGGGCCGCAAATGGCCGGATCGGTCATCGTCGCGAGCGCCCGCGGCAGGCAGGTCAAGAGATGTTCGGGCCGCATGATCCGGTCGAAATAGGCCGAGACCGGGCGGAAGCAGTCGTTCGCGCTGACCGTCGCGTCGCCGAAGTCCTCCACCTGCTGCAGCACCGGATCGGGGCGGCGGTTGGCGAACACGTCCCCCGGAATGAAGAGCACCGGCAGCCGGTTCACATGGGCCAGCGTGCAGGCGGTCACCATGTTCGTGGCGCCGGGGCCGATGGAGGAGGTCACGGCCTGGGCGCGCGTGCGCTTCAATGTCTTCGCATAGGCGATCGCGGCATGGGCCATCGTCTGCTCGTTCTGCCCACGCCAGGTCGGCAGCGCGTCGCCGATGCCGTGCAGCGCTTCGCCGATCCCGGCCACATTGCCATGGCCGAAGATCGCCCAGACGCCGTCGATGAAGCGTTCGCCCTCCTCGGTCATTTGCACCGAGAGCCATTTGACCATGGCTTGCGCAGCCGTCAGCCGGATCGTCTTGATGGTCATGCTGCTTCCTCCTGCGCGGATGTCCGCGCCTCGTCCCAGATCGCGCAAAGACGCGCGTATCTGGCAACCATCTCTTCTACTGCACCCTCGTCGCTCTGCCGTCCCTCGAACCAGTCACGTGCGACCGAGCCGAAAATCGTGCGACCGACTGCGAAGCCCTTGACGAGCGGGAAGCGCGCCGCGACCTCGAAACTCGCCTTGAGCACCGTTTCCGGCGCGTCGAGACCCAGGACGACGATGCCGCGCGTGTAGGGGTCGTGTTCCTCGATGGCGGCGCAGACGCTCGCCCAGGCGCTTGCCTCTTCCATCGGCTCCAGTTTCCACCAGTCGGGATAGATGTCTTCTGCGTAAAAGCGCTGGATCAGCGTGGCGACGGTGTCGGATGCGACAGGCCCCACCTTGGAGGGAATGATTTCCAGCAGGAATTCCAGCTTGTTGCGACGCGCGGCGGTAAAGAGCCGCCTCACCTCCGCCAGCTGCGTCGCCCACAATGCCGCGTCGTCGTCGGGATGGCAGAAACACAGCACCTTGACCACGTTCTCGCGCGCCCATTCGGAGAGCCCGCCGCAATCGGGGCCAAGCGCCGGCTCGAGCGTCAGGGGCCGCGAGCCGGGCCATTCGCAGGGTCGGCCGATCCAGAGGCCTGTGCCGGAGGCGGCATGCAGCGCACGCCGCCCGATCCGGTCGTCGCAGAGGATGCCGTAGCCGGGGCGGCCGTTCTGGACGCGGAGCGCCGCATCGAGGCAGAGCTCCTTGAACGCTCCGCCCTTGGAGGGCGTGTAGCCTGCCAGCGACTCGAGTTGCATCCGGTGGTCGAAGGCGAAGACCCGCATTTCCGGCCAGTCGCCATGCCTGTTGGTTGACCAATGAACCTGTTCCAGTTCAGCGTCGTTCCTGAGATCAGCCCGCACCATGCCGCGCTTCAGGAAGAAGTTCAGTTCTTCAAGCGACGGATAGGCCGGCGTGCAGCCGTGGCGCGACACCGCGAAGGCCCCGCAGGCGTTCGCGTATTTGAGCGCAGTGGACCAGTCCTTACCGTCGAGCCAGCCTTTCAGGAGCCCCGAAAAGAAGCCGTCGCCTGCTCCCAGCACATTGAAAACCTCGACGGGGAAGCCCTCGCCGGAGAGGCCGTCGTCGAGGCTGTCCGGGATCGGCCCCTCGAAGGCGACGGCGCCCTTCGCACCGCGCTTGCAGACGAGTGTGGCCGCCGAGACAGCGCGAACGGCGCGCAATGCGTCGACCGTGTCGGTCGTCCCGCCTGCAATGTGAAACTCTTCCTCTGTTCCGACGATCAGGTCGAAAAAATGCAGCGTGGCCTGCAGCTTCGCCGTCACCGCCTGGCTCTCGACGAACCGGCTCTCGCCGTCATTATGCCCTGCGACGCCCCAGAGGTTCGGGCGGTAGTCGATATCGAGCGCGGTCTTTGCCCCGTGCTTGCGGGCAAGGGTAAGCGCCTTGATGACGGCGGCCTCGGTGCGCGCGTGCGACAAATGGGTGCCGGTCACCAGCACGGAGCGTGCCGACGCAATGAACTCCTCGTCGATGTCCTCTTCTGAGAGCGCCATGTCGGCGCAATTCTCGCGGTAGAAAATGAGCGGAAAGCGCTCCTCGTCGCGGATGCCGAGGACGACGAGTGCTGTCAGCCGCTCGGGATCGGTCGCAACACCGCGCGTCTCGACTCCGTGCCGCTGAAGCTCCTCGCGGATGAACCGCCCCATATGTTCGTCGCCGACCCGGGTGATGAGCGCCGACTTGAGGCCCAGACGCGCCGTCCCGCAGGCGATGTTGGTGGGGCTGCCGCCGATATACTTCTCGAAGGATCCCATATCCTCGAGGCGTCCTCCGACCTGCGCCCCATAGAGGTCAACCCCCGCGCGCCCGATCGTGATAACGTCCAATGATTTGGTCATACCCTGTCCTCAAAATGCGTTTCAAGGAACGCCCAGTCCCGCCCGCGGGCTCGCCGGAGCCCGCTGTTCAGCAATCCCGTTCCGTTCGATAGCGATCTAGCCGCCCTAGCCACGCTCGTTGCGCGGCGCCAGGACGGTGGCACGGGCAGTCGCCTGCCCGTGCCAGAGGCTCTCAGCGGCTGATCGTTGCCTGGAGCGCGTCGATGGAGGACTGGATACCGGCCTCCGTCGACATGGTGAAATCTTCCATCTCGAGGCTGACCCAGCCGTTGTAGCCGCACATGCGGACGACCGAGAAGAACTCCTTCCACCACTGCAGATCACGGCCCGCGCCGACGGCGACATAGTTCCAGCTGCGATTGGCGACGTCGGTGACCTCCTTCAATTCGAGAAGGCCGTTCACATCCGCAAGGCCCCGCTCGATACGGGTGTCCTTGCCGTGGCAATGGTGGATCGCGTTGCCGAGCGCCCGAGCAGACGCGATCGGATCGGCGCCCATCCACATCAGATGCGAGGGATCGAGGTTCATGCCGACCATCGGGCCCACCTCGTTGCGCAGGCGGAAAAGCGTCTCGGGATTCCAGACGAGCATGGCCGAGAAGTTTTCCAGCGCGTATTTTTCGACGCCGGCCTCCTTGGCGAGCTTCACCAGGTCGTGCCACAGCGGAAACGCACGCTCTTCCCATTGGTAACGGTCGCGCTCAGGCATCTCGTCGGGCCAGCTCTTGGTATAGACGAGCCAGTTCGGCACCATGTCGCCGGGTGCTGCTTCCGGCAGGCCGGACATCGTCACGATGGTTTTGATGCCGATTTCGCCAGCGAGGCGGATCGTTTGCTCCATTTCCTTGCGGTGACGCTTGCCCATTGCACCCGGATCCAGTGGGTTGGCCGAGCAATTGAGCGCCGCGATCTTCAGCCCGCGCGCTTCGATTTCCTTGAGCTTGGTCCTTAAGAGCGCCTTGTCGGCCAGCAACTCGTCGGCCCGGAAATGCGGCGCGCGGGACCAGCCGCCACCGGTCATTTCGATGCCTTCGACGCCGAGCTTGACGCATTTGTCGAGCATGTCCGTGAAAGACAGGTCGCCCATCACATCAGTGCAGATAGAAAGTCTCATTGGTTCATCTTTCGTTGAGAAGAGAGTGCGGGGCGCGCCGCGGGAGGAGTCGGGAGGAAGACGGCGCGCCCCTGCCGGGTCACTCGAAGTCGACCCAGGCGGAACCTGCGTCGGCCGAACGGACGCAGTTTTCCAACCAGCGTACGCCTTCAGTGCCGGCCTTTATGCCCGGATAGTGGTGCGTCTTCAGGAAGGCTTCATCGCCGCGGTTCTTCGCGTCGATCGCCTGGGCGATCCACAGGTAGATGTTCGACCAGCTGTCGCCGAGACCTTCGGTATGCAGCGCACCCATGCGGTCGACCGCAAGGCTTTCTTCCTCGAGATAGGGCATGCCGTGATGCAGCGTGCGGTTCGGCTCACCCTGCACTTCGTAGATCAACTGATCGGGATGGCTGTCGGTCCATTCGACGGAGGCCTTCGAACCGACGAAACGGTAGCGCTGGCTTCCCATGTTGCCGGCGTTCACCGAAGAAACCCACAGACGCCCCCGCGCGCCGTTGTCGTAGTGCATGAGCACCGTGGCATGGTCTTCCAGCGGCGCGCGCGTCGGGATGAACGCCTTGCGGTCGCAGAGCAGCTTGTCGATCTTCATATGCGGCAGGACGATCTCGGACAGGTAGTAGAGATGCGTGCCGATATCGCCGAGAACGAAGGTCGGGCCGGCGGTCTTGGGATTGGTGCGCCACTTCACCGCCTCGCCGGCGCCGACATCGTCGCCCGAGTTGAAGCCATGGGTATATTGCATGTCGACGATGCGGATATCGCCGAGCATGCCCTTCTTCACCATGGCCGCCATCTGATGAACCAGCGGATGACCGGTAAAGCCGTAGGTGACGCCGACGATCAGGCCCTTCTCATTGGCGAGCTTTTCGATCTCCTCGCATTCGGCGACGGTGAAGAAGAGCGGCTTTTCGCAGATGACGTGCAGCCCCGCCTCGAGGCAGGCCTTGGTGATCTCGTAATGGGTGAAGTTCGGCGTGGCGATCGAGACGACTTCGACGCCGTCCTCACGCGCCGTTTCCCTGGCGATCAGTTCCTTGTAGTCGGCATAGCAGCGGTCTGCCTCGACGCCGAGTTTCACGCCGAAATCCCGGCCCCGCTCGGCGTCGAGGTCGAAGGCGCCGCACACCAGTCGATAGGTGCCGTCACGCAGCGCCCCGGTGCGGTGCTTGTAGCCCACCTGGCCGGTGCGGCCGCCGCCGACCATGCCCCAGCGCAGCGGGCGTTCGATAAGTCGTTCTCCATTCAGCATTGCTTGAACCTTTCAGGCATGTTGTCTTTTGACTGTCGGGGAGTGACCGGAAACGTGAGCTACCGGGCCGCCTCCAATGTCGTGCCGTAGAGCGAAGGACGCTGGCTCATGCGGACCGGCTCGAGTGCGCCGCTTTCCGCCGCGCGCAGCGCCGCATCCGCGACCAGCGTGGCCGCATAGCCGTCCCAGGTGGAGGGGCCGGTCGCCGTCCCCTGCCCCGCCGCGGCTATCCACTCGCGGAACTCCTGGTCATAGGCCTCGATGAAGCGTTCACGCCAATCCACGGGTACCAGCTGGCGCACCCCATGGATGTCGCGGATGACGGTTGCCGGACGAAGCGGCAGGCTTGCCGTGCCCTCCTCGCAACTCACCTCGCCGCGAATATCGTAGCCGTACGCGATGTTTACCGAGATCTCGACATCGACCAGCGCCCCGGAGCCCATATGCAGAAGCACCACCACCGGATCGCGCAGGTCGCTGCCGCGACGCGAGCGCCGAGGCACGCGGACCTCGACCCCGGTTACCTCGTCGTTCAGAAGCCAGCGCGAAATGTCGGCGTCATGGACGAGCGTGTCGTTGAGCGGCATATCCGAGGTGTAGAGTCCCTCGGGAACGGATGCATTGCGGTGGGTCGAGTGGAACATCAGCGGCGCACCGAGCATGCCGGTGCCCAGCGTCGCCTTGAGGCGGCGATAGTCGACGTCGAAGCGGCGCATGAAGCCCACCTGGACCAGGCGTCGGCCGAACGCCACCTCGGCCTCCATCACCCTGAGCGCTGCGGCCGCGGTGGTGACCAGCGGCTTTTCGCAGAAGACCGGCTTGCCGGCGGCGATGCAGTCGAGAAGCTGCTCCTCATGGGCGGGACCCCAGGAGCAGATCACCACCGCCTCGACCGTCTCCGACCGGATCAGATCGCCCGCCGTAGCGAAGACCGTGGCTCCTTCAGGCGCAACCGCGGCAGCGCGAGCCCCGTCGATATCGCTCACCGCGACGACTTCGACGGCCGAGAGCACCTGGGTCAGGCGGCGGATGTGGTCCTGACCGATCATGCCCGTGCCGATGACACCGACTCTAAGGGTCATTTCGCCCCCCAGTACTTGTCGATGTAGCGCTGCATCTCGGTACGCATGAAGGTGCCGGAATGATCCGCCTTGTCTTCCCAGGCGAAGACGCAGGCGGTCATGATGCCGTCGAAGCCCACTTCGGCCAGCGTGGCGAAGAAGTCATCCCAGGGAACTTCCCCCTGCCCGATATTCAGATGCTGATGCACGCGCGCCTGCGTACCCGGGGGGTTGAGAATATAGCGCAGGCCTGAAGAGGCTTTGTGGTTGAAGGTGTCGCCTACGTGAACGTGGGCGAGCACATCGGCGGCCTCGCGCAGCATCGCCTTGGTGTCGTCACCGAAGTAGAAGGTATGCGGCGCGCAGTAGAGGAACTTGACGTTCTTCGAATTCACGGTGCGGATGATGTCGAGGGCCGGCTGCAGCGTCTCGCACCAATCTTCAGGATGGGGCTCGACATGCAGGTTGATGCCTTCCTTCTCGAAGACCGGCACCAGTTCCTCCATCGAGCGCCACCAGGCGTCTTCGCAGGCCTCGATCATCGAGCCGGTGTGGCAGCAGTAGCATGAGCCCTTGTCGGGGTGCGGACCGCGACCGAACTCCGAGTTCATCGTGTCGACGCCCAGTTCGACGGCGATCTCGATGGCCCGTTTCCAGTGTTTCACCGCCGCCTGCCGCTCGGCCTCGTCATTTGAGGCCCAGCGATACATGGGGAGCAGCGAGGCGATGCCGACATTGGCGTCGGAAAGCGCCTTCTTGAACGACTTCACCCGATTGGGGAAAACGCGCGGCGCCTTGAACCATTCGAGGAAATCGCCGCGAGGCGAAAGCTCGATCCAATCGTAGCCGAGTTCCTTGACCTTGCTGGGCAACTTCTCAAGCGAGAGATGCCGATGCATGAACGGGTCGAGTGCAATCTTCATTTTGACCTCCAGATTCCGGACGCAATTCTCCCTCCTCCGACGGCGGCCCTTTCAGGTGCTGTCGAAGCCGGCGTTGCGCGACTTCGTTTGTGGTGCCGTCAGCGATTACTGGGCTGGCGGCGGCTGCCCCTCGTGGCTTGCCATGTAGGTTTCGATTTGAGCCTCGAGGCCCGCCATGGTTTCCCCGCCCGCCATCAGGTCGGTAATCTCCTCACGGGTCTTTTCGCCCCTGCGGAAATCAGCGGCGATCGCCCCGCGGATGAGCACGGCGAAGTGATCACCCACCGCCATCGCGTGCATGACCTGATGGGTGATGAAGATCACCGCCAGACCGCGCCGCTTCGCCTCGTTGACGATCCTGAGCACATGCGCCGCCTGCTTCACGCCGAGTGCAGCGGTCGGCTCGTCAAGGATCAGCACACGGGCGCCAAAGTGCACGGCTCGGGCAATCGCAAGCGACTGGCGTTCGCCGCCGGAGAGCCCTCCGACAAGACGATCACCGTCGTCGATGCGGGTGATGCCGAAGTTCTGCACGGCCCTGACGGCAATCTCGTTGGCCGTCTTGCGGTCATAGACCTTGAACGGTCCCCAGCCCTTGGTCGGTTCGACGCCGACGAAGAAGGAGCGGCCGATCGACATCAGCGGAAAGGTGCCGCCGAATTGATGCACCGTCGAGATGCCCTTTTCCTGCGCCTCGCGCGGCCCGCTGAATTCGACGGGCTGGCCGTCCATCAGAATGGTGCCGCGCGTCGGCTTGTGTACCCCGGCAAGCGTCTTGATGAGCGTCGACTTGCCGGCGCCGTTGTCGCCGAGCAGGCAGAGCACCTCGCCGGCACGGACCTTCAGCGAGATGCCATGCAGCACATCGATCGGACCGAAGCTCTTGTCGACGTTTTGCAGTTCAAGGATCGGAGTATTGTCAGACATGGTGAACACTCACTTCTTTCTCTTCGGCACGAAGCTCAGCGCCATCTGCCGGAAGGTATTGTTCATCAGGACGGCGGCCATGAGCATCACGCCGATAATGAGGTTGGACCAGTTGCGGTCGATGTCGGTGAAATAGATGCCCTGGCTGACGACAGCGAAGGTCAGCGCGCCGAGGAATATCCCGGCAACCGAACCGAAGCCGCCGGTGAGCAGCACCCCGCCCACGACAATCGAGACGATCGTGTTGAAGATGTAGTTCATGCCGCCCGAGACCTGCGCCGAGTTGAACAGGATCGCCCCGCACATTCCGACGAAGGAAGCGGCCGTGCTCGACAGAACAAAGAGGCCGATCTTGAGCCGCTTGGTCGGGATCCCCGCATTGCGGGCGCTGACCTCGTCTCCTCCCATCGCGAAGATCCAGTTGCCGTAGCGCGTCGCGTGGAGAACGAAACCGAAGACCACCGTCAGCGCGAACCACCACAGGATGATCACCTGGAATTTGCCGTTGATGAGTTGGCCAAAGATCACTTTGGCCCAGGCCGGCGCGTCGAGCGGAACCGAGGCGCCCCCGGTGAGAAGGACGGATCCCGCCAGGACGAGACCCTGCACCGCAACCAAGGTGCCCAGCGTGATGATCAGCGAGGGCACGCTCGTGCGCACCGCCAGGAAACCGTTCATCAACCCCACCAGAACGCCGAAGGTGAGCGCCCCGAGCATGCCGATCACGATCGGCAAGTCGTAATAGCCCGACAGGATGGCGATCGACATCGAGCCCGCCGGGATCATCGCGCCGATCGAGATGTCAAGTTCGCCAGCGATCATCAGCAGGCCGACGGGCAAGGCGACGATACCGAGATTGGCCGCGAAATTGACCCAGCTTGCAGCGCCGAAGAGCGAGCCCAGGCTCACGCCACCGAAGACTACATAGAAGGCGATTACCGCGACGAAGCTCAACACGGCCCCGAATTCCGGGCGGCGTACAAATTGTCCAATGGAAAAACTATTCATTTCTCCGCCCTCACTTCTTCTTCGCTGCGTAGGACATCGCCATCAGCCGGAACTTGTCGTTCATCATCACGGCGAGCAGCAGGAGCGCACCGATAATGATGCTGCCAAGGTTCGGGTCGATGCCGGTGAAATAGATGCCCTGGTTGACGATCGCGAAGGTGAGCGTACCGAGGACAATGCCCACCACCGACCCGGCGCCGCCGGTCAGAAGCACACCGCCAATGACCACGCACATGATCGAATTGAAGATGAACGATTGCCCCGCGAGCACCTGCGCACTTTGGTAGACGAGCACCTGGCTGACGCCGACGAAGGCAGCAGAGAAGCCCGACAGCATGTAGAGCGCGACGGTCAATTTGGCCGTCGGAATACCGGCGTTGCGGGCCGAGACCTTGTCGCCGCCGAGGGCGAAGATCCAGTTGCCCACGGGCAAAACGTGCAGCAGGTAGAAGAACGCGGCCACGAACAGGAGCCACCAGAAGATCGTCACTTGAAACATGCCGCCGACAAAATCGCCGAGGATCGCCTTGACGGTAGGGCTCGGCACGAGCGACACGCCGGTGCTGCCGGCGATGAGCACGGTGAAGCCCAGCGTCAGGCCCATGACGGCGAACATCGAGCCGATGGTGACGATCAAGGAGGGCACCCCGGTCCGATTGACCATGTAGCCATTAAGAAATCCGACGAAAAGCCCGACGCCCAGACCGGCGGAAATCCCGACGATCTCGGGAAGGCCGTAGTGGCCGGAGATGATGGCGACCGTCAGGGATGACGCCGGAATCACCGCGCCGATCGACAGGTCCATTTCTCCCGCGATCATCAAGAGCCCAATTGGAAGTGCGACGATGCCGATCTCGGCGGCGACGTTGAGCCAGCTCGCATAACCGGCGGAAGAGAGGAAGGCCTGGCCGCCCACCAGGGCGAAGAAGACGAACACCGCGATCAAGCCGAGGAGCGACCCGGCTTCGGGCCGACGGGAAAGCTGACCGATGGTCGCTTTAATATTCTGGCCACCCGAAGGAACCGACGAGGCATGGACACTGTTTGTCGTGTTCATTTGAATACCACCAATGAAGCCGAAGGACCGGTGACGGCCGACGCTATTGGAAGACTGGAAGCTGCCTGCCTGGACGACAGGCAGCTTCCGCGAGGTTCAGCCGAGGCTTAGCGGGCGCCTGCCTTCACGCCCTCCAGGGTGGCATCGACGTTCGATTTGTCGATCACGCCGGGACCGGTCAGGATTTCCCGGGTTGGTACCGTAAGGCCGTAGTTGACTTTGCCGTTCAGGATCGAGACCGCCAGATAGCCCTGCAGGTAACCCTGCTGGTCGATCGCGCAGAGCTGGGTGCCGCTCTTGATGTTGTTCAGGATCGTTTCGTCCATGTTCATGCCGCAAACATGGACCTGGCCCTGCTTGCCGGCCTGCGTCACACCGTTGACCGCCGAGTTTGTGTCGACGTTGCCAATGGCGAAGACGGCCTTGATGTCCGGGTTCTGCAGCAGGTGCGCTTTCAGGGCCTGCGCCACGGCCGTCGCCGAGCCGAAGGAGGTTGCCGGCAGCGGCAGAGCCGAGGCGACGCCGCCACCTTCGGTGACCCCGTCGATCATGCCTTTGCAGAAGGCTTCGATGTTCGCCGCGCCGGGTAGCGTGTTGAGGCAGACGGCGTTTTTCAGGTCCTTCTTGGCGAAGTAGGTGCCCGCTGCCTTGCCGGACAGGTAGTCGTTGGACCCGACATAGTTCATCGCGCCCAGGCGGTCGGCAGCTTCAATGCCGCCGGCGTTGTAGATGACCAGCGGAATACCGGCATCGACGACCTGCTTGAATGCCGGATCCATGGCCTCCGGCACCCAGTCCGGGCCAACAATCGCGTCGGCGCCCTGGTCGATGGCCTGACGGATCAGTTCAGCCGCATCGACCCCGAGGTTGTCGTAGTTCTGCGGCCCGAGCCAGGTTACCGATCCGCCCTGCGCCTCCACGACCTTGCCGGCATCCTCGGCACCGCGCTTCACGATCGACCAGAATGGATCGTCCGGCTTGCCGCCTACAACGAAGATGTTAGCTCCGTCAGCCATGGCCGAAGACACGCCCATGACCAGAGCAACGCCCGTCAAGAGCCCGCACAGAGCACGTTTCGTAAAACTCATCTGTATTCCTCCCTAGAGTTGCGGTCGAGATAACATCTCCTCAAGAAGGCACTCGGCCCGCTGGAATGTTTGTATCAAACGGCTCACCTGGTTGGAATACTTGTTGCACTATTTGGAAATTTTTGTATCATTTAATTTCATTCGATTTTGGTGTGAAAAGTATCATGAAGAAACGACCGACCATTGCCGATCTCGCCGAGGCGTCCGGCGTCAGCATCTCGACGGTCAACCGGATCCTCGGCGGTTCGGGCTCGGTCCGCGCCGACACAATCGAGAGAGTGCAGAATGCGGCGGAAGAGATCGGATTTTACGGGCTCGGCGTCATCGAGGACCGAAAGAGGCGCGCGCTGCCGAGCTACCGCTTCGGCTTTCTCCTTCAACAGTCGACACGCGAACTGTACCGGCTGTTCGGCGCCAAGATCATCGAGGCGGCCGCCAGAAGGCAGCATGAGAAGATCGAGCCCTTGGTGGATTTCGTCGATCTTCTCGAGCCCCAGAATATCGCCGATCGCCTGGAGGTGCTCGGCAGGCGGTGCGACGCGGTTGCCATCATCGCCGGCGACCACCCGCTGATAAGCCAGACGATCCATTCCCTCAGAGTCCGGGGCAAGCCCGTCGTTGCTTACGTCACGGATCAATCCGCGCCGGACAGGGCGGGTTATGTCGGCACAGACAACTGGAAGCTCGGCCGGACCGCAGCATGGTTTCTCGCGCAGACGACCTGTACCCCCGGTCGTGTGGCGGTCTTCATCGGAAATCACCGCTATCAGTTCAGGACATTTCAGACGCAAGCTTCCGGTCCTACATACGAGAGCACGCGCCGCATCTGAAGATGGACGACAGCCGTCCGACGCACGAGGAGCCGCAAGAAGCCTACCGGATCGTGACCGAGTTGCTCTCGGGGCTGGATGATCTCAGAGGTATCTATATTGCGGGGGGCGGCATCTCGGGCGTTTTGCGCGCCCTGCGCGAAGCTCCGGAGGAAAAGCGAAAAAAGGTAAGGATCGTCTGTCGCGACATTGGCCCGGAAACCCGCAAGGGATTGACTGAAGGGCTGATCACGGCGGCTCTCTGCCATCCCCTTGACCAAACTTCGGACGAATTGATCGCGACGATGGTCGCCTCGTTGGAACACCGCAACAGCACCACGATCCTGCAACGCGTCGTTCCCTTCGAGATCATCACTCCCGAGAGCGTGTAGCCGAAACTCCCGCTTCCGGGTCATGCCGGCCTTTCTCCCGGACCACCCGCACGGTCTTGGCGCCTCAGAGCGAGGCGTCGGCGAAGCCGCCGTGCCGCGCGGCCTCGAGCAGCAGGTCGCAAGGCGGATCGGCCAGCCCCTCGTTCGCAAGCGCGCCCAGCGCGTCGACGACCTTATCGAGGCCATGGGCCTGCGCATAGTGCATCGGCCCGCCGCGCCAGCGCGGAAAACCGTAGCCGTGGATTTTCACGAGGTCGATATCGGACGCCCGGAGCGCCGTGCCGTCCGCAAGGATTCTTGCCCCCTCGTTGACCATCGGCCAAAGGATGCAGTCGGCGATGGCGTCCTCATGCCACTCCAGCCGAGGCCAGTCCTTCGCCTCTTCGGCGATGATCGCCGCGACAAAATCCGAAGGCCGCGGCGTCCGGTCGCCGGGCTCGTAATCATACCAGCCACCGCCGCTCTTCTGCCCGAAGCGCTCGGCCGCTGAGAGGCGATCGGCGATCGGCGCGAAGGACGTCTCGCCGCGCGCGCGAGCCGCCTTGCGCTGGAACGCCGCGATGTCGAGCCCGCCGAGGTCCTGCGCCTCGAACGGTCCCATCGGCAGACCGAAAGCGCGCATGGCGGAATCGACGGCCGCAGGCGTGGCGCCCGAGAGCAACAGCCGCTCGGCCTGAGCCCGGGTCACCTTGAGGATGCGGTTGCCGATGAAGCCGTCGCAAATGCCGGCGCGCACCGGAATCTTGTTGAGCGTCCGCGCGAGCCCGAAGCCGGCCGCGACCACCTCCGGCGCGGTCGCCTTCGTCGGTACGATTTCCAACAGCTTCATCACCTGTGCCGGGCTGAAGAAATGCAAGCCCAGGAAGCGGTCCGGCCGGCTGATGCCCTCCGCGATCCGCTCCGGGTCGAGATACGAGGTGTTCGTTGCCAGCACGGTATCGGCACGGCAGACCGTGGCGAGCCGTCGAAAGACGTCCCGCTTCACGTCCAGATCCTCGAAGACGGCTTCGACGACCAGATCGACGTCGGCGAGTGCCGCGTAATCCGTCGTGCCGATGACGCCCGCCATCCGCTCGGCAGCCACCTCAATGGAAATGCGGCCGCGCTTTGCCGCACCGTCGAAGATGGCGCGCAGATTGGCAAGGCCGCGTTCGACCGCGCCATCATCGCGCTCGACCAGAACGACCGGCAGACCGGCATCGCTGAGCGCCGCGGCAATGCCGGCGCCCATCGTGCCGCCGCCGATCACCGCCGCCGAACGGATCGTGCGTGGCGTTATCCCGGCAAGCTCCGGCGGACGCGTCGCCGCCCGCTCGGCGAAGAACACATGGCGAAGGGCGGCGGCCTGCGCTGAGCCGCGCAGCGCCAGGAAGGTTTCGCGCTCGAAGGCGATCGCCGTTTCGAAGTCCGTCTCGGCCGCGCGACGCACGCAGGCAAGCGCCCTAAGCGGCGCCTCCTCCCGTTTTGCACGGGCAGCGGTCGTCTTTGCCGCCGCCTCCCAGAAGCCCGCGGGCGGTGCCGCGACGGGGCGATCGCGAAGCGCGTCCGGCAGGGGCCGATCGCGAACAGTGCGTGCGAAGGCCACGGCGCCGGCGACGAGATCGTCCTCGATCACTGCGTCGACCAGTCCAGCCTCACAGGCCGTGCGCGCGCCGATCGGCGCTCCCGTGGTGACCATGTCGACCGCCGTCTCGACTCCGGCGAGCCGCGGCAGGCGGACCGTTCCGCCGGCGCCCGGCACGAGGCCGAGGCGGACCTCCGGCAGTCCGACGCTTGCCGAGGCAACCGCGACGCGAAAGCGGCAGCCGAGCGCCACTTCGAAACCGCCGCCGAGCGCGCTGCCATGGATCGCCGCCACCCAGGGCTTTCTCGCCCGCTCGATCCGCGCGACGAGATCGGGCAGATGCGGCGGCATCGGCGGCTTGCCGAATTCGCCGACATCGGCCCCGGCGATGAAGGTGCGCCCGGCGCACGTCAGCACCACCGCCTTCACCGACGCCTCGGCGTCGAGTGCCTCGACCGCGTCGAGAAGACCCTGGCGCACGGCCTGCGACAGCGCATTGACGGGCGGATTGTCGATGGTGACGACGGCAACCTCGCCACGCTGTTCGATGCTGACGGTCATGTTCGGATTCCCCGATCGACTACTCGGATCATATCAGCATCCCTCCCAAGATGGCCCGCCCGGCCAAGTCTTTACCCTCTCGGACAGGCAAATCCGGTAGCCGGGAGGCTACCGAGCGCTGCCGATCTTATCGCTCGCTCATGCCAGCCCTCCCCCGCAGTCGCATTTATCATTGACTGACCGGTCGGTTTATGCAAGGGTTTTTTGCGGCCGCGGCTCGATCTGGCGGCAGGGAGGGAACATGTCCGAATCCGACACCGTCCTGTCGGCGCTTGCAGACGGCGTGCTGCGCCTGACGCTCAACCGTCCCGACAAGCTGAACGCCTTCAACGAGGAAATGCATCGCGCGCTGCGCGCCGGCCTCGAACGCGCCCATGCGGACGAAAACGTCCGCGCCGTTTTGTTGACGGGCGCCGGGCGCGGTTTCTGCGCCGGCCAGGACCTCGGCGATCGCGACCCCCGCAATGGTGGCACGCCCGACCTCGGCCATACGATCGAGACTTTCTACAATCCGCTGCTGCGGCTGATCCGCAGCCTGGAGAAACCGGTCGTCTGCGCCGTCAACGGCGTTGCCGCGGGCGCCGGCGCCAACATCGCCTTCGCCTGCGACATCACGCTTGCGGCCCGCTCGGCCCGTTTCATCCAGGCCTTCGCGAAGATCGGCCTGGTGCCCGATTCCGGCGGAACATGGAGCCTGTCGCGGCTCATCGGCGAAGCCCGCGCCAAGGCATTGGCGCTGACCGCGGAACCGCTCGACGCGGAGACGGCGGCAAGCTGGGGCTTGATCTGGCGCACCGTCGACGATGCGGCGCTGATGGACGAGGCGACCGCTCTTGCGGCACGGCTCGCTGCCGGGCCGACCAAAGGGCTCGGGCTGACGAAGCGGGCGATCCACGCGGCCGCCACCAATTCCCTCGACGAACAACTCGACCTCGAACGCGACCTGCAGCGCGAAGCCGGCTGCAGTGCCGACTATGCCGAGGGCGTGGCGGCTTTCCTGGAGAAGCGCAAACCGGAGTTCAAGGGCCGATGATGGACTCCGCAAGGTTGACCGCCGATGAACTGGCCGATGCCTGTGCCCGTGTCATGTGGGACGACGACCAAGCGTCCCAGCGGCTTGGCATGGCGCTTGATCGGATCGCACCGGGCGAGGCGACCCTGTCGATGACGATCGCGCCAGAGATGACCAATGGCCATGGCACTTGCCATGGCGGCTACATCTTTACCCTCGCCGATTCCGCCTTTGCCTTCGCCTGCAACAGCTACAACCAACGCGCCGTCGCCCAGCACTGCTCGATCACCTACATCGCCCCCGCCTTCGAGGGCGACCGGCTGACGGCCAACGCCCGCGAGATCTCGCGGCGCGGCCGCGGCGGCATCTACGATATCCGCGTCACCAACCAGCGCGGCGAACCTATCGCCGAGTTCCGCGGCCATTCGCGGACGGTCAAGGGCAACCACGTGCCGCTGGAGGAGATCCCTCAGTCAGACATCGAATGATCGAAAACCCCCTCTGGCCTGCCAGAGGGGGCAGTGCCCAAAACCGGAGGAGATATTTGATGGAAGACCTCTCGCCCCGTCGCGGCGATCTCGAGCCGATCGAAACCGCATCGCGCGACGAGATCGCCTCGCTCCAGCTGCAGCGCATGAAGTGGTCGCTCAACCATGCCTATGAGAACTCGCCCTTCTACCGCGCCCGCTTCGATGACGCCGGCGTGCATCCGTCCGACCTGAAGACGCTCGCCGATCTTTCGAAATTTCCGTTCACCACCAAGCAGGATCTGCGCGACACCTATCCCTTCGGCATGTTCGCCGTTCCGCGCGAGAAGATCTGCCGCATTCATGCCTCGTCGGGGACCACCGGCAAGCCGACCGTCGTCGGCTATACGCTGAACGATGTCGATACCTGGGCGACGGTCGTTGCCCGCTCCATCCGCGCCTCCGGCGGCAGGCCGGGCGACATCGTCCACGTGTCCTATGGCTATGGCCTCTTCACCGGCGGGCTCGGAGCGCATTATGGCGCCGAAAGGCTCGGCTGCACCGTCGTGCCGATCTCCGGCGGCATGACCGAACGGCAGGTGACGCTGATCGCCGACTTCAAGCCGCGCATCATCATGGTCACCCCGTCCTACATGCTCTCCATCCTCGACGAATTCCGTCGCCAGGGAAAGGACCCGCGCCACAGCTCGCTGGCCGTCGGCATCTTCGGCGCCGAACCCTGGACCAACGCCATGCGCGAGGAGATCGAGCAGGCCTTCGACATGCATGCGGTCGATATCTACGGACTTTCGGAGGTGATCGGGCCGGGCGTCGCCAATGAATGCGTCGAAACGAAAGATGGGCTGCATGTCTGGGAGGACCACTTCTACCCGGAAATCATCGATCCGGAGACCGGCGAAGTCCTGCCCGACGGCGAGATGGGCGAACTGGTCTTCACGACCCTCACCAAGGAAGGTCTGCCGATGATCCGCTACCGCACCCGCGACCTGACGAGGCTTCTCCCCGGCACGGCGCGCTCGATGCGTCGCCTCGAGAAGATTACCGGCCGCTCGGACGACATGATGATCCTGCGCGGCGTCAACGTCTTCCCGACCCAGATCGAGGAGCAGATCCTCAAATGCAGCGGCCTGGCGCCGCATTTCCAGATCGAGCTGACCCGCTCCGGGCGCATGGACGACATGACGGTCCATGTCGAATGCACATTGGAAGCAGCCGATGAAGCGGCCCGAGCGGGGTCGGCAAAGGAACTCGCCCACCATATCAAGAGCGTCGTCGGCGTCAGCACGACGATCACGATACATGATCCGGGCGGCGTTGCCCGCTCGGAGGGAAAGGCGAAACGGGTGGTCGACAACCGGCCGAAGGAATGAGCGCCGGACGGACGGTCTTGGACGTTCTTTGCGGGAGGACTTTACGGTCCTCCCTTATTCGTGGAATTGAACAGGTACAGAGTTAGCAGGATCAACATGGCACGAACGCGCGCAATCGATTTTGAGGAAAAACAGCGTGGCATTCTGGCGAGCGCCGCCGCGGTCTTCGCCGAGATGGGCATGGAAAAGGCCTCGATGGCGCAGATCGCCGCGCACAGCAACGTCTCCAAGGCCCTGCTCTATCATTACTATCCGAGCAAGGATGCGCTGATTTTCGACATCGTCCGCACCCATCTGGCCGAGCTCGACGCGGCAATTGAAGCTGCCGACCGACCCGAGCTGGCTCCCGGGGAGCGGTTGCGCCTGCTGGTGCGCCAGGTCCTCGAAAACTACCGCGATGCCGACGACCAGCACAAGGTTCAATTGAACGGTACGAGCGCGCTTTCGCCGGAGCAGATGGCGGAGGTCCATGCCATCGAGCGGCGCATCGTCAAGCGATTCTCAAGCGTTCTCAACGACATCAATCCGGACCTCAACAAGGATCGGCCGCTCTTGATGCCGGTCACCATGTCGCTCTTCGGCATGATGAACTGGGTCTATATGTGGTTCCGGCCAGACGGCCCGATCAGCCGCGACGAATATGCCGACGTCGCCACGACACTGATTCTTGAAGGTATCAAGGCGGTACGCTGATCTTGGACTTAACCGGTGCGAGGGACGCCCCGTCTGCCTGCCGGGCAGAGGGGGTATCAGCATCCGCGTTGCCGGGTTCCGCCAACCTCTTCAGCCTCTTGTCTTCGCGACCATCGTCAGCACGTCGTACTCGGCAACGGTGGCGCCGGTCTGGTTGGTGACGCGGCAGTCCCAGCGCACCTCGCCATGTTCGGCATTGATCCGCGGATTGATCTCCTTGCAGGTGAGCCGGACCTGCAGCGTGTCGCCGGGATAGACCGGCGTCAGGAAGCGCAGGTTGTCGACGCCATAGTTGGCCAGCACCGGCCCCGGTGCGGGATCGACGAACAGGCCGGCCGCGAAGGAGACGATCAGATAGCCATGCGCGACACGTCCGTCGAAGAACGGATTGGCGCGTGCGGCTTCCTCGTCCATATGGGCGTAGAAGGTATCGCCGGTGAAGTTGGCAAAATGCTCGATATCTGCGAGCGTCACCGTGCGGGTCGCCGTCACCAGCTGGTCGCCGATCCGGAGCTCGGCAAGCGACTTGCGGAACGGATGTTCTCCGTCGGTCCGCGCCCCGGCGCCCTCGACCCAGCGGCCGGTGACTGCCGAAAGCAGCGCCGGCGCGCCCTGGACGGCCGTGCGCTGCATGTAATGCTTGACGCCGCGCATGCCCCCAAGTTCTTCGCCGCCGCCGGCCCGGCCCGGCCCGCCATGGACGAGACCGGGCAGCGGCGAACCATGCCCGGTCGAAGACTTCGCGCTCAGGCGATTGCCGATCATTACGCGGCCGTGGAACGGTGCGACGCCGAGCACCAGTTCCTCGGCAATGCGAGAGTCGTTGGTGAAGACGGAGGTGACGAGGCTGCCCTTGCCGCGCTTCACGAGCTCGACCGCCTCGTCCGCGGTGTCGTAAGGCATGACGGTGCTGACCGGACCGAAAGCCTCGACATCGTGAACCGCCCGGGCTGCCCCCGGTCTGTCACAATAGAGAAGAACCGGATTGAGGAAGGCGCCCGCTTCCGGGTCACCCGACACAACCAGTGGCCTTGAGGGATCGCCGACGACGAGTTCCGCATCGGCGGCGAGATCACGGATGCGGGCCCGCACCTCCTCGCGCTGCCCGAGGCTTGCAAGCGGCCCCATCTTGACGCGCTCATCGCCCGGGTTGCCGAGCGCGACCTTGCCGAGCCGCTCGCCGAGGGCGGCGATGAGCGCATCGCAATGGGCACGCGGGGCGATGACGCGGCGGATGGCGGTGCATTTCTGCCCGGCCTTCGCCGTCATCTCGCGGGCAACCTCCTTGACGAAGAGTTCGAACTCCTCCGTTCCGGGACCCGCGTCGAGACCGAGAACGGCCGCATTGAGGCTGTCGGCCTCCATGGTGAAGCGGACGGAATTCTCGACGATCGCGGGATGCGTCTTCAGCTTGCGCCCGGTCACGGCCGAGCCGGTGAACGTGACGACGTCCTGGCCGTCGACATGATCGAGGAGATCGCCGGTGGAGCCGCAGACGAGTTGTACGGCTCCTTCCGGCAAAAAACCCGTCTCCACCATCCGCCGCACCATCAGCTCCGTGAGGTAGGCGGTCTGGCTCGCCGGTTTCACGATCGCCGGCATGCCGGCCAGCAGCGTCGGCGCGAGCTTCTCGAGCATGCCCCAGCAGGGGAAGTTGAAGGCGTTGATGTGGACCGCCACGCCTTCGAGCGGCGTCAAGATGTGCCGGGCCGAAAACGTACCGTCGCGCGACAGGGCCTCGACCTCGCCGTCGACGAGCACGCGGCTATTCGGCAGCTCGCGCCTGCCCTTCGAGGCATAGGAGAACAGCGTGCCGATGCCGCCTTCGATGTCGATCCAGCTATCCGTGCGGGTGGCGCCGGTGGCGGTCGAAAGCGCATAGAACTCGTCCTTGCGTTCCATCAGCGCCTGGGCAAGCGCCTTCAGCATCGCCGCTCGCTGATGGAACGACATGCGACGGAGCGCCGGGCCGGACTTTTCGCGGCCATAGGCGAGTGCGGCGGCAAAGTCGATGCCGGTGGAATCGATCAGCGCCACCGGGGCGCCGGTCGCGGCATCGAGCAGGACCACGCCGTCCTTCGCACCCCTCGTCCAGACGCCGCCGACATAGCTTTCGAGTCGGCGCGGGCGGTCTGCCATTGCGTTCATCGCGTCTTCCTTCCGTCAGTTCAATTTCAGTGCGGCAAGCTGAGCGTCGATCACGCCCTGCCATTCGGCGAGCAAAGTCTCATTGGGCGTATGGCGGAGACCGAGGCGGGCGAGCATCTCGTAGCGCGCCGAGCCGGCGAGACCGAAACTCGCCGCCACCCGCGGCCGCCAATAGGAAACCGCTTGCCGCGCCGCGCGCTGCCCCTCCTCCGACGCGGCGATGCGCAGCAGCCCCTCGACCCCGAGCTCGGCGTGGCGTGTCTCGCGCGGCAGGATCGCCCGGAATACTTCGGCAAGCGGCTGGTAGGAGACGCGCACCAGTTCGCCAAGCTGGATGACGACCGCCTTTCCCATCAGCACGTTCATGACGACCGCGTCGACCCAACCTTGGAGCGGGTAGTGCAGCACCGAAAGCCGCATATCGCCGCCCCGGCGCTCTGCGCCGATATCGGCATCGCGGGGAAGCCTGGCGGCCCAGGGATGGTGGACCGCATAGCGGGCCGTATCGGCCCCGAAGCTGCCCATGATCTCGAGCACCCTGCCGGCGTGATCGGCTTTCTCCAACACGATCAGCGCCGCCGCGATGCGCTCCTTGATCCCCGGAGCATCGTTGATGACATCGGCGAAGCCGGCCGAACCGGCGAGTTCGCTGTCGACGAAGCTCGCCATCAGCCGCATAAGCTCGCCGCGATAGCGCGGCGGCACATTGTCCGGCGAGGTGAGCACGCCGCCCTGGGCGAGATAGTCCTCGATCGGCATCGTGTCGAACATCGAATCGGACTTTGAACCGGACATGGCTTCCTCCCGGCGGTCGGCCGCTCACTGGTCGTAGCTGACGACGATCCGGTCGCTCAGCGGATAGCACTGGCAGGTCAGCACATAACCCTGCTCAACCTCGTAATCCTCCAGCGCATGGTTGGTCTCCATCTCCACCTCGCCCTCGATCACCTTGGCGCGGCAGGTGGAACAGACGCCCGCCTTGCAGGCGTAGGGGGCATCCATCCTGTTTTCGATCGCGGCTTCGAGGAGGCTCTGCCCCTCTTTCGGAAAGCTGAACATGCGCGTCGTGCCATCGAGGGTGACGGTCGCCTCGCATGTTGCGCGCCTGTCGGCACCGTCGGCGCTTGCCACCTTGCGACGCGCACGGCCGGGCTGAGAGGAGGCGAACAGCTCGAACTTAATCTGCTCGTCGCGAAGGCCATGCGCGCGAAGCGCCGCGGCGATCGCCAGCATCATCGGCTCCGGGCCGCAGATGAAGACGGTGTCGACCGACTTCAGGTCGATCCAACTGCGGAACAGCGCTTCGCATTTCTGCGTGTCGATCCGTCCGGTGAAGAGGTCTATATCCTGGGCTTCGCTCTCGAGGACATGCAGTGCCGCAAATCGCCCAAGATAGATGTTCTTGAGGTCTTCGAGCTCCTCGCGGAACATGATCGAGCTGACGTGGCGGTTGGCATAGACCAGCGTGAACTGCGCCCGCGGCTCGCGCGCAAGCGTCGTCTTGATGATCGACAGGATCGGCGTGATGCCGCTGCCGCCGGCAAAGCCGAGATAGTGTTTTGCCACCTCCGGCTCGATCGGCGTGAAGAAGGCCCCCGTCGGCGGCATCGCCTCCAGCGTCTCGCCGGGCTTGAGCTCCTCGTTGACCCAGGTGGAGAAGCAGCCGCCGTCGACCCGCTTGATGCCGACCTTCAGCACGCCTTCGTCCTTTCCGGTGCAGATCGAATAGGAGCGGCGCAGTTCCTCACCGTCGAACAGGCGGCGGAAGGTCAGATATTGCCCCTGCGTGAAATCGAAGGCGGCCCGGTCCTCCTCGCGCGGCTGAAGCGTGACGACCACGGCATCGCGGGTTTCGCGCCGGACCTCGGTGACTTGAAGCGGATGGAATCGTGCCATTTAAGCGGCCTCACTCCTGGCATTGCGTCAGATGCACTTGAAATAGTCGAAGGGTTCGAGACAGTCGCGGCAGCGATAATTCGCCTTGCAGGGGGTCGAGCCGAACTGGCTGATCTTCTCGGTCCGGGTGGAGCCGCAGCGGGGACAGGCAATCGTCAAGTCCGAGCCGCCGGAGAGGCGCTCGATCCGCTTGAGCAGCCGGCCATCGGCAGCGGTGCCGTCGATCGGCGGCGCAATGCCATAATCATTGAGCTTCCGGCGCGCCTCGGTGCTGATCCAATCCGTGGTCCAGGCCGGCGAGAGCCGACGTTCGAGCCGAACGCTTTCTATCCCCTTGTCGCTGAGCGCCTGTTCGATATCGATGTTGATGACCGTCGTGGCGGGACAGCCCGAATAGGTCGGCGTCACCGTCACGACCAGCGTGTCGCCATCCCACGCGACATCCCGGACGATGCCGAGATCGGTGACCGAGACAACAGGGATCTCCGGGTCCGGCACCTCGGCGAGCCAGTGCCAGATTTCCTTGACCGAGGGCCGTGTCGCAGTCACCACCGTCATCTCCCCTACCAGGTGGCGCCCGGATAGGCGCGCTGCAGGAACTGCAATTCGGCGAGGATATAGCCGAGATGCTCCGTATGGATGCCGCGCTTGCCACCCTTGTGCATATGGCCATCGGCCGGCTTTTTCAGCGTCGCCTCCGAAAGCGCTTCGGCGACCAGCGCATCCCACTCGGCCTTCAGGCTTTGCGGCTCCGGTGCCATACCGGCCGCGCCAAGCGGCTCGTCGGAGGTTTCGCTGACGAACATTTCGCCGGTGTAGGGCCACAGGTCGTCGAGCGCCTCCTGCATGCGGGCCTGGCTTTCCGCCGTTCCATCGCCGAGGCGGATCACCAGATCGCGGCTGCGTTCGAGGTGGTAGGACACTTCCTTCGACGCCTTCTCGGCGATCTCGGCGATACGCGCGTCTGACGAAGCGCGCAGCGCCTTCAGGACGACATAGTGCCACGCGTCGAACAGGAACTGGCGCATCATCGTCTTGCCGTAATCACCGTTCGGCCGTTCGGTAAGCAGGAGATTACGGAATTCGCGTGCGTCGCGGAGATAGGCAAGATCGTCCGCGCTGCGGCCACGGCCCTCGACCTCGCCAGCAAGTCCGAGCCAGAGCTGCGTCTGGCCGATGAGGTCGAGCGCCGTGTTGGCAAGGGCAATGTCCTCTTCGAGAGCGGGTGCATGGCCGCACCATTCCGAGAGGCGATGGCCGAGGATCAGCGCATTGTCGCCCATCCTCAGCAGGAATTCGAACAGCGCCGCACGGTCGACGGCCGCTTCCACTATGATCGCAGTCGCCATCACATGTGCCCCACTTCGTCGGGAATGTCGAAGAAAGTCGGGTGGCGGTAGACCTTCGAATTGGACGGCTCGAAGAGCGGCCCCTTGTCGGAGGGTGAACTCGCGGTGATGTCGCTCGAACGCACGACCCAGATGCTGACGCCCTCGTTGCGACGGGTGTAGACGTCACGCGCGTTGTTGATCGCCATCTCTGCGTCCGGCGCATGCAGGCTGCCGACGTGGCGATGATTGAGGCCATGCTGGCCGCGGATGAAGACCTCCCAGAGGGGCCATTCGCTGGACATCGTTTCTCGCTCCCAAATTCCTGCGCCTATTCCGCAGCGGCCGTTTTTGCGGCGCGGCGGGCCGAGGCCTTCTCGGCGTGCACCGTCAGTCCGTCGCGGAACCATGCTCCGTCGTCCCAGGCCTTCCGGCGTGCGCCGAGGCGTTCGGCATTGCAGAGGCCGTTGCCGGCGATCACCTCGAAGAACTCCTTCCAGTCCGGCTCGCCGAAATCGTAGCCGCCCTTCTTCTCGTTCCATTTGAGGTCCGGGTCGGGGACCGTCAGGCCGAGATATTCCGCCTGCGGCACGGTCTGGTCGACGAACTTCTGGCGGAGTTCGTCATTCGAGTTCTGCTTGATCTTCCAGACCATAGACTGGGCCGAATGGATGGAAGCGTCGTCCGAGGGGCCGAACATCATCAGCGACGGCCACCACCAGCGGTCAAGTGCATCCTGCACCATCGCCCTCTGGGCCGGCGTGCCCTTCACCATCTTCGCGAGGATGTCGAAGCCCTGGCGCTGATGGAAGCTCTCCTCCTTGCAGATGCGGACCATGGCGCGCGCATAGGGCCCGTAGGAGCAGCGCTGCAGCGGCACCTGGTTCATGATCGCAGCGCCGTCGACCAGCCAGCCGATGGCGCCGATGTCGGCCCAGGAGAGTGTCGGATAATTGAAAATCGACGAATATTTCGCCTTGCCGCTGTGCAGCTGCTCGTACATCTCGTCGCGGCTGATCCCGAGCGTCTCGGCAGCGCAATAGAGGTAGAGTCCGTGGCCGGCCTCGTCCTGGACCTTGGCGAGCAGGATCGCCTTGCGTTCCAGTGTCGGCGCGCGGGTGATCCAGTTGCCTTCCGGGAGCTGGCCGACAATTTCCGAATGGGCATGCTGGCTGATCTGCCGCACCAATGTCTTGCGGTAGCCCTCCGGCATCCACTCCTTGGGCTCGATCTTCTGCCCGGCATCGATGCGCTCCTGGAAGGCGCGCTCCTCGGGCGCCATGTCGTCGAGCGACTTGACGCGGGCCGCGTCGGTTTTCACCATTTGCGCATACATGGTCCTACTCCTCCGTCAGACGCGCTCGAGAATGATGGCGATGCCCTGGCCGACGCCGATGCACGTCATGCACAGCGCATAACGGCCACCCCTGGCGATGCAGCTGATAGGCGGCCGTCGTCACCAGCCGCACGCCGTACATGCCGAGCGGGTGACCGATCGCGATGGCGCCGCCGTTCGGATTCACATGGGGCGCCTCATCGGCCAGGACCGGAACAAGGTCGTCGGCGAAGACGCCGGCATCCTGGTCGGCGCGACTGACGCCGAAATCCTCCGCAACATTGTCCGCCGTCTCCGACATGGAATCAACACCGTAGGCCGCCGTGAGCCTTGGGCTGACGAAGGGCGCGCGGCCATATCGGCCAACCCGGATCGGTACCGCGTCGCAGCCGAAAGCTTCGGACATGCATTTCCTCCCGACTGGGCCGGCTACTTTCATTAACCGACCGATCGGTCAGATATATAGAGCAAATTATGTCACAATTCAACAGCGATTACGAATATTTCTGTGACATATCAACGGAGGGGCTGAAACCTACCTGCCTGCCTACAACCAGCGCCGGGACAGAGCTTGAGCAACCAGCGCCGCAGACCCGCCAGAGCGGGCTATTTGAATATGTTCCGTCGCTCCGCAGTGACCAGAGCGCGACCTCAAATGTTAGTTTCCTCTAAGAGGTTTGTCGTCAATGGGAGAGAACGCATGGTTTCATCCGTGCCGCCGGAGGCGGTAGGGCGTGTTCTGATCGCGGAACGCAATCCGCTCGTCATATCTGCCCTGCGTGGATTGTTTTCCGAAAATGCCCGCTTTTTCATCGTCGATACTGCGCGTACATCGGCCGAACTTTGCGAGAAACTTGCCTTGGTCGAAGCCGATTGCGTGCTGCTCTCCTGGCAGCTCGAAGATGCCGATGCTCCGGACGTGCTGGCGGATATCGGCCGTCTCGGCTTCGATCCGAAGATCGTGCTCTTTGCCGATACCAACAATCCCGCCGTCGTCAACGAGACGATCCGGCTCGGGGTAAACGGCCTTTGCTATCATTTCGAGGATCCGGAAATTCTCTTCGCGACGCTGACCGCCGTGATCAAGGGCCGGATCTGCATTCCCTATACGGCGCTCTCGAAGATCTCCAACACGCCGTTTCAGCAACTCACCGCGCGCGAGACCGAACTGCTCGGCATGCTCGCCAATGGCTGGTCGAACACGCAGATCGCCAGCCGCACCGGCATTTCCGAGAATACGGTGAAATACCACCTCAAAAACCTCTACGATAAGCTCGAAGTGCGCAATCGCGCCATGGCCGTGGCCATTTACGCCAAGGAACGCCGGCGCAACCCGGCTTGAGACTACCTGCGGGTAGGTCCTCCCCTACCCATCCCTTCCCGGCAACCACCCATCGGGGCCGCCCCAGGGCTGCCCATCCGGCATTCTTTTCTGCCTGAGGGAGTGTTGTGCGGCGATGGCCCGAAAGGCAGCTTTGGCGCCGAGGAAACGCCGTCCGCGGACGCAGCCATTGGAGGAACGATGTCAGGCTACAACCATCTCTTCATTCCAGGCCCCACCAACATTCCCGAGCAGGTTCGCCAGGCGATGAACCTGCCGATGGAAGACATGCGCTCCCCTCGCTTTCCGGAGCTGACCTTGCCGCTTTTCGCCGACGTCAAGAAGGTCTTCAAGAACCGGAACGGCCGCGTCTTCATCTATCCCTCGTCCGGCACCGGCGCCTGGGAAGCGGCGATGACCAATGTGCTCTCCCCCGGCGACAAGGTGCTGATGAGCCGCTTCGGCCAATTCTCGCATCTCTGGGTCGACATGGCCGAGCGCCTCGGCTTCGAGGTCGATTGCCTCGACCGGGAATGGGGCACCGGCGTGCCGGTCGAGCTCTACGCCGAGCGGCTCGCCGCCGACAAGGCGCACAAGATCAAGGCCGTCTTCGTGACGCATAATGAAACCGCGACCGGCGTGACGTCGGATGTCGCCGCGGTGCGCGCCGCGCTCGACGCCTGCGGTCACCCGGCACTCCTCTTCGTCGATGGCGTCTCCTCGATCGGTTCGATCGACTTCCGCCAGGATGAATGGGGCGTCGATTGCGCCGTGTCCGGCTCGCAGAAGGGCTTCATGCTGCCCGCCGGCCTCGGCTTCCTCTCGGTCAGCCAGAAGGCGCTCGACGCCGCGAAAACCGCGCGCCACATGCGCTGCTACTTCTCCTTCGAGGACATGATCAAGACCAACGACACCGGCTATTTCCCCTATACGCCGCCGACACAGCTCCTGCGCGGTCTGCGTGCCGCGCTCGACCTGATCTTCGAGGAAGGCCTCGAGAATATCTTCGCCCGCCACCATCACCTTGCCGACGGCGTGCGTGCGGCGGTCTCCGCCTGGGGCCTGAAGCTCTGCGCGACCGAGCCGAAGTGGCATTCCGACACCGTTTCGGCGATCCGTCTGCCGGAAGGCGTCGATGGCGTGGAGGTCATCCGCCACGCCTACAGAACCTACAACACCTCGCTCGGCAGCGGGCTCAGCAAGGTGGCGGGCAAGGTCTTCCGCATCGGCCATCTCGGTTCGCTGAACGAAGTCATGGTGCTCGGCGCCCTTTCGGCCGCCGAACTGACGCTGCTCGACTGCGGCGTGAAGATCGAGCCGGGCGTGGGTGTCGGAGCTGCGATCCGCCAGTTCCGCTCAGCCGCCGCGACGGCGACGGCCGAGGCAGCCTGAGCTCAGCAAGGGGAGGAATTCATGAGCCATACGATCAACCATCTCCGCCGGCTTCGTCTGCAGCGCAGCGAACTCGCCGTACCGGGCTCGAACCCCGATATGATCGAGAAGGCCGCCAATTCGGACGCCGACTACATCTTCCTCGACATCGAGGATGCGGTGGCACCGCCGGACAAGGAGCGCGCCCGCGCCAATATCGTCGCAGCGCTGAACCAGATCGACTGGCGCGCCCGCGGCAAGACGATCTCGGTCCGCATCAATGGCCTGGACACCCATTACATGTATCGCGACGTCGTCGACCTCATGGAGCAGGCCGGCGACCGGATCGACACGCTGTTGGTGCCGAAGGTCGGCGTGCCCGCCGACCTCTACATGGTCGAGGCGATGGTCAACCAGATCGAAATCGCCAAGGGCCACAAGACCCGCGTCGGCCTGGAGGCGCTGATCGAGACCGCCCTCGGCATGGCCAGTGTCGAAGCGATCGCCGCCTATGGCGGACGCCTCGAAGCGCTGCATTTCGGCGTCGCCGACTATGCCGCGAGCCTGAAGGCGCGCACCGTCAATATCGGCGGTCTCAACCCTGATTACCCGGGCGACCAGTGGCATTTCGGCCTGTCGCGCATGACGGTCGCCTGCCGCGCCTATGGCCTGCGTGCCATTGACGGTCCCTTCGGTGATTTCTCCGATCCGGATGGCTACAAGGCGGCCGCACGCCGCGCCGCCGCCCTCGGCATCGAGGGGAAATGGGCGATCCATCCAAGCCAGATCGCGCTCGCCAATGAAATCTTCTCGCCGCCGGAAAAGGAGGTCGATCGCGCCCGCCGCATCATCGAGGCACTGAAGGTGGCCGAGAGCCAGGGCAAGGGCGCCGCCTCGCTCGACGGCAAGATGATCGACGCCGCATCCGAGCGCATGGCGCGCAACGTGCTCGCCACCCATGACGCCATCACCGCCGGCCGCTGAGAGGGTAAAGACATGGACATTCACGAATACCAGGCCAAGGAACTTCTCTCCCGCTACCAGATCCACATCCCGCGGGGCGGTCTCGCCTATAGCCCCGAACAGGCGGCCTATCGTGCCAGAGAGATCGGCGGCGACCGCTGGGTGGTCAAGGCGCAGATCCATTCCGGCGCGCGCGGCAAGGCGGGCGGCATCAAGCTCTGCTCGACCGATCACGAGATCGTCGACGCCGCCGACTCCATGCTCGGCCGGACGATCGTGACGCACCAGACCGGACCGCAGGGCAAGCTCGTCAGCCGTCTCTATGTCGAGGAGGCGATGGATATCGCGCGCGAGATCTATATCGGTTTCGTGCTCGACCGAAAATCCGAGCGGATCATGATCGTCGCCTCGTCCTCGGGCGGCATGGAGATCGAGGAGATTGCCGAGGCCGAGCCGGACTCGATCATCCGCGCCACCGTCGATCCGGGCGTCGGCATGCAGGACTTCCAGGCCCGCGAGATCGCCTTCGGGCTGGGCATCGACAATGCCCTGATCGGCCGCGCCACCCAGACGCTCATCGGCTGCTACCGCGCCTTCGTCGACTATGACGCCTCGATGCTGGAGATCAATCCGCTGGTCGTCACACGCCGCGGCGATCTCGTTGCGCTCGACGCCAAGATGAGCTTCGACGAGAACGCGCTCTTCCGCCGGCCGCATATTGCCGAGATGCGCGACAAGAGCCAGGAGGACTCGCGCGAGACCTATGCGTCCGACCGCGGCCTCTCCTATGTCGGGCTCGATGGCAATATCGGCTGCATCATCAACGGTGCGGGCCTGGCCATGGCGACCATGGACATGATCAAGATCGCCGGCGGCGAGCCCGCGAACTTCCTCGACATCGGCGGCGGCGCCTCGCCCGACCGGGTGGCAAAATCCTTCCGCGTCGTGCTGCGCGACAGACAAGTCGAGACGATCCTCGTCAACATCTTCGCCGGCATCAACCGCTGCGACTGGGTGGCCGAGGGCGTGATCAAGGCACTGAGGGAAGTCGGCGTTCCCGTGCCGCTCGTGGTGCGCCTCTCCGGCACCAACATGGAGGAGGGCCGGCGCATCCTCGCCGAGTCGGGCGAAAACATCATCATCGCGGAAACGCTTGCCGAAGCCGCCGACAAGGCGGTCGGCGCATGGCGTTCCTACACCGCCAACAAGGCTGCTTGAGGGAGGTTTACATGTCCATTCTGCTCGACAGGAACACCCGCGTCATCGTCCAGGGCTTCACCGGCAAAATCGGCAGCTTCCATGCCGAGGACATGAAGCGCTACGGCACCAACGTTGTCGGCGGCGTCACCCCCGGCAAGGGCGGCCAGGCCCATCTCGGCATGCCGGTCTTCAACACGGTGAAGGGTGCCGTGCAGGAAACCGGCGCCGATGCCTCGATCATTTTCGTGCCGCCGCCCTTTGCCGCCGACTCGATCATGGAAGCAGCGGATGCCGGCATCCGGCTCTGCGTCTGCATCACCGACGGCATTCCCTCCCAGGACATGATCAGGGTCAAGCGATACATGAGGCGTTACCGCTTCGAGGATCGCATGACCCTGATCGGGCCGAACTGCGCCGGCATGATCACGCCCGGAGAGGCGATGATGGGCATCATGCCGGGCTCGATCTACCTGCCTGGCCGCATCGGCATCGTCGGCCGTTCGGGAACGCTCGGCTATGAGGCCGCAAGCCAGATGAAGGCGCTCGGCATCGGCGTGTCGACCTCGATCGGCATCGGCGGCGATCCGGTCAACGGTTCGTCCTTCAAGGACATGCTGGAACTCTTCGAGAAGGATCCGGGCACGGATGCGGTGCTGATGATCGGCGAGATCGGCGGCCCGCAGGAGGCGGAAGCAGCCCTTTGGGCGCGCGACAATATGAAGAAGCCGCTGATTGCCTACATCGCCGGGCTCTCGGCTCCGAAGGGCCGCCGCATGGGGCATGCCGGCGCGATCATCTCCGCCTTCGGAGAATCGGCCCAGGAAAAGGTCGAAATCCTGAAGAGCGCCGGGGTCACCATCGTGCCGACGCCGTCTTCCTTTGGCGAGACCGTGGCCGACGTGCTGTCGGCCATGAGCAAGGCAGCCTGAGTGGCAAAGCTGCGCGCGTTTTTGCAGCCGGCTCTGGCCGGAGATGGAGCGCGCTTGATCGCATAAGCAAGCAAGTCTGGAAATCAACTGGGAGGACCAACAAATGGAGCAATCACGACCTGGTGGGATCGACCCGGCCGTCTTCTGGCCGGCGATGTTCATCATCCTGGGATTTGTCGGTTGGGGGACGATATTCCCCGACAACCTGTCCTCGATCTCGAAGGTGGTTCTCGACACGATCATCGACGATTTCGGCTGGGGCTTCGTGGTCTCGTCGGCCGGCTTCCTGATTTTCGCACTCTTCCTGGCCGTGAGCCGCCTCGGCAAGATCCGGCTTGGACAGGACGACGAGCGGCCGGAATTCCGCACCGCATCCTGGATCTGCATGATGTTCAGCGTCGGCATGGGCATCGGGCTGATGTTCTGGGGCGTCGCCGAACCGATCTTTCATTTCGCAAGCCCGCCGCACGGACAGGCAGCGCCGAAGAGCCTGGAAGCGGCTCTCGTCGCAATGAAATATTCGTATTTCCACTGGGCCCTACACCCCTGGGCCATCTATGCGGTCGTCGGCCTAGCGATCGCCTATTTCACGTTCCGGAAGGGCAAGCCGAACCTGATCTCCGCCGCCTTCACGCCGATCCTGGGAGAGGCGGCGAGCGGCCCGATCGGCAAGGCGATCGACGTGCTTGCCTTGATCGCGACGCTGTTCGGAACCGCCACATCGCTCGGTCTCGGGGCCCAGCAGATCAACAGCGGCATGAATTTCCTCTGGGGCACGGGCGTTTCGAATGGTATCGCGCTCACCATCATCGGCGTCATGACCGTGCTGTTCATCCTCTCGGCCGTCTCGGGCGTGGGCAAGGGAATTCAGTTCCTCTCCAACATGAACATGATCGTCGCCGTTCTGCTGCTGGCCTTCCTGCTCTTTATCGGTCCGACGATCTTCATCTTCAATACCTTCACGGAATCGCTTGGGTTCTATCTCAGCGACATCGTGAACATGTCGTTCCGTACCGCGGCGTTCAGCGACGGCAAATGGCTCGGCAGTTGGACGATCTTCTACTGGGCCTGGTGGGTTTCCTGGGCGCCGTTCGTCGGCGTGTTCATCGCCCGCATCTCGCGCGGCCGCACGATCCGCGAATTCGTCATCGGCGTTCTGTTGATCCCGAGTGGCGTCACCTTCATCTGGTTCACGATCATGGGCGGCACTGCGCTTCATTCCGAACTCTTCGGCGCCGGCGGTATCGTCGATGCGGTCAACAACCAGGGCGCGGCCGTTTCGCTCTTTGCTCTGCTCGCGCAATATCCGTTCGCCTGGCTGACGTCGCTGATCGCCATTTTCCTCGTCGCGATCTTCTTCATCTCGGGCGCGGATGCAGGCTCGGTGGTGATGGGAATGCTGTCCTCGCGCGGCACTCTCGAGCCGAAACCCGGCGTCGTCGTGCTCTGGGGCGTGCTGGCCGGCGCTTCCGCCTCGGTGCTGCTCGTCATGGGCGGGCTTCAGGGCCTGCAGACCGCCTCGATCATAGCCGCGGCCCCATTCCTGCTGGTCATGGTCGGACTCTGCGTCTCGCTGTGGCACGCGCTTCTCGACGAACTCGAGGAGGGACGGGCGCCGCGAAGGACGCCGACTTCCGCTACCGCGACCAATGCCGCCGGACTTGCGCCGGAAGCAGCGAAATAGTCCCGCCCGATACCAATCAGCGGCCAATCTCGGGATTGGCCGCTCCTCTTTTAAGAGCCGCGGTGCAGGTCAACCCGCGCTTCACCTGTAGGGTCATGGCCTGGAAGCGTGCATGAAAATGCGTGCCTCCGGGCGACTCGAGCATCTCATGTCGCAATTTGCACCACCTGGGACGTCGAATTGTCCAACATTGTCGGCGGAGCAACTGCCCGATCCGGGATCGAGATTGGACATTCGGCCGCAACGAATGTCCGTTTCGACGATCACGAACGACGGGAGCAGTACCCTACCCCAACACAGAGGTTAGAGATGATTTCCGATTCAGACCTTTTCGCTCATCGGCTCGAAGCAATGAAACGCACCGAAGGCGGCGCCCCTTCGCTGCCGACAAATCCGTTTTTCGGAGTCGGCCCGATCACCGATGCAACGACGGACGAGGCCGACAGCAGGCTGCGGCGGTATGAATTCGACAAATGGATAGAGAGCACGTACCGGAAATACGATGACACCGGCAAGGATATCGGCGCCTTCACGACCGCTGAGCTTTCGCGCAGCATGCATCGCGGTTACCCGGCGGATAAGATCCTGCTCGATATGATGCGGGCCATCCATCGGTATTTCGCGTTCCCCAAGTCGAACAGGATAGCAGTGGGCCTGGGCGGCGGACACAGCGGCTATACCGTATGCGTGCAGCACCTCCTCAATGCAAATGACGCGAGCCAGCGGGTCTACGTGGACACGCCGCGCCCCGAAAGTGATGGCGCCGGCGGTTCCGGTTTCTTCAGGCAATCCTGGGCGACCCAGCTCATCGAGATGCATCGCTTCGCGGAGAAGGGCGACGAGAGCAGGATCCACTTTGCCAAACGCGAGGGAGCAATCCCTTCGGCAAAGGCGCTCGCCGAACTCGGCGTCTCGATCTTCATTGGCGTAGGTCACGAAACAACCGGTGCGAATTCATACACCAAGGAGGAGATTGCGGAACTTCTGGCATGGTTGGACGCCGATCCGGAAAACCGTCATGCCGTGTTCGACGCGACGTCCATGCTGGGGGCGATGCCTTGGGAACCCGATGTCGTCCGGGCGGTGATGGCCAAGTGCTGCTTGTTCATGCCGTTCCAGAAAGCGATTGGCGGTATATCCGGTTACTTCGTCGCATCCTTCACGCCGGCGGCTCTGGCATTGATCGAGCGCAACCAGAGCAATCCGTCGTGGGCAATTCCAAGGCAGCTGAAGATTGCGCCGCCAATCAATCCCCGGCAGCCGTTCAGCAGCAAGCGGTCCGTCGATGCCGGCCCCTTCTATGACGCTGAGGAAGACAAGATGCTCGGCGGTGTCATCAACACCTATAGCGCCCTGGCGTTTGCCGAGACGACCTTTGGACTCCTGCAGACCGAACGGCGGGTTGGCTCGGTCGACGAACTGAACAAGCGCTCGGCAGCGAACCGCAGGCTGGTAAACGAATGGGTGGACCGCAACCGGCTGTTTGGCCTGGTTGTGGAAGACGAGGAGCGGCGCGGCGCGGCGGTAACGCTGTTGAAGGTCAATGACGGCGGCATCTCGTCGTCCGATCTACATGCGCGCATCATTGCAAGATCGAAGCAGATCCTGGGCTATGAAGGAATTACCCATCCGAACGGTATCCATGAAAAAGGTCTGGATGCCGCGCGTTACGTGAACGCCTTCCCCGGCACTCCCGGTGATTATCGCGCCTGGATCGGCGGCATTCGGGACCCTGAGGATGTCATCGCACTGCTCGAGAACCTCAAATATGCGTATCTCAGGGCCAAGATCGTGGTCATCGAGGAAGAACTCGAGAGCAGAGGAAGCCGCGTCGAATACAATGAATCGGCGGGCGGTGGTGCTGCATCCGTCCGCGAAGGCACTTTCAAGGTGTTGATCGCCGATGCAATTGGCCTGCGCTTCAACGCGGCAGGCGGCCTCGATCACAGTGAATTGGCCGCATACATTCACGAAAAAGGCGGCGTGTTCCACGAAAACTCCGCGAACGACGTGAGCTTGGCCGATGACGGCAAGATTCATTTCTTCTACCGGCCCCAGCTTAGCACCGCCGACGACATATTGGCTGAGGCGGGCGACGGCCAGTACGACGCGGTCATCGCCGCCGCCACATTCATTCCTCAGGGCGCGAAGTTCCGTCTCGGCGGTGTCCGCATCGGCACGGGTACCGGGAACATGGGATCCGCCTCCTGGGGCGGGCCGAATGGCGAGGGAGGCGAGGCCCCGCTGATGAACACGCCGGGCATCAACAGCCGGGCGACCGCGCAGATGGCCGTGAAGGCGCTTCTCAAGGTCCTGCCCGATCTGCCGGTGGAGGAGTTGCATGCCCGGGTGATCGGCGGTGACTTCGATACAGGCAAGAACCTCGCCGAATATCCGACCGAAAAGCTTGAAGGAAAAAGGATCGCGATCCTCGGCTATGGCAACATAGGCCGGGAACTCGCACGCCTGGCGAAGGCGTTCCACATGGATGTTGTCGTCTATGCCCGACCGGCGCATCGCGACAACATCATCGCGGAAGGTTACGAGTACGCCGCTAGTCCGGCGGAGGCCGCGCGTGGTTCGGACGTATTGTCGGTTCATCTCGGCCTCGGAAAACTGGATCCGGCCACAGGGACGTTCTCCAATACCGGAGTCGTCGATGCCGAGGTCCTGGCCGATTTGAAAGACAAGGCAGTCCTGATCAACTATGACCGGGGCGAGCTCTTGAACGTGGTCGACCTGGACGCGGCTTTGACATCCGGCAAGGTAAGGCACGCGGCAATCGACGCCGACATCTTCAAGACTTCAGACGGACCGAGCGGGCCGATGAAACCGTATCTCTCGCTTCTGCCGAAGCATGCTGAGAAGCTCGAGCTCCTTCCGCACGCGGCCGCCGATACCGATCATCCGACCCGTGTCGCCGGCGCGAAGCAGGCTGTCGATCAGATCGTTGACGCGATCCGCCTGTTCTCGGTCACGAACCTCAAGGGTGATCTGCCCGACGGCTATGCATCGCAAGGCGCAAGAACTCCGTCGGGAATTGGACCTGTCACGCGATCCGTCCTCAACCGTGTCGCAAATGACAAGGATCTTCTCGTCCAACTGCGGGATGTGAGCGAAAAGATAGCCGCGATCCTCGGAGCGCTCGACGCGGTCTCTGAAGATGCTCACAAGGCCCGGATCGTTGACCGCTATCGCTCACTGCTTGCAGAAAACGCGATGCGGCAAGGTCAGCTTCTGAAGTCCGCGGGTCTGGTGGCGCCTGCTGCCAAAGACTAGGACTGATGGTTCAAGGCCCCTGAGCCAGCCGGGAGCCGCCGTTTGCGGCTTCCGGCCTCCAGCCAAGGACCCGGTTTCCACCCGCCGCGGCTGACGCGTCTTTGCGCATCGCTGGTCGGCGCAAACCAGCTCGTTCCTGCATTTCAGCTGGTCGCTCTCAACGATGTGCGGAATTGCTGGGGCGTGTCGGCGAATCTGCGGCGGAACAATCGGCTGAGATGCGATGCATCGCAGAAGCCGCTTTCGGCGGCAATCAAAGCGATTGATTTGTCGGTGTTTGCGAGCAGGTGGCGGGCCAGCAAGAGTCGCATATCTATAAAGGCCGCCAGTGGCGAACTTCCGAGTTCCTCCCGGAAATGCCTTTCAAGCCGACGCTTTCCGACGTTGAGATGTCTTGCGATTTCCGCAGCGGGGAGCGGGGTGTCGAGGTTCTGCTGCATCAGCAGAAGCGCTTTCCTGACAAGCGGGTCCTTCGTCTTGAAATCGAGCGTAAGCCCCGGCTGCGGCGCGCCTCCTTCCTCCGCCCCACTGATCATCATAATGTTCAGGCTCTTCGTTGCCTGTGCCTTGCCGATATGCCTGTCGACCAGGAATGCGGCGAGGTGAGCGGTGCTGGCGCCGCCCGAGCACGTCAGACGGTCGCGATCGACAACGAAGATTTGGTCGGACACCGGCTTCAGACCATCGAATTGCGACAGAAAATCCTGGTGATGAAACCAGCTCACGCAGCCGCGATACCCGTCCATCAGCCCGGCGCGATGCAGAGTGAATGTGCCGGTGCACAGGCCAACGAGCGGAACTCCGGACGCGGCCGCCCTCTGCAAGAATTCGTCTATCTGCTCATCGCTGCGAACGACTTCGTCGAGAAGACCGCCGACCACGACGATGTAGTCAAATCGCCTGGGATTGCCAAACGGTTCCTGGGGCTGAATTGAAACGCCGCAACTGGCGCTGACGGGCCTCATGTCGGCGGCAATGACGCTCCACCGGCACTGAATGGGGCGGCTGCGATCTCCCTCGTCCGCAGCAAGGCGCAAGACGTCCACGAAGTTGGCGAAGGCGCAGAGCGTAAAGCGCCGCAACAGCACAAATCCCACCGTGAGGCGAACGTCTTGATCGCGCCGCGGGCCGCCGAGGGAGGGGTTGCCTGAAGTCATCGGCCAATGTCTCGTTTCTACCGGCAATATGACGCATTCATTCTTTTCAGAATTTCCGCATAGGTCAATACTCCCTGCGCGTTGGAGGAGCGAACAGCCGCGCTGGCCCGGATGGTGCGGCGGCTGTTTCGGCATGGATCGGAGGTATTTGCATGAGAACGCTGAGCGCTGAACCGCGTCTGTTTGTTTTCTACCTGGTCCCGGACTTCACGATGATGGCGTTCTCCTCCGCGGTCGAGGCGCTCAGGATGGCCAACGCCGTCCTCGGCCACGACGCCTATGCGTGGCGGGTGGCCACTGTCGATGGCGGGAAGGTCCGTGCAAGCTGCGGCCTCACCTTGGAAGCAGACAGCTCCGTCGCGGTCGAACGCCAGCATCTCGCCACTCTGCAGCGACCGTCCATGGCTCTCGTTTGCGGGGGCAAGCATATCCATAGACATGTCGACCGGGCAGCCGAGGCATGGTTACGCGAATGTCGGCATCGCGGCGTCGCGGTCGGAAGCCTGTGCACTGGCACGCATATCCTCGCAAGAGCGGGGCTGCTGAATGAGAAAAAATGCGCGATCCACTGGGAAAACATTCCCGGTTTTGTCGAGCAGTTTGGCGGAGCAAGCGTCAACACCGGTATCTACGAAGTTGACGGCAACATTTTCACATGCGCCGGCGGCGCCACGTCTTTCGACATGATTCTCCACATCATTCAGCATGATGTGGGCGAGGACATAGTCAGCAGCATCTGTGAACTCGCGCTCGTCGATCGTGTGCGCGGCCCGGGTGAACGGCAGCGCCTTCCCTTCGCGCAGCGCGTCGGTGTCCAGGACCAAACAGTGCTGATGCTGGTCGAGAAGATGGAGCGGAGTCTGACCGAGCCGATGCAGATCGACGAACTCACCGCATCCGTGGGGCTCTCACGCCGGCAGATCGAACGCATCTTTCGCACCGAACTGCGCTGTTCTCCGGCACGCTACTATCTGAAGCTTCGCCTCGAACGCGCCCAGCATCTACTGGTTCAAACCTCGATACCGGTCGTGGAGGTCGCCATCGCCTGCGGCTTCGTGTCGGCTTCGCACTTCTCGAAATGCTACCGCGAGACGTATGGTTGCTCCCCCCAGGAAACCAGAAACCGCAGCACGCTCAACGCGAGAATGCGAGCACCTCTGCCGGAATGCGCCTCGGCCGCATAGAAGGTGATGCAGGGTCCTCGGCGGGCCCCGACGCGAAGAGGTCTGGTCGCGTCTCGCAGCAGTGGCGCATCTGGTCTACCCTTCGAGGTGGCGAACCCTAATCCGCCACCTCGGATGACGAATGCTATTTATGCGGCCTTCAGCAACTCACCATGCGGATCCAGCACGAACTTCTGGGCGACGCCCTGGTCGAAGCTCTCGTAGCCTTGCACCGCATCCTCGAGCGAAATGACCTTCGCATTGACGATATCAGCGATCGGCAGACGATCGTGCAGGATGGCCTGCATCAGCTGTCTGTTGTAGCGGAGCACGGGCGTCTGGCCCGTGTGGAAGGACTGCGCCTTGGCCCAGCCCAGACCGAGGCGAAGCGAGAGACTGCCATGCTTGGCAGCGTTGTCGACCGCGCCGGGATCTTCCGTCACATAGAGGCCCGGAATTCCGATGGAGCCCGCCGCACGGGTGATTTCCATCATCTGGTTCAGCACGATCGCCGGCTGTTCGCCGCCGCTATGGCCGCGCGCTTCGAAGCCGACCGCATCGATGGCGCTATCGACCTCGTTGCTGCCCGTCACCTGGGCAATCATTTCGCCCAGATTGTCGCCGGCATTGAGGTCGATCGGCTCGAAGCCGACCTTGGCGGCATGGGCGAGGCGATCCTTGTTGAAATCGCCGACCATGACGACAGCCGCGCCGAGGATGCGGGCCGAAGCCGCGGCGGCCAGGCCGACAGGACCGGCGCCGGCGACATAGACGATCGAGCCACCCCGACCTTCGCGTTGATCGCGCCGTGGAAGCCCGTCGGCAGGATGTCCGAAAGCATGGTCAGGTCACGGATTTTCTCCATCGCGCGATCCCGATCGGGGAACTTCAGGAGGTTGAAATCGGCATAGGGCACCGTCACGTAGCGCGCCTGTCCGCCAATCCAGCCACCCATGTCGACATAGCCATAGGCGCCACCCGCGCGTGACGGATTGACCGTGAGGCAGACGCCGGTGTCCTGTGACTTGCAGCAGCGGCACCGGCCGCAGGCGACGTTGAAGGGAACGGAGACGATGTCGCCGATGTCGAGCATCTCGACATCGACGCCCTTCTCGATTACCTGTCCGGTGATCTCATGGCCGAGCACGAGCCCGGGCATGGCCGTCGTTCGGCCGCGCACCATATGCTGGTCCGAGCCGCAGATATTGGTGGAGATCACCTTCAGGATCACGCCATGTTCGATGCGGCGGCCGTCCGGCGCCTCGAGCTTCGGATCGTCGATATCTCGCACTTCGACCTTGCCGGGCCGCATGTAGACGACACCTCTGTTCTTGCTCATGCACTTCTCCTCCTGTGGGTGAACTTTTCGGCCGGCCCCTCAAAACTGAAAGGCTCAATGCCGCTGCCGCCGGCGTCGCCGCGGTTGCTGGAGTATGTTGAGCGTGGCCTGGTGCAGCAGGCTCCTCAGCGACAGGAGCTGAACGCTGGGCGCCGCGATGCCGTCGATCCGGGCAATCTCGCTCAGCGCCGCATGGCCCACATCGGCGCCGTCGGGCAGGCCGAAGAACCAGGCGAGGAACATGTCTTCCGGCGTTCCGAGGTTTTGCAGGCTGGCTTTCCGTTCCATGTCACGCCTCGATCTCGACTGGGGTCGTTGGTCGCGAGCAGCAGGCCAGCACGTAGCCGGCGTTGATTTCCTGATCGCTGATGCCGCCATTGTGGTGCATCTCGACCTCCCCCGATCGCTTCAGCACCTTGCAGGTGCCACAGATGCCGGATTCGCAGGCGGCGGGAATGCGCACGCCCGCACGACGCGCGGTCTCGAGAATGGTCTTGCCGGGTTCGCAGACCTGCTCCTCGTTCGAGCCGAGGAAGCTGACCGCCACGCCGGTCGGCTTTCCCTCCAGGACGATCTCCTGGGCCTGCTTGTGGACGCTCTTGGCAATCGACGTCGCGCCGAAACTCTCCTGGTGGTAGTGGCCCATGTCAAAGCCTTCGGCGCGAACGATCGCGCTCACCGCCCTCATGAAGGGATCGGGGCCGCAGCAGAAGATCTCCCGCCCCATGAAGTCGGGCGTCAGCATGGAGAGCTTGTGACGATCGATACGTCCCATGAGCCCGCTCCATGGCGAGGCAACGGAACGTGCCTCGGGAAGGAAGCCGAGCGACAGGTTCGGCATGCGCTTGGCGAGAAGCTCGAGCTCCTCGCGGAAGATGATCTCTTCCGGCCGCCGCGCCGAGTTGATGAACACGACGTCGGTATCCGGCGCACAATCGGACAGCCAGCGCAGCATCGACATCATCGGCGTGATGCCCGAGCCGGCCGAGATGAACAGGTATTTCTTGCCCGGATTGCGAGAGAGCGTGAAGTGACCGCTCGGTCCATAGGCGCGGACGCGGCTGCCAGGCCGGACGTTCTCGAACATCCAGCGCGTGCCGATGCTCGTCGGCTGCGCCTTGATGGTAATGGCAATGGCATAGGGCCGCGAGGGTGAGGAAGAAACCGTATAGGTGCGATGCAGGTCGCCGCCCTTTGCCCGGAGCTCCACGGTGATGAACTGCCCCGGCATGTAGTTGAACCAGCCGCCGCCCTCGACCGCGAAGGTGAAGGTCTTCACGTCGGGTGCCTCGTCCGTGACACTCGTGCAGACCAGCATCTGCCGGGCCGAGTTCCACGGCTTCATCTGGTCCAGTGGAAGCGGAGTGGGCGTCGTGCCCGTCAGCATCATGGTCATCGTCGTCGCTCTCCGGCTCAGGCAACGGATCGCAGGGAAGGCTGGCCAGCACCGTCGAGCCGCTCTTCCATGGCGTTCGAATACCATTCGACGAACTGGGAAACGCCGCCCTCATGCAGCTCCGAATAGGGCCCGGGCTCATAGGCGGGCGAGTGAATGCCGCGGGCATTTTCCTCGACGATCTGGCGATCCTGGTCGTTGGTCTCGGTCCAGACATGAATGAGTTCGTCAAGCCGGTAGTCGATGCCCTCGACCGCATCCTTGTGGACCAGCCACTTCGTGGTGACGGCAGTCTCGGTGGCGCTGATCGGCAGCACGCGGAAGGTGATGGCGTGGTCGCTCAGCACATGATTCCAGGTGGTGGGATAGTGATAGAGCAGCAGCGAGCCGACCCGATCCATGTTGATCTGGTCGGAGAGACGCATCTGCACGGCCTTGCGACCCGAGATCGTGTAGCTGATCGCGTCGCGCAAAAGCGGAACGCGTGTTGTGCGGTACTGGCCGCGATCATCCATCACGAAGGCGCTCGGAAGACCGGCGGCCTCGCATTTGGCCCAATGCTCGGCAATTTCCGGGTCGTCGGCGGCGCCATTGACACCGGTCACCGTCGGCGCTTCCGGATAGGTCTTGCAGAGCTCCGGATGGTTGCCGGCGCAATGGTAGCATTCGCGGTTGTTTTCCCAGACGAGCTTCCAGTTGCCCTTCTCGATGATCGTGCTCTCGTAGGCGATCTTCGCGTCGCGCAGCCGGTGCGGCAGGAAATAGGGCTCCATCATCGCGCGGAACGGCGCGAAATCCGTCGGCTCCTTGGCGAGATAGACGAAGATGTAGCCGCCGGCGGATTCGCAGGCCACCGGCTTGAGACGGAAATTGGACGTATCGAAATTGTCGCCCATCTGGCGCGCATAGAGCAGCTTGCCGTCGAGCTCGTAGGTCCACTGATGGTAGGGGCAAACGAGCTTTGCGGCGGTGCCCCGGTGCTCCTGGCAGACGCGCGAGCCGCGGTGACGGCAGGAATTGTGGAGCGCGTTGATCTTGCCGTCGTGACCGCGGACGATGACCACGGAATAGGCCCCGACCTGAACGGTCAGGTAGTTGCCCGGATTGGGAATTTCGCAATCATGGCCGATGAACAGCCAATCCCTGTACCAGATGTGCTCGAGATCGAGCTGATAGAATGCCGGGTCGATGTAGAAAGGCTGGTCCAGGCTGAAGCCGGGTGTGCGGCTCCTGAGCCGCGTGAGCATGTCGGAACGGATATCCATGGTCGGTCCTCGGTTCAAGGACTGGGCATGGTGGACATGAAGGGAAACGTCCGCCCGCGCACTCTTCGGATTGGGAGCTCCGACGGCCACGGTCATCCGCCTCTTGACCGCCCACCGCGATCAGTCGAGTTCAAAACGTCGAGGCTGGTTTCCGGGCTCCAGAACCGTCCTTTCGGACTGTGCGACTCCTTCCCAGGCATCTTGCCCAGTGGATTTCCGTCGCATTTGAGTTCTGCTACCGTTGCGGGGGCAGCGCCGGCATCAAACCGGCTTCCCAATTCTCCGACCGGTCCGAAAACCGGTCAGCACCTCAAGCGTCTTCATATGAGCATAGCCATCGAGACATCGCCGCACCGTTTGCGACATCCGCATGGCGTCGTCACAACATTCTTGCGCCGATTTGCGCGACGCCCCCAAGGGCGATCCCTTACCTCTTCGATGATTTTGCCCCTGAGCCGGGGTACATTTCACTGCATCATGACCGGCCACGGTGGTAATCTACGAGCCTCTGACACGGCATTGCGGGTGTTGCCCGCCTACAAGGGCGCCGACTGGTGGGCCGTCGGCTGGCGCGGCCTATACCGCGACTAAGCTAAACCATTGTATACCTGCGAAACAGAGAGCCTCCTGAGACAATTCGAGGCGAAGCACAGCTATCGTTCAAGAGCTTGAGGAGACCGCACGATGTCCAATGCACTTGAAAACGAAGACATACCCTCAGACGAACAGATGGTGGTTGTGATTGACGACGATGCCGACATGCGTGTGTCGATGACTGATCTCTTTGACTCGGCGGGCGTTAAATCCTCGTCGTTCCGCAATGCGCTGGATTTTATTGAGAACGGCTGCCTGAGTACGTCAGGTTGCATGGTTCTGGATGTGCGCATGCCGGGAATGAGCGGCATCGAGTTTCAATCGCGGCTGGACGATCTGGGGTGCCAGATTCCAATTGTCTTCATTACAGGTCACGGCGATGTGCCGACGAGCGTAACGGCAATGAAGGCGGGCGCAGTAGATTTTCTGTTAAAGCCCTTCACCAACGAAGAACTGCTCGACGCAATCGGCCGCGCCTTCGAAACCGATAGGCGCAGACGACAGGATGCCGTCGTCAGGAACGCGATCAAGCAGAATGCGTCGACGCTCACGCCTCGGGAAAAGCAGGTAATGCAACACGTCACCGACGGGCTTATGAACAAGCAGATAGCCTATGAGCTCGGGATCAGTGAGATCATGGTGAAGATTCATCGAGCCAGCGTGATGCGAAAGATGGAAGCCCGCTCGCTTGCCGATCTCGTGAAGAAATCCGAGCTCATCTAATCGCCGTGGACGAATCGTGGAACCGTTGGCCATCGCACCTACGTGCTCGATCCCGTGACTGACACCGCCCGAGCCACTCAAGCGACGCACGCAAATTAGTGCTTCGACAGGAGCGAGACCCCAAACCAACGTTTAGTTACGCAGGCATCCCCTTCTGCGTATCCTGAAGAAGTGGCGCGCACCTGTTGACCATTAGGATGGTTTCCCCTCCCCTCCTAGGCGGCAGTTTCCTCCCTCCCCCCCGCCACGGTGCAGCCAACTGGGCCGCCCCTCGCCTCGAGAGGGGCGGCCTTTTTGCGCAAGAGCGAGTGGAGGCATCGGTCCCGCGTGACCCAAGGAGCAAAGCATGCAGCGTATCCAAGTGCTACAGCGACCTCTGCGCGTCTGATAAGACGCGCGCCGCTGTAGTGGCTGATGTTGCTGAAGGTGAGATCTATTGCGCGTGGTTTACCTAGTTTATCGGCACGCCCGTCAGGGCGAGCGGCTAGTCCGCATCCTCGCTGCCGTTTCGGTCGCCGCCGACCGCGGCTTCAACCATCGCAACCAGCTGACCTGAGTCGACAGGCTTCGAAAGAACGCCAAGCGCGCCACCCTGCCCCGCCTCCGCTCTCAGCTGCTGATCACCAAAGGCGGTCATAAATATGAATGGCGTTCGCACGCCTTTGCCATTCAATATTCTCAACAACTGCAACCCGTCGATACCGGGCATTTTGACGTCGGAGATAATGCAGTGAATTGGAGATTGACCGTGGAACGCGAGGAATTCCGCCGCCGACGCAAATGCGATGGCTTCGTAGCCCAACGATTCCAAAATGTCCTTCATGGCCTCGCGAGGGGCGTCGTCGTCGTCGATAACCGCAATGGTGCATGGTTGACGCAAGAGCCTGACTCTCGTTCTAGTTGCTTAGTGTCGAAGCCAATACTACGAACCCTGCCGAGTCGCACCAGACAGACCTTTTCGACCAGAAATTGCAAACATGATTGAACATATGATGCTACCACATCTCCATGCCCGGCATACCCATACCAATGGATACGACGAAAGACACTTGCATTTCACACGCGCCCGAATGCTGAGCTCCCAGCTTGTGGCAACAGCATCGGTTGCCTGCCACTTCTCAAGACATGGTTCTTCCAGGCTGCGATCTCCATGGCCGGCTACAGCGCCGCGCGCCTTATCAGGCGCGCGGCGCTGTAGCACTTTGAATTGCTGCATGTCTTTGTCCTTAAATCGAGGTCCATTTAAGGAGACATGCAGTAGGTATTTTTCAAACATCTTCATGGGAATACAAATTCATTACCGAGGATATCCAATCCTTTGTATAGTCGACTGCAGTCACGCTGGCGCCTAGCATGAACCGTCATTGCTGCCGAACTCACAGTTGAACTTGCGCTCGACCCATCAGAACGTTCGATGATCGCGTCGATGCTTGTCGCCGCGTAGTTTGGCAACCCCCATTACCGTAAGTGTCGATGGTAACGCGCATCAACGGAGGTCGTCATGGCTGGACCCAACACGAAGAAGATGGTCGGCCTTGTGCTGTGCCTC
>NZ_AUTC01000155.1 GCF_001461695.1 Sinorhizobium fredii USDA 205 | reverse complement strand
TCTCATCCAGATTGTCGCGCTGATCTCAGCCAGATTGTCGCTCTACAAGTATCGGGAAACTTGACGATCCGGCAGGATTAAAGGCCAGAGCGCTAGGCGCCAGACGATGGTGATTTTGCTCGTCGAAAATTGACGAAGCCAGCAGTCGATCAATTGCAGGATTGCTTGCAGGGCGCTGCGCCCATGGAACCTAATGGGACCTACTGGAGCCTAATGGAACCTGCTGCGGCATAACTAGCCGCAGCGAAAGGTGCCCCTCAATCTTTGCCGAGAGCGGAACTTTACAGGGCGTGAATGGTTTCAGGCCATCGCCCCCTAAAAATTGATCGGAATCCCGAGATGCCTACTGAGAAGACATTGAACGACCTCTTTCTTGACACGCTGAAGGATATCCTCTTTGCCGAAAAGCAGATTCTGAAGGCCCTTCCTAAAATGGCCCGCGCTGCCCAGTCGGAAGAAGCCAAGGCTGGCTTCCTGCAACATCGCGATGAGACTCAAGGACAGATCGAGCGTCTCGAGCAGGTGTTCGGACTGGTTGGCAAACCAGCCCGAGGCAAGACGTGCGAAGCCATTCAAGGGATCATTTCCGAAGGCGAAGAGATCATGGAAGAATACAAGGGCACCGCCGCCCTTGATGCCGGCCTCATCTCGTCGGCCCAGGCCGTCGAGCATTATGAGATCGCACGCTATGGAACGCTCAAATCATGGGCGGCCCAGCTTGGCCTCGATGAAGCCGTCGCACTCCTTGATGCCAATCTCCAGGAGGAGATCGCCACCGATCAGAAGCTGACGGCACTTGGCGAAGCCGCGGCAAACCCAAAGGCGTCCAGGCAGGCCGCCGAGTAGTTGCACTTCGACTTCGAGAAGCCGCCCTGCCAGGCGGCTTTATCATTCCGGCGCGAGCAAGTGCGCGCCTCGCGCGCAGTCCCCGGCCAAGAAAATTCAGCACACCGGAGTTCGCCCCATGGCTAAGAAATCTCTCGAAAAGTCGACCTCGAAGAGAAGAGAAACCGTGACAATCCATGATCAAAAGGTGCACGGGGGAGAAGGTGGCGAGCTTCACCAGGTAGCGGAAGATGGTACGCCTGTCCTGACCACCGCTCAGGGTGGCCCCCTTGCAGACGACCAAAATTCCCTGCGCGTTGGGCCACGCGGTCCCCTTGTCGTCGACGACTTTCACTTCCGCGAGAAGATTTTCCACTTCGATCATGAGCGAATCCCCGAGCGGGTGGTTCACGCACGAGGCTATGGGGCCCACGGCTATTTCGAGACCTACGACGCTCGCCGCTTATACCCGGGCCGATGTTTTTCAGCGGGCAGGTGAGAAGACGCCGGCTTTTGTCCGCTTCTCTATAGTTGCCGGCAGCAAGGGATCCTTCGATCTTGCGCGCGACGTTCGCGGCTTCGCGGTAAAGATCTACACCAATGAGGGAAACTGGGACCTGGTTGGCAACAACATCCCCGTCTTCTTTATCCAGGACGCAATCAAATTCCCCGATATTATTCATGCGGTGAAGCCCGAGCCGGACCGCGCCTTCCCCCAGGCACAATCCGCCCACGACACATTCTGGGACTTTATCAGCCTGACGCCGGAAAGCATGCACATGATCATGTGGGTGATGTCGGATCGCGCCATCCCTCGCTCGTTCCGGTTCATGGAAGGGTTTGGAGTTCACACCTTCCGTTTCGTCAATGCCAAGGACGAGTCGACCTTCGTGAAGTTCCACTGGAAGCCTAAGCTTGGCCTCCAGTCCGTCGCCTGGAACGAGGCGGTGAAGATCAATGGCGCCGATCCCGATTTCCATCGGCGGGATCTATGGCAGTCCATTCAATCCGGCAATTTCCCGGAATGGGAGTTGCAAGTGCAGTTGTTCGATCAGGAGTTTGCCGACGGCTTCGATTTCGACGTGCTTGATCCGACGAAGATCATCCCCGAGGAAGTCCTGGCGCCCCAACCGGTAGGACGTCTTGTTCTTGATCGTATGCCCGACAACTTCTTTGCAGAAACCGAACAGGTGGCATTCATGACGCAGAATGTGCCGCCTGGGATCGATTTCAGCAGCGATCCACTTCTCCAGGGTCGCAACTTTTCCTATCTCGATACGCAGCTGAAGCGCCTCGGCAGCCCTAACTTCACGCATCTGCCGATCAATGCGCCGAAGTGCCCCTTCGCGCATTTCCAGCAGGACGGGCACATGGCGATGCGCAATCCGGTCGGCAGGGTGAACTACCAGCCGAATTCTTTCGACGAAGGGCCTCGGGAATCGCCGATGAGCGGCTACCGCCATTTTCCGGCCGAAGAGACTGGGACCAAGGCGCGGCTCCGGCCGGAAAGCTTTGCCGACCACTACAGCCAGGCTCGACAATTCTACATCAGCCAAACCTCTCCGGAGCAACGCCATATTGCGGCGGCACTGACATTTGAGCTGAGCAAGGTGCAAACGCCGGCTATCCGCGAACGAATGGTGTCCCATCTTCTCAACATTGACGAGACGCTGGCAGCCACGGTTGCCCAAAAACTCGGCTTCCAGTCGATGCCTAAGCCGGCAGACGCCGCAGTGCCCACCCGTCAGGATCTCGAACCGTCCCCGGCGCTGAGCATCGTTGAACGCGGACCGAAACGTTTCGAGGGCCGCAAGCTAGGCATCCTGATCACCGACGGCCTCGATACGAGTTTGTTGAAGGGGTTGACGGCGGCGATTGCCAACGAAAAGGCCGTCTGCGAACTGGTTGCCCCAAAGGTCGGTGGCGCTACGGCGTCCGACGGAACCTGGATAGAGGCGCATCATATGATCGATGGCGGTCCCTCGGTCCTCTTCGACGCCGTCGTCTTGCTGACCTCGTCTGACGCGATTGATGATCTGGTGAAGGAAGCGAACGCCCGCGATTTCGTTGCCGACGCCTTCCAGCACTGCAAATTCATCGGATACGACCCCTCGGCGATGCCGCTGATCGAAAAAGCCGGGATCGCCGATGGCCTCGATGAGGGCACGATCGAGCTTCCAGGCGAACAGGGACTATCCGACTTCGTCTCAAAGCTCGGCAAATTGCGCGTCTGGGGCCGAGAACCGTCGGTGAAACTCGGCAAAGCGTCGTCGCCGGTACAGAGGAAATAGCGCTTATGGTGTGCGGGAGTTGGTCCCAGAATCGATAGAGCAGCCAAGGGGCCGGACCCTCTAGTATTGACGGTCAGGGACGTTTTGGCCGTCAGAGTGAACTGGCATTAGAGAAACCATCTCAGTTATTCTGATATTGGCGTTCTTGCTTCGGGCGTTGGCAATGGGATGTGGGAGTCCTAAATGTCGGAAAAGCTGGCCACTTGCAGCAGCGGGGCCAGCTTTCCTGTCGGCTCCAACGGCGGCAGACGATCGCAAAGATCCGGCTCCCTGGGGTTTTCGGCCTCAACCAGGATGAAGCGAAGCTTCGCATTGCCGGTATGCCTGCGGCGCGCCACCTTTAACATGGCCCCGGAGAAATCAGCGCTGTCGCATCGTGACCGCCACAGGCGAGTTCGAGCACGCGTTTGGGCTCGTCTCCGACGCACGGCGGATAGGTGCTCCCGGGAATAAGTGTCTTTATCGAACCGGCCAAACATAAAGTAGAGTAGGCACGCTCACGAAGATGACTAGCAATGACAACGGGAACCCTAGGCGCGGGTAGTCGGAAAACTTGTAGCCGCCAGGCCCAAATACAAGGGTGTTACACTGATGACCGACAGGGCTAAGGAAGTCCGAGCCGGCGCCGATCGCTACCGCCATCAAAAACGGTTCTGGTTTAAAGCCGAGACCGGTGGCAAAACTTGCTGCGATCGGTCCCATGAGGAGCACGGTTGCGGCATTATTGAGAAATGGGGTAACTGCCATAGCGGTTACCAAAATGAGTCCTAGGGCTCCCCATGGCGGCAGACCTGACGCGGCGTCGCCGAGCCAGCGGGCGACCAGCTCGCTAGCCCCGGACGTGCGCAGCGAATCCGAGACTGGGATCAACGCGGCAAGCATCACAAGGATTGGCCCCTCAATCGACTTGTAAACGTCGGTCAATGGAATTGCGCGAGAGACGATCATCCCAAGCGCTGCAGCGAAGAAAGCGACCGGTACGGGGGCAAGTCCGGCTGCCGTGGTCGCCATGGCGAGCGCTAATATGGTCAGCGGGACAAAAGCGCGGCGACGCGTACCAAGCAGCACTTCCCGTTGAGCAAGCGGGAAAAGCGCAAAATCCTGTAACAAGGCGGTAAGGCTCGGACGACTACCTTGCAGAACGAGTACATCCCCGGTTGCGAGCGTCAAGCTGCCGAGCCTCTCCTTGAGCCGTTCGCCGCGGCGACTGATAGCCAGAAGATTGACGCCATGGGTGTAGGAAAGCAGACAGACCCGCAAGCTGCGAATCCGGGCTGATGATCGCCTCCAGAGAAATGATTTCCGCCCCGGGCTGGCCTTCGCCCTGCAACGGTTTTCCGGAAAGCTGAAGCTTACCCCCGGATACGATACGGTCGAGCGCCGCCGAGGGACCCTCCAAAAGGACGGTATCACTTTCCCGCAACGTCAGGTCGGGGTAGGGCGCCAGGCGAGCTGCGCCTCGCAGAACTGCGGTGGCAATGATTTCACCGTCGCCCAATTTCAGCAAAGTGTTTAGCGGTCCTCCTATCAAACTCGAAGCCTCGGGGATCGCCACTTCACTTGTGTAATTCTTGATCTCAACGGCGTCTTCGATGGGGCCGTCCTGTTTTGTACGGCTGGGAACCAGCCTGTGGAAGATCAATAGGAATGTTATGCCGACGATCGCTAGTATGCCGCCGACCGGGGCGAAGTCGAACATTGTAAAGGAGGTTCCCGTCAACTCTGCGCGTATCCGCGACACAACAATGTTCGGGGAGATGCCGATCTGGGTCATTAGGCCTCCCAGCAGCGCGGCAAATGCCATCGGCATGAGGTATTTAGACGGTGAGACGCCGGATTTCTTGGCGAACTGGAAGGCGACCGGCATCATGATTGCCAGGGCGCCTATGTTCTTTATAAAGGAGGAGAGCACGGCGACGACGATCATGAGAAGCGCGAGTTGCGCATGCATTGTGTTCAGGTTCGGGAAGAGTTTCTTGATCGCGATGTCGACTATACCGGATCGCGCTACGCCTGCGCTCACGACCAAAGCGCTGCCGACGATGACAACGATATCGTCAGCAAAGCCTGAGAAAGCCCTGTCTGCAGGAACAATGCCGATCGCTACCGCAGTGACCAGACCGCAACAAGCCACGACATCGTAGCGAAAACGATCCCAAATGAGACCGCCATCATGATCGCGATGACGGAGAAGGCCAGTATCTGCTGTGTTGTCATGTGACACCAGAAGAGGGGCTGGAAGTCACCGACAACCAGCTCTCGAGGTCCGTCGCTGGAAACTCGCGCCGCTTCAGCATGTTCCCGGCAAAGCGATCGAAAGAGTAACCAGCTAGTGGTCTTTCGCGTCGAAGCCAGCGATGTCGCTGCGGTCGCCATCGAAATTCCTAATGGATTAAAAACGGCCAACAGAGGAACGCAGCGCCGCTTTTTTTTTCGAAAGCCCGCAATCTGTGGAAACCGCGGAACGCCCGTTGATCGTTGACTCCGCTTATGGTTCGCCATCGTCACGCCGAGGCGCTCGGCGGTATGACGCTCTATCGTTGCGCGCCCGCAGTAGGAATTTCGGGATCAGAATTAAGCGCGATCAGATCGTGGTGGCCGAGGTGATAACACGAATTAGAACGCGCGTTTGGCCAGAAAGACATCGTCATTCGGGCGCTGCCCATGCACGGTTATAGTTCAAGGGATGGAGGAAGAAGGAGTTGACCTCGCCGAGATTTCGCCGGTCTTTATAGAAAGGACTTTCCGTGATGTAGCTGATCACGTCGGCAAGGACTTGCTATGCAGTCGCTTGCCAGACTGAGTTTTCCGACTGCTGGTCGTTTCCGAGCCCGGTGCGAACAGGAAGACCTGGCTTCCATTCTGACGCCGATAGTCTGCGACCGACTAGCTACTCGCTTCGCAGCGGAAGATATAACACATAGCCGTCGCCCGTCGCCGCGATCTCCGTGTAACGTCTTCCTCGAGTTCCTATTCGGTCATCGCCTGCTCTACGCCGGCCCTTGCGCTTAAACTGTCCGACGGCTAGTGCGGCTCCGTCCGGCGCGTGACTGTCCGGGGACGGCCACCATCGGAAGATCAAACGTTCTCACAAAACCCACGATCGAGGCGGATCAAACCGTGCATCAGCGGGTTTCTACACCGAACATACAGGAACTAACGCACGCTTCCTTCTATCGCATGACTTCGCATCCAAAACATCGACGGCTTGTCGTCGTCAGCGATTTTCAGGCCGGGTGGCCATTTGCCTCCCGGGTACCCTCGGTTCGAGAGTTCCAGAACCAGTGGGAAAAGCGTGCGCGCGAACAGCCTAAGGCAGTTGAACGGGCACATCGCGATTTTATGGTAGAGGGCGGATACATCGAACGTCTTCCTCTGGCCTGCTTGAAGGTGGGGATAGTCGATGCTGTGGAGATTTGGACACATTGGCGCGGGGACGATCCTCCGGAGACAGATCTAGGGGAAGAACCGCTCCTCCGGCGTTCATTTCAGATGAATGGTCCGGAAGTACCGTTTGCATCAAACGACATGCTGGCCCACATTTTCACATTTGGTCCGCCTGACGTTCTTTGCGTATGGGGCCTTGGCGTTTCTGAAGACATCCTGGCCGCCTGTAAAGGCAGTTACCTGATTTACAATTCCATCGACGCGCCAGCGTTGCGTATCCCGCCCGAGATTAGCCGGCATTTCGATCTCGTGCTCACCGGTGCTAAGTGGCAGTCAGACGAGGTGACCGACCGGCATCCGGGAATGAAAACTGCCATCCTGCCCATCGGTCCGGAATTCGCTTCAGACAGTATGTTTTATCCGTGCCACAGCCCGAAGCCCTATGACGTCATCTATGTCGCAGCCGCGCAGAGCTACAAGCGTCACGACATTCTTTTCGAAGCTTTGGCGAAACTCCCGCCCTCCTATCGGGCGTTGTGCGTCTTTGGTTATGGGGAGATGAGCGAAACTTTGCGTGCGCAAGCTCGTGACTTGCAGATCAACGTTGACTTCGTCGGTCCGCCCGGCGTCCCGTGTGCCGAGGTAAACCGCTTGATGAACCAGGCCAAGATTGGCGTCGTTTGCGGCGTCGATGATGGGGCGCCAGCGATCCTGACCGAATACATGCTTGCCGGGTTGCCCGTCCTTGCGAACAGCGCGCTTCGGTGCGGACTTCAATATATTACGCCGCAGACTGGGGGCGTCGCAGCAGCTGGAGCCTTTCACGAAGGGATTATTGAGATGCTCTCGACGCTTCCCGATTTTTCGCCCAGGCAGACCGTTCTCGACAACTGGACCTGGCCGCACTCGGTGCGCAAGCTGAGAACACTGATGAATTTTTCCGCATATTAGTTATGTTTGAAGGAAGCACGCGGAACAAACCAATGGGATCGTAGTTTGCATCCGTCTCTCAAACGCGGATGTGCAATGAATCTCTCCAGCTCGTTTTCTCAAGCGGCACGTCCCGTGTCCGCCCACAACACACCCCTTATTTGTTTCTCTCACTTACGCTGGGATTTTGTGTTGCAGCGCCCGCAACACCTGATGGACCGCTTTGCCAAAGATCGGCAGGTATTCTTCTTTGAGGAATTTATTCCGACAGACCATCATCTCGCCTATCTCGAAATTCATTCATTCGAGGGAACGGCGGTCAAGGCCGTTCGTCCCCGCGTTCCGCATGGATGGAGTGAAGGCGACCGGGAACGGGCGCTGAGAAAACTGCTGGATGACCTTCTCGGGCTTTGCGGCGCGACACGCCCAATTTTGTGGTTTTACACTCCGATGATGTATGATTTCGCCAGCCATGTGGATGCGTCGGCGGTCATTTATGACTGCATGGACGAACTGGCGAATTTCAAATTTGCACCGCCCCGACTGAAGGAAACGGAAGCTGCGCTCATCGGGCGGGCCGATGCGGTATTCACGGGAGGACATAGCCTTTACGAGGCGAAGCGCCATCTCCATGCCAACATTCATCCCTTTCCATCGAGCGTCGACGCAAGCCATTTTCAGACCGCACGGCTGACCTGTGAGGAGCCGTCCGATCAACGGACGATTTCCGGCTCGAAACTGGGATATTATGGCGTTATCGATGAGCGTCTCGATCTGGCCTTGATCGATGCGGTGGCCAAAGCCAGACCAAACCTCTCCTTCATATTTATCGGTCCGATTTCCAAGATTTCGCCGGATGATCTGCCGAAGGCCCCAAACATCCATTATCTCGGACAAAAGAAATACGCTGAACTGCCGGCCTATCTTTCGGGATGGGATGTGGCATTGATGCCGTTTGCCCTCAATGAGGCAACAAAGTTCATCAGTCCCACGAAGACGCCGGAATATCTGGCAGCCGGACGGCCAGTTGTCAGCACGCCGATTGCGGATGTGGTGCGTCATTACGGTGATGTGGGTGGCGTATTTCTGGCTGGAGACGCCGATGATTTTGCTGCGGCATGCGAAAGTGCGCTTACCTTGAAAAGGTCAGGCACGGATTGGCTGGCATCAGTCGATACTATGCTTGCGGGGTCATCCTGGGACGAGACGTTCCTTGCGATGAATGCACTGATGGATGAAGCTGTGACACGGCGGATCGTGCCCGAGCCGCCTCCCAAAAGAAGCTATCCTCGAAGATCAGGCGCCGCGTTTTCTTTGGCGTACGATTATCTGATTGTCGGTGCAGGGTTTGCCGGTTCGGTCCTGGCAGAGAGACTTGCATCCGATGGCAATAAGCGCGTGCTTCTTTGCGACCGACGACCACATATCGCCGGGAATGCCTATGATTTCCACAATGCAGATGGCATCCTGGTTCATCGATACGGACCTCATATCTTCCACACCAACAGCGAGGTCGTCCTCAACTACCTGTCGCGGTTTACCGATTGGAGACCGTACGAGCATCGGGTACTTGCACACGTCGGCGATCATCTATTGCCTGTTCCCATCAACAGAACGACGCTGAACGCCCTATACGGTCTTGACCTCAAGGACGAGGCGGAAGCCGCGCTATTTCTGGCCAGCCGCGCCGAGCCGTGCCGTGCGATCGTGACGTCGAAGGATGTGGTCGTGTCACAGATCGGCAGTCATTTGTACCGTGCATTCTTCGAGGGTTACACCCGAAAGCAATGGGGGCTTGATCCCACGCAGCTCGACAAGTCGGTAACGGCGCGGGTGCCGACGCGCACAAATACGGACGACCGGTATTTTCTCGACACCTACCAGGCGATGCCGCTTCATGGGTATACCGAAATGTTCGAAAAGATGCTGGATCACGAGAACATCACCGTCTTGACCGGCACCGAGTATGCCGACATTCACCGGGACAGCCTGGCAGCGCATACGATCTTTACAGGGCCAATCGACGAATATTTCGGTTACCGCTTTGGCCGACTGCCGTATCGCAGCCTGAAGTTCCAGCACGAAACGCATGATATCAGTCGCATGCAACCCGTAGCCGTCGTAAACTATCCGTCCGAGGCCGTGCCTTATACCCGCGTTACCGAGTACAAGCATTTGACCGGGCAGATCCACCCGAAAACCAGCATTTCCTATGAGTTCGCCTGTGCCGACGGAGACCCCTACTATCCGATTCCGCGACCGGAAAACCAGGCACTCTACAAGCAGTACGAGGCGTTGGCACGAGAGCGCGCGGACGTAACGTTTGTCGGGCGACTGGGAACCTACAAATACTTCAATATGGACCAGGTTGTTGGTCAGGCGTTGGCAACCTATCGGCGGATGGTGAAGACAGTCCCGACCGACGCCATGGCTGCCAGCGCTCAATGAACACACGTTTACGCATAGTGCTTGCAACCGACAGCGTCGATCCATCCGGAATGGGTGAACACATGCTGACGCTGGGGCGGGCGCTCCAGGGCCAGTTCGATGTGACGCTTGCCGCCATCGATGGGATCGAAGCCGCGCTGCTGACAAGGGCTGCACGTTGCGGCGTCGCGGTCAAAGGCATCGATGATAACGCGTCGTTCGAACATTGGCTGGGGTTTTCAGGCGTTTCTTTGCTCCACGTCCACGCTGGCATCGGTTGGGAGGGGCATGAGATAGCGCGCGCAGGGGTCGCCTGCGGCATCCCGGTTATCCGTACGGAGCATCTTCCCTATCTGCTCACCGATACCGAGCAGAAGGAGCGCTATGCCAATGAAAGTGATGCTCTTGCGCATCATATCGTCGTTTCGGAAGCGTCGAAGTTCAGCTTCGAGAGCAACGGGGTCAATGCATACCGAATGACGGTCGTCCGCAATGGAATCTTCCCGCTAGGCACACGGAACATTACCGATCGCAGCAAAGCCGCACTTGGGCTCGACGGAAAAAACGTCCTCATTACGGTGGCGCGCTTTTCTAAGCAGAAGGACCACGCCACTCTGATCAAGGCAATGCCGGCAGTATTAGCCGCGGACCCGTCGGTCGTTTTGCTTCTTGTTGGCAAAGGCGAGGAGATGGAGCCTGTTCGGGCACTGGTCGAAGACTTGTCGCTTAGCCCGCATGTCCAGTTTCTGGGGCATCGCATCGAGATCGACCAGTTGATGGCCAGCGCCGACCTTTTCGTCCTGCCGTCGCGATTTGAAGGGCTACCCTTAGCAGTGCTCGAAGCAATGTCGGTCGGACTGCCTGTCGTCGCAACCCGGATCGGCGGCACCGTCGAGGCGCTTGGACCGGAACATCCGTTCCTGGCTGAATGCGAAAATCCGTCCTCATTGGCCCGCGTGCTGATCGAAGCTCTGAGAGACCCGGAACGGGCGAAAACGATCGGCCGGGCCGGCCGGGACAGGTTTCACACTGAATTTTCAGCGCAGCGAATGGCGGACGAAACCGCGGCTGTTTATCGGCGATTTCTTTCCGAGCAGACGGAGAATAAACAAGGACATCACTTCATGGACAAGACACGTGTCGGCTTCATTGGCGTCGGGGGCATCGCCCACCGGCATCTCGAGATTTTGGCCGGTTTCGAGGACGTGGCGCTCGTTGCTTTTGCAGACCCGGACTTCGGACGCGCCGAGTATGCCGCGTCGCGGTTCGGTGCGAAGGCGTTCGAGAGCCACAGTGCGATGCTGGAGAAAGAGGCGCTGGATGCGGTCTATATCTGCATTCCGCCCTTTGCCCATGGCGATGCCGAACGGGATCTGATCGCGCGTGGCACCCCGTTCTTTGTCGAAAAACCCATCACGCTCGATATCGGGCTGGCGGAGGAACTGTCTGCCGCGATCGAAGCCGCAAAGCTGATCACGGCTGTCGGCTATCATTGGCGCAATCTCGATACGGTAGAGGAGGCGCGCCGGCTTCTGGCTGAAAATCCCGCTCAGCTTCTGTCGGGCTATTGGCTGGACCAGACGCCACCGCCGCAATGGTGGTGGAAGAACGACCGCTCGGGCGGCCAGATGGTTGAGCAGGCGACCCACATCATCGATCTGGCGCGATACCTCATTGGTGAAGTTACGGACGTTTATGGCCGTGTCGGCTTCAAAGACCGCCCCGAATTTCCGGGCCTTGATGTGCCGGCGGTGACCACTGCGAGCCTCACCTTTCAGTCGGGCGTTATCGGCAACATCTCCTCGACATGTCTTCTCGGTTGGAGCCACAGGGTCGGACTGAACATCTTCGCCGACCGTCTTGCGATCGAGCTGACTGACCATGACATCATGATCGATGTGGGTGCTGGTCGACCCGTCCGGCATGCCGAGGGCGATCCCGTCTGGCGGGAAGATCGCGATTTTGTCGACGCCGTGCGCGGGGGCAATAATAATATTCGCTGTGCCTACGCGGATGCGCTGGCGACGCACCGGCTCGCGCTCGCGGTCGCATCTTCGGCCCGCAGGGGGGAGCCGATAAAGCTCGATCCGCCTGTCATAGTCCGCAACGCCGTGACGACGCTGCAGTATCAATCGCCGTCCGAGGCCTCTCGGGGACTATCTCCAGGCCATCGTGCCATCCGCTCTCTTGGCATCGAAGGGCCCGGAAAAGCTTTCTTCTTCGACTATGAAGAGGGTCCGCCCGATGACGGCCATGTCCGGTTGGAAACGCTCTTTACCGGCTTTTCCGCCGGCACCGAACTTACCTTTATGAAGAACACCAATCCCTACTTCCACTCCCGTTTCGATAGCGGGCGTGGCGTTTTTGTCGAGAACGAGCCGGATCTTCACTACCCGGTGCCTTTTCTGGGATACATGGAAGTGGCGCGCGTCTCGGAGTCGAAGGCGGTCGGCTTCAAGGAAGGGGATGTCGTTGCCGCGACCTACGCGCACAAAAGCGGCCATACTGCCGATCCATTCCTTGACTTGCTGGTGCCCTTGCCAGCCGAAATCGACCCCGTTCTCGGCATCTTCGTAGCACAGATGGGCCCAATCGCGGCTAACGGCATTCTACATGCGGATGCGGACGCTCTGGGGAGCAACGTATCCTGTCTCGGACTTGGGGTTGCGGGGCGTCACGTGGTCGTGCTCGGAGGAGGCACGGTTGGATTGATGACGGCGCTTTTTGCGCAGAAAGCGGGGGCCTCGGAAATCGTCGTTGCCGATCCTTCGGAGTTTCGGCGGAACAAGGCGCGGGGCATGGGTCTGATTGCGATGACCGAGGATGAGGTCTGGCAGCACGCGAAAACGCGATGGCATAACGGCGGAAGCGATCGCGGCGCCGATGTCGTGTTTCAGACACGGGCGCATCCGTGGAGCCTCCACGTCGCGCTGAAGGCACTGCGCCCGCAGGGCACAGTCATTGATCTCGCCTTCTATCAGGGCGGCGCCGAGCGGCTGCGGCTAGGCGAAGAATTTCATCACAATGGCCTCAACATCCGCTGCGCGCAGATCAACCGCGTACCCAGAGGACTGGCGCCGCTGTGGAACAGGCGCCGGCTTGCCGAGGAAACGGTCCAGCTCGTAAAAAGCCACGGAGCTCTCATTCGCGAGCATATGGTCACGCATGTCGTTCCATTCGACGATGCCCCAAAATTCCTCGCCGATCTGGTGGAGAACCGGCCGGAATTCCTGCAGATCGTCTTCAAGGTCAGCGGATGAGGCCGGTTGAGCCACCACTCCGTATTCTGTTCGTCTTCGCATGGCTAGTGGTCGGGGGCGAGGAGACGGAAGTCCGACTTCTGGCTCGTAGTCTCAATCGAGTTCGCTACCGGATCGATGTCGTCGCCTGTTTCCACAAGCCCAACATGCCCCGCCAGACGCATGAACAATTGACGGCCCTGGGCGTCGACGTGGATACGACGCCTTACGATCTGTCGTTCGACGACACGGTTTCCTATCTTGCAAATAAGATACCGGGATACGACGTCGTGGTCTCGTGCCAGAATGTTGCAGATATTTACCCGGCGTTGGAGCGTGTCCATCTGCGACCGCCGCTGATCGAGCATGGTGGACTTGTGTCCGAAGCGCTGGCAGGACCGAAGCATTTCACCAGCCGCTATGTCGGTGTCTGCCGATCTATACGCGACGCCGCTGCCTCGGTCATGCCGGGGCGCGGAGAAGATGCGATCGAAATCCCCTCGATGGTCGATCTTACGGAGTTCGACCCTACCCAGCGCGCCGCAATGCGTGCGTCGCTTGGTGTGGCAGAAAGTAAAGTTCTCATCGGCTGGGTGGGGCGGCTCGATCCAAAGAAAAATGTCGAGGATTTCATCGAGGCAGCGGCGATCGTGCATGCGGAAAATGAGTCTGCGCGTTTCGTAATTGTCGGTGGGCCGGACGCGTTTATGCCAGATTATGCAGCGCATCTGCAGTCGCTAGTCGCTTCGTGGGGGCTGGGCGATGTGCTGACTTTTCTTGGGGACCGGAAGGATATTCAGGCGCTTCTGTCGGCTTTCGACATTTTCACCTGGCTGTCGAAGGGCGAGGTATGCCCCATGTGATAGCGGAGGCGGGCGCGGCCGGCTTGCCTGTTATCGCGACGCCTGACAACGGGGCCTTGCAGCAGATCGAGGATGGGGTGTCTGGCATATTCGTGCCCTATAGCGACCCAGCCGCGGTCGCGACGGCGATGAAGAAGCTGATCGCGTCAGCCGATTGGCGCAGAAAGCTCGGACAGGCTCTGCGTTCAAAGGTGGAAACCCACTACAGTGTAGCTGCTGTAGTTCCCCAGTGGGAAAGCGTCATCCAGAAGGTCGTCGACGAGAGGCGGAAGTCGGGGCCTGCGGGCATATTCCAGTCCTTTCTTCAGGGCGGTTTCGAGTGTTCCACGCATCGCTTGCGTGCACGCGAGGGCGAAATTATCGGAAAACGCCTGGATGTGATCGCCGCGACTCGGCATGATGTCTATGCCGCGGACGACTATGCGCAGCTCGCTCGCCATGCGATCCGCACCGTGCGCGACGGATTGCGCTGGCACCTGATCGAGGCGGTCCCCCGGGAATACGACTGGTCAAGTTTCCTGTCGATGCTCCGGGCAGCGAAGGAGACCAGGACGCAGGTGGTCTGGGATCTGTTGCACTATGGCTGGCCCGACGACATCGACATCTGGTCTCCGGGTTTTGTGACGCGTTTCGCGCGCTTTGCGGGTGCTGCGGCAAGTGTCGTACGGCAGGAAAGCGACGCCGTGCCGTTTTACGCGCCCGTCAACGAAATCTCGTTCTTCTCGTGGGGCGGCGGCGACGCCGGCTACCTCAATCCTTTTGCCAATGGGCGCGGCTTCGAATTGAAGGTTCAGCTGGTGCGTGCTTCTATAGAGGCGATGGAAGCCATTCTTGCGGTGGATCCGAGAGCGCGCTTCGTCCACTGCGATCCGGTGATCAATGTTATCACCGATCCGTCGCGCCCTTGGGAGCGGCGCGCCGCTGAAGGCCACCGTCAATCCCAGTTTCAGGGCTGGGATCTGCTCGCGGGACGGCTCTGGCCGCAGATCGGCGGTGCGGAAAAGTTCCTCGATATCGTTGGCGTAAACTACTACCACAACAACCAATGGATCCACGGCGGGCGGTCGATCGATATGGATCATCCGCTCTACAAGCCACTCAGGACAATTCTGATCGAAACATATGCGCGGTATGGCAAACCGCTCTTTCTCGCGGAAACGGGGATAGAAGCGGAACGACGCGCCGACTGGATAACCTATGTTTACGCCGAGGTCAGAGCCGCTATGGACGCCGGAGTACCCGTAGAGGGCATATGCCTTTATCCGATTGTCTCTCATCTCGGCTGGGATGACGAGCGGCCTTGCGAAAACGGTCTGTTTGCGGCGCAGATATCGGGTGAGGGACGTGCAGTGTATGCACCTCTTGCCCGTGCTTTGCGCGAGATTCAGCGCAGACTTGAACTTGTCCCGGGCGTCAAAAACAATCCGCGATAGCCGACTGCTGGAGATGACAGCTCGGTTGGCTGCGGAGCCCTGGCCAGATATCGGTCACATCTGGACTTGGGCGTGGTGCGCGCATTTCGACTCACGGTGTGAGTCGAGAGATCCATGGCCACCGATAAGCTGTCGGCATATCACGCCAAGCGCGATTTCAAGAAAACGAAGGAACGAGCGGCGAAAGAAAGCAGGATGCAACCCGCCTGCACTACGATCTGAGGCTCGAGCTCGACGGCGTCTTCAAATCCTGGGCGGTGCAAACGCCGTAGCCGCGCCCTCCGCTATGGCATCATGGTGCGGTAACGCTCGCGCTCGCGTTCAACCTGATCAAGCGTGTATGGATCCGCATTTTCGTCAAAACGCGACCACCCTTCTTCAGCATAGATGCTCCTGCGGACGGCGGGATCGACGCGGTCACGTTCCTGCAGTATCGCTTCTGCTTGAAGCGCAAGGCTGTCGTCCATCCTTGCCGTCACCAACGTGCCGCCGCGACGAACGCCCTCGGCATAAACATGGGCGTCCTCTTCATTGACGCCGGAATTCGGCAGCGCGCCGATTATGCCTCCGGCTGCGCCGCCAGCGACCGCACCTGCTGCTGCACCGGCGGCGGTGGCGGCAAGCCACCCAGCGGCCACGACGGGGCCGACACCTAGGATAGCCATAAGGCCCAGTCCTGTCAAAAGCCCAAGCACACCACCTCCCGCTGCTCCGAGGCCAGCCCCTGTGCCGGCACCTTCAGCCGCATTTGAGCTGTCTGTGTTTCGGCATGCAAATTTGGACGCCGATAAGGGGTGAATTTTGCACGCCGATTGACAGCCAGCCGCAGCATGCGGCTCTTGTTGATGGCATAGCGTTTCGAGGTGCAGTTGGAGAGCATCCGCACAAGCCAGGAGATCATGGCGGCATCGACCTTGGGGCGCAGGATCAGCGGCGCGTGATGCATGAACAGCCATTTCAGCGCCTTCATCGGAATGCCGGGCGCGGCCCAGGGCGAGCAATAGCCGAAGGAGACCTCGCCGGCATTGGCGAAGCTGGTCTCGAGCGCCGGGCCAGGCTGGCGGTCGACGACCGTGACCTCGTGGCCCGTCTTGGCAAGCTGGTAGGCCGTTGTGACGCCGACGATACCGGCGCCGAGAACGATGACTTTCATAATGTCCTCACTGGGGGAAAAGAAAGGCCAGCGGAATTGCCGCTGATAGCGATGGCCGAGACCGGTCAGGATCTCGTAGGAAATGGTGCGAGCGTCCCGCGCGATGTCCTCGAGCGTCTGGTTAGGGCCGAGCACTTCCACGAGGCTGCCGAGTCTGATGCGGCCCTCCGGCAGGGCGGAGATGTCGATGGTGATGCTGTCCATGGAGACGCGTCCGACGATCCGCAGGCGAATGCCGTCGCAATAGACGGCGCCGCGGCCGCTGAGGCTGCGCGGCAGGCCGTCCGCATAGCCGGCGGCGATGGTGGCAAGTCGCGTTTCGCCTGTCGTCACATGGGTGGCGCTGTAGCCGACGCGTGTGCCGGCCGGTACGGTGCGCGTTTGGACGACAGCGACCTCGAGGCGCACGACCGGCTCCATTGGGTTCGCCCGACCCGCGGTCGGCGCGCCGCCATAGAGCGCAATGCCGGGACGGGCGAGGACGCCGTGATACGTCTTGCCGAGGAAGATGCCACCCGAGTTGGCGAAACAGACAGGAAATTGCGGAAATTCCGACGTGATGCGGTTCATCTCGGCGAGCTGGTCGGCATTCTGGTCGCTAGCCGCATCGTCGGCAGAGGCGAGGTGGCTCATGATGAACTGGACCTCGATTCCGTTCTCCGCCTTCACCAGGCCGGCAAGCGTCGCCCACTCTTGCGGCGGCACGCCAAGGCGCGACATGCCGGTGTCGAATTGCAGCACAGCCGGGAGTTTAAGGCGGAGTGCCTTCGCGCCGCTTGCCCATTGCCGCCACTGCTCCCGCGAATTGATGACTGGGACGATTCCTTCGCGGGCGCTGGTGGCCTCGTTGCCGGGCTGGAGGCCGTTCAGGACGAAGATGGTGGCGTCAGCGGCGAGGATCGGACGCAAGCGCAGGGCTTCAACAAACTGAGCGACGAAGAAATGACGGCAACCATGGGCATAGAATTTCGCGGCGACCCGGGCGGCGCCGAGCCCGTAGGCGTTCGCCTTGACGACGGGGCAACGCGCGCCGGGGCAACCTGTTCTGCAAGCCTCTCATAGTTACGGGCAAGGGCGGCTAGATCGATGGTCAAGTAGCCTGACGCGCCGCCCGCTCCGCTCTGCCCCTTGCTCTGTGTTGCGTCCATTTCCAGCCTCCAAGGTGCTGGCGGAACCTAGTGAAACGATCGTGAAATTACTGAGGAAACAGCGCTTGATTATTGCGTGTAGTCATGTGTTTTGAAGGAAACATCGAATTTTTAGAATAACCTGCAATGACCGCACTGGACGCGATCGACCGCAACATCCTCCGTCTCCTGAGACTCGATGCGCGCATGAGCAACGCGAGTGTCGCCGCCGAGGTCGGCCTTTCACCCTCGGCCTGCCTCCGGCGAATAAAGTTGATGGAACAGGCCGGCATCATCCGCGGCTATACGGCACTCGTGGACACGTCGGATATTGAGACGACAAGCGCCGTCATCATCAACATCACGCTGGAACGGCAGACGGAAGACCACCTCGATCGCTTCGAGGCGGCGGTGCGCAAGCATCCGGAAATCCGTGAGTGTTTTTTGATGACCGGCGGTTCGGACTATCTCCTGCGCGTCGAGGTCGCCAATGCGGGCGAGTTCGAGCGTATCCACAAGGAGATCCTGTCGACCCTGCCAGGAGTTTCAAGAATCCATTCTAGCTTTGCGATACGCAACGTTTTTGCGACGAAGCCTAAAACGCGCCGGCGAAGCAAATGTTAACGTTGGCTTGGCCCCGCTAAGTCTGACACCCCGCGATACTGGATTGGCATATCAGTCGTTATTGATGACACCAACGGTCGTGCGGTAATCTGTACGGCATTAGGAAATTTGTTCTTTGATTACTTCCGCAAGCAGCGCTAAGTGGGATTGCATAGCGCGTTCGTCGATTGCAGCATAACCCAGCAACAGGCCGCGAACGGGCTCGCGATAGTAATATCTTGAAAGTGGGATCACGTTCAGCTTCACATCATTCGCCTTGCTGGCGATTGCGACATCGTCGAGAGGGCGCTTGAAACGGAATGCGATCTGTATCCCCACGTCGGCCTCAAAAGGGTCCATCCATTCGCTTAGATATTTTTGGCCCAACTTCAGAAATGCCTCGCGTCGTTCAGCGTACAGACGCCGGGTGCGACGCAAGTGACTAGCGAAATGTCCGTTCATGATGAAATCGCTGAGTGTGGCCTGCAGTGGTAAACTGACCTGCTGGCCGCAATAGAGAGCAGCTCGCTTGACTTGTTCACAAATTGACTGCGGCACTACCATGAACCCGACCCGGATTGCGGGAAACAGTGTTTTTGCAAAAGTACCCACGTAAATCGTGAGCCCAAAATTATCATTCCCCTGCATCGCTGGGATCGATCTGCCGAATAATCGATACTCGCTGTCGAAGTCGTCCTCGATGATCCATGCCGCTTTTCGGTTGGCAATTTCAAGTAGACGCAACCTCTGTTCCACACGCATACTCAGCCCGAGAGGGTGCTGACACGAAGGCGTTGTGTAGATTAGCCGGATGTTACCTTCGGGCACGTTTTGAAGGCCCCAGCCCTCCTCAGTAACATTCAGCGGCTCGATATCAGCACCCGCCGCGCTGAACACGAGCCGGGCGTTAACGTAACCTGGCTCCTCCATCAGCCTGCGCACCTGCGCAGGGTTTTCTCGATCTATGACAAGAAAATTCGCGCAATCGCCTATCAAGCCGGGTTGGCTGTAAGTCTGGCTGTCATCGTTACAGGAATCGCGACCCAAACCGTTTCTAACATGAGACAGCGCGGCATTCCCCTGACGTTCGACTTCTGGAACCAAACGGCTGGCTTCCAGATAAATCAGACCCTGATCCCTTATGACACGCTTTCCAGCTACGGCCAGGCGTTCTGGGTCGGGGTTGCGAACACACTTCTTGTCAGCGCTTGTGGCATCGTGCTTGCCACGGTCATCGGATTCCTGATCGGCATATCGCGCCTTTCTAACAATTGGATAGCAGCCAAGGTGGCAACTTCCTATGTGGAGGTCATCAGGAACATCCCGCTGCTGCTTCAGCTGCTGTTTTGGTACAACGCGGTTCTCAAGCCGCTGCCCGCGCCGAAGGCTTCTATCGCCCTTCCGGGGGGGATCTATCTCAACAACCGTGGGATCATCCTGCCTGCCGTCGAGTTTCATGCAGGGGCCGGCTTGGTTGGCATCGCAATCGTTGCATCAGTCGCATTCACAATAGCATTCAGCGCCTACGCAAGCGGCGTTCAAAAGCGAACCGGCAAGCAGCTTCCGGTCTTGGCCGTCGGCCTGCTCCTGCACACAGGGTTACCGTTGGCGGCTTATGTGGCGGCGGGAAGCCCATGGACTTTCACGTATCCGGAACTAAGGGGCTTCAACTTCCGTGGCGGCCAACAAATCTACCCTGAGTTCGCGGCCCTCCTTCTCGGCCTCTCCGTCTACACGGCGTCATTCATCGCTGAAATCGTTCGCGGGGGCATACAGGCGGTTTCCAAGGGTCAGACCGAAGCGGCCCATGCCCTCGGGCTCCCGCAAGGCAAGACGTTGCGGCTCGTCGTGGTGCCTCAAGCGCTCCGGATCATCATTCCGCCTCTTACCAGCCAATACCTGAACTTGATCAAGAACTCCTCGCTTGCTGTTTTCATTGGATATCCTGACCTCGTGCAAGTCTTCGCGGGATCGGTACTTAACCAGACAGGCGCCGCGGTCCAGGTGATGGCCATAACGCTCGCTGTATACCTGGTCATCTCCCTGATTACGTCAGCAGCAATGAATGCCTTTAACCTGCGCTTCGCGCTCGTGGAGAGATAACATGACCACAACTCTTCCTGTCGCGGCGGCTTTCCATCACGAGTACATCCCAGCCACACCGCCACCGGCGGACATCCGACCTAGCCCCGTGACCTGGGCGCTAAAGAACCTGTTCTCGAGCCCGTTCTCATGCCTATTGACTGTATGCTTCACCGGATTGGCGGTGTGGCTCGTCTCCCAGTTTCTGAGTTTCGCGTTGATTAATGCCGTCTGGCGCGGGGACAGCGAAGTCTGTCGCGCCAATCCCGATGGTGCATGCTGGTCCTTCATTGGTGCCAAGCTGAACTACCTCCAGTACGGAGCCTATCCTGCCACCGAACGCTGGCGCGTCGACCTGACGCAGGTGATCGGGGCCATTTTGATCGCTTGGCTTCTTTGGCGGAACGCTCCGCGTCGGAACACGGCAGCGCTCCTATTCTTCGGAGTGTACCCCATTGCTGGGTTCGCTCTGCTTCGCGGCGTCGAAGCGATCGGCCTGCCTGTCATCGATACCACCCTCTGGGGCGGGATGATGATCACGCTTTTGATGTCGGTCGTGGGGATTGTGTTTTCGCTGCCGCTGGGTGTCGTCCTGGCCCTCGGCCGACGCTCCGGGCTACCGATCGTCAGGGCTGTCTGCGTCTTCTACATCGAGGTTGTGCGCGGTGTGCCTTTCATAACCGTTCTCTTCATGGCGAACTTCATGATGCCTCTATTTGTGCCGGAGGCGCTCACACCCGATAGGCTGCTGCGGCCGATGATCGGAACTGCCCTCTTCTCAGCCGCATACATGGCAGAAATCGTGCGCGCCGGATTGCAAGCTATCCCGAAGGGACAATACGAAGGCGCCCAGGCACTTGGGGTCGGGTACTTCACGATGATGAGGCTAATCATCCTGCCTCAGGCCTTGACCATCGTCATCCCCGGCATCGTTTCGACATTCATCGGCCTGTTCAAGGATACGACGCTGGTGGCGATCGTCGGCATCGCCGACTTCTTGCGCGCAGTCGAAGCAGCCCGCATCGATCCGAATTGGGCAGGACCAACGATCTCCTCCACTGGCTACCTCTTCGCCGCGATCATCTACTGGTTCTTCTGCTTCGGAATGTCCCGATACTCGCAGTCTGTGGAACGTCACCTCGCGCGCGGTCATAAATCATAGGAGTTGTCGATGTCCAACAAATCAAAACTCTCGCCAGTAATCTCGCCGGAAAACGACCGCGAAACCGCAGTCGAGCTACACGGCCTCAACAAATGGTATGGCGCATTTCACGTTCTGAAGGATCTCAGCCTGTCCGTGAGGTCGGGGGAGCGGGTCGTTGTCTGCGGCCCCTCAGGATCCGGTAAATCCACGATGATCCGCTGCATAAACCGGCTTGAAGAACATCAAAGGGGTCGGATCGTCGTAAACGGGGCTGAACTGACGGCTGACCTGCGCAATATCGACATTATCCGCGGGAATGCGGGCATGGTGTTCCAGCACTTCAACCTATTCCCCCATCTGACCGTCCTGGAGAACTGCACGCTCGCCCCAATCTGGGTAAAGAAAATGCGTAAGCGTGAGGCGGAAAGCGTTGCAAGAGAATATCTCCGCCGGGTCCGAATTGAGGACAAGGCGGGAAGCTATCCGGGGCAGCTCTCAGGCGGCCAGCAACAACGAGCTGCGATTGCGCGTGCCTTGTGCATGAACCCGAAAGTGATGCTCTTCGACGAGCCGACATCCGCACTCGATCCCGAAATGGTGAAGGAGGTCCTCGACACCATGAAGTCATTGGCGGCGGAAGGCATGACCATGCTCTGCGTGACGCATGAAATGGGTTTCGCCCGGGAGGTGGCCGATCGCGTCGTTTTCATGGACCGAGGGGAAATCGTCGAGGCCGCGACACCAGCCGGCTTTTTCACAAATCCCCGATCGGAGCGTGCACAGCAGTTCTTGCGACAAATCTTGAAGTGACTTGTCCGATCTTCTTGCCAGCGCGGTGGTTCGCGCAACAATAATTTCTAGGAATCTGAACCAATGACATACTCACAGCCGGGCGTGCCGGCGGCCGGGAAACCGGCCGCGGAGGAGTTTGATTTTGGCGTTGTCCACGATCGCAGCCAATTCGGATCTGCGAAATGGGCCAATCAATGGGATGAGTTCTCCCCTCGTGTCGAGGGCGAAGGGCTGATCTCTCTCTGGACGGCTGACATGGACTTCCGGGCGCCGGAGCCAGTGATCGCGCGCCTGCGGGAGGCTGTCAATCATGGCATCTACGGCTATACGAAGCGCGATCTGCGTCACTATGAAATCGTCAAATCATGGTTCGAGCGTCGCCACAACTGGGACGTAGACATGGCGACCCTGCTTCCTGCCCCTGCCATTATGCCTTCGGTCGCGGCGATACTGCGGACCTTCACGCAGCCAGGAGACGGCGTCATCGTACAGGCGCCAGTCTATTCGCCATACTTTCAAGTTGTCCGCGACAACAACAGGACGCTCCTGATCAACCGCTTGAGGCTTGTTGAGGGTGATTACGAGCTCGACCTGGATGACTTCGAGCGCCTGGCTGCAAACGGGGCGCGCGCCTTCTTATTGTGCAATCCGCACAACCCGGCTGGGAAGGCCTGGACGCGCGAGGAACTCGAGAGCTTGGATTCGCTATGCGAGCGCTACGGCATTCTGGTCATCTCCGACGATATTCACTGCGACATTCGCCTAAACGACCGCCCACACGTCGTATTTTCCACGATCGGTGAGGGCGCGGCGGCGAAGTCCTTCATCTGCACAGCCCCTACCAAAACGTTTAACTTGGCCGGTGTGCCTTCGGCCACGCTTTCCGTCGCTGACTCGAAACGCCGGGAGGAGTTGTTCCGAGTTATGCAAGCTTCATTCATGGTGAACGCCAATTTCTTTGGGCGTATAGCTCTGGAGGTTGCTTACACCTCAGGCGATCAGTGGCTGGACCACCTGACACCCTATATTCGCAACAACGTCAATCTTGTATTGAGCTGGGCCGCGGAGTCACTTCCGGGTATCTCCCCTATCCGACCCGACGCCTCGTTTTTGGTCTGGCTAGACGCACGGGAAGTGGACGCAAAAGTTGGAGGCGTACATCGCTTCTTCGTCGAACGAGCCGGCGTCAACTTATACGATGGGCGCGTTTATGGGCCGGGGGGAGAGGGCTTCATTCGGCTCAACGTCGGTTGCCCGCGTTCGGTCCTCGAGGAAGCTTTGGCACGCATGGCGAGCGCCCTTTCACCGCTGTAGCCCGGCGTCGAGTTCGCCGACCCTTTCCCGCTTTTCCGTGCTTCCAAAATCGCACGTATTGATGGAACTGCTGGTGTCGCGAGCCACGAAGATAGGGGTAGTGATCCTAGATTTTCACCGCTGGCGGGGTCTGCAGTTGATGCCTTTCAAGGGGAGGAATGAACGATCACCTCTGGCAGGTCGGCTCGCTTTGCGACGAACCGAAGGGCTGCAATGGGATCAAGCCGGCCATTCACTGCGCCTACTTTCGATGACCGCTATGGGTCGAAGAGAGCCGTTCTTCACAAGCCCTGTGCACGTCTTGTTGCGAGGATGTTCACGCTCTGGGCTAGAAAGATCGCATGATGTATCGACTGGAATGTGCCGTACAGGCGCAGGCTCCGGCTATGCCGCTCTATCAATTTCCGGGATCAACTCTAGTTCTCCATGAAGCGCAACTTCCTCTGGCCGGAACTGGTTGAGTTGGACATGGCTACGGTGCTGGTCTCGGCCGGTATGGTCCACCAAGGCGTTCGACGCTACGCCGAAGGCGGCCCGCCGGATCGTCGGCGAGCTTGGCTTGCGGGAAATGACGGGGAGGGGAGTGTTTGCGCGTAGGGCGTCCTATAAAGGTAGCGAGTACCGGACGCCTGCCGCGGTATGCTCGCGGATGGAGCGGGACGCGGCGCAAATACCATCGGTGTTCCGCACCCCGCTTTACTGCTCCCGGGAGGGTTAGCGAACGTAGATCGTCAGCCCGCCGTCAGTCGCCTGTTCAGCGCCGCCAATGTTGTCCATCTCGACGTTCTGCGCCTTCAGCTTTTCAGCCAAGGACTTGTTCGTCTTGACCGCCTCGAGCAGCGCTGCGCGTTGTTCCGGCGTGGCATGCTCGACCCACATGCGCGTTTGGTTCTGCTCCGCAAGTGTGCTTACATCGACGACATTGATCTTGTCGCCGCTAGCGCGTCAAGCGCGAGTTCGGCGACTGTTCCGAGCGACTCGAAGGTGACGGCATTACCGCCGACGGCGCCGTGGCCGATATAAGTGGAGTACGGACCGTTTGAGCGGGGTCATTCGTCCAACCATGCAAGCAATGCGATGTCGTGTTTCGAAGATTGCTCTTGAAAAAGTGGGATCGTCGTTATACTAAATACGCAAATTTAGTATAACTTCCGTCGTCTACCATTTCCTTGATGGATCGCGGAGCTGTACTAAAAACTCCCATTTAGTACAGCGGGCAACATGAAGCAGATCGATCTCATGTATCGCACCATGACCGCCGAACTCGGTCAACGGCTGCTCGATGCTTCCTTCTCGGCCGACTTCCCGGTGGAAGGCCGCTTCGTCGGGGTCAACAACAAGGGCCGGAAATATTGGTATTTCGACCAGCCGTCGGAAGGAGACGGGTATCGCCAACAGCGCCGCTATGTTGGACCGGCCGACGATCCGGAGATCAACCAACGGGTCGAGGACTTCAAGGTGATCAAAGACGATACGAAAGCCCGCCGCAAATTCGTCTCGACGCTCGTTCGTGAGGCTGGCTTGCCGGAACCGGATCGCTTTACTGGCGATGTCGTCGAGGCTCTCGCCAATGCCGGAATCTTCCGTCTGCGGGCCTGCCTTGTCGGATCGGTCGCCTTCTCGACCTATGCGGGACATCTTGGCGTCCGTCTGCCTGCTGCGTCATTCCAGACCGGAGATGCCGACTTCGCCCAGGACTATGCGATCTCGGCCGAAGTAGGGGACAGCCTTCCACCTATTCTCGAAATCCTTAAGGGCATCGATCCGACATTCCGGCCGGTCATGCATCGCTCGGGGTCATCGCGTGTGACCGGCTTCATCAATCGCAGCGGCTACAAGGTCGAGTTCTTGACTGGAAACAGGGGATCAGATGACCACATGGACAAACCGGCCGACATGCCCGCCCTTGGTGGAGCCTCGGCCGAACCGCTGAGATTCCTGGACTTCCTGATCTATGAGCCGATCAGAGCCGTCATGCTGCACAAGTCAGGCATCAGCGTGATCGTACCAGCTCCGGAGCGCTACGCGATCCACAAGCTGATCGTCGCCAGCCGCCGCGTCGTTGACACGCTTGGTTCCGCGAAACGAGACAAGGACTTGAGGCAGGCCGTTCTCCTGTTCGAGGCACTCGATGTCGCCAATCGGCTCAATGAGCTGTCGGACGCACTGCACGAGGCATGGGAGAGGGGAGAGGCCTGGCGCTCCGCGATCAAGACCGGAATCGGCTACATGAGCCGCGCTGATCGGGCGAAGACGGAAGCGTTGTTCAAGGAACTCAGCGTCGATCCATTCAAGGAAGATAGGTAGGGGGCTGTTTCACAGATTTAGCCGCTTGTTTCTGACCAAGTACTCGCGCCTATGCCGATCTTTGGATTGCGGCGCGATCCCCATTGTGATGTAGAAGAAGAATTCCCAATACAGAACTTCGGCATCTGAGATCATGACCTTCGGTCGGCCACGGTTACGCGCTCTGTGATCCAGTCACCCTTCGCCTTCCAGCTTTTGTACACCAGTTGCGCCGCCTGCAGTATTCCCGTCCGTGTCCATCGCCATCGAGATGATCAGCCAAGGTGCTGCGACCAGCACCGACCTTTACCGATAATGCATGCCCCTCTCCAGATCTCCCGCAGAGATAATAGAACGCGCCAACGGCGCACGACACCCCCCCCGAGCGCGACCTACGAACCCGTGCAGGTATCGCGCTCATTGCGCGACGACAGGCGATCGAGCTGGAGGCTCATGAGAGATCGGATGCGTGGAGTGGCCCGATGTCGAATGATACGCGGCTACCCGCACGATTGCGACGAATTTCGCACATCACCGTCCGGCGGGACGCAGCCACGATGACCTTTAGAATGCGCGGTATAGAAGCGCCAGCGCGATTTCGAGCACGGTCGAACTCCAGACAAATTCGGATCTGAAGCGCAGGTTTTCTAGAAGCTTCAGGAAGATCCACCGGATACTCTGAACCTGTTACGGCAGGACAGAACAGTACGGAAGTAAGCGCCGTCGGGGACGGCGTGACGATCAAGTGCCGGGTTTGTTTCCGATTTGTACGTTTCGGATCGCATAATGTATCGTGCGGAACTCGGAGCGCGACGAACCACCAAGCTAGGATGATGACATAGCTTTTCAGGCCGGCGGGTCTGAAGTTCGAGCGCTATCAAATCCTTACTATTGCATTGGTTTAGGGCTTTCTTTGCTCCTTGGGCGATGATATAAATCCTCGGACAATAGATTCTATAATCCGAGTTTTTGTATCAATGCTTGGCTCCGTCACCCAACGTCAAATCGCCCGGATCGTCCTCATTGAGCGCGGCATAGCGCGTTTGGTGGAACTTCGGAACGCAGGTGTGACAGCAGCAACCATGAGCCGGATGGAACGGGATGGCGAGGTGCTGCGGCTTGCTCGTGGTCTCTATCAACTTCCCGATGCCGAGCTCGATGCTAACCATAGTCTGGCAGAGACTGCCAAGCGTGTTCCGAAAGCCGTTGTCTGCCTTGTTTCAGCCCTCGTATTCCACGGCCTAACCGATCAGCTGCCGAGATACGTGTGGCTTGCCATTGGCCGCAAGGATTGGGCTCCGAAACCAGATGGCACACCTATTCGTATCGTGCGCTTTGCCGAGAGCCTGCTCCACGATGGCGTGGAAACTCATCTGGTCGAAGGTGTCCCTGTAAAGGTCTTTGGGATCGCCAAAACAATTGCCGACTGCTTCCGCCATCGCAGCAAGATCGGTCTTTCTGTGGCGATCGAAGGACTTCAGGAAGCACTGCGGCAGCGCAAGGCCACGCCCGGCGACATTGCCAGCCAGGCCGAACGCGGTGGTGTTGGCACCGTGATCCGCCCCTATCTCGAGGCGCTGACCGCCAATGGCTAAGGAAATCAAAAATCCTGGCGCCTCGGTGCGAGCCCGCCTGTTGCAACTCGCCAAGACAAGCGGGCAAAGCTTCGATCTGGTTCTGGCGCGTTTTGCCCTTGAGCGGTTGCTGTTCCGGCTCAGCCGGTCGCCCCATGCCGGTCGCTTCGTGCTGAAGGGCGCCATGCTCATGATGAGCTGGTTCGACGACCCGCACCGCAGCACGCGCGACCTTGACCTTTTGGGCTTTGGCAACCCCGAAGCGGACCAAATGCTGGCGACCTTTCGGGAAATTCTGGCGCAACAGGCTGATGACGGTGTCACGTTCGACGCCGACACCTTGCGTGTAGATCGCATCCGCGAAGAACTAGAATATGGTGGGCTAAGGCTGCGGGTGGTTGCCTCGATCAGCGGCGCTCGAATCAACCTGACGATCGACATCGGCTTTGGCGATGCGCTCGAGCCCGGGACGGAGATGTTAGACTATCCTTCCATGCTGGATTTCCCAGCGCCTCGGCTCCGAGCCTATGCGCGAGAGACGGTCATTGCGGAGAAGTTCGAGGCGATGGTTATGCTGGGTCGTGCAAATAGTCGGATGAAGGATTTCTACGACATTTGGATTCTCAGCAGGTCCTGTGATTTCAGCGATGACCGCCTGGGGCGTGCAATCGCCGCCACCTTCGAGCGGCGCGAGACACCGATCCCCAACGACCTTCCAGATGCCTTGACGGACGCCTTTGCCCGGGACGAGCAAAAGCAGCGGCAATGGCGTGCTTTCGTTGAAGGCGTTGCGCACAGTCCGGGGGTTCTGACGGACATTATTCCGGAGATTGCTACATTCCTGATGCCGCATGCAGCCGCAGCCGCGAGGCTGAGCAAATGAGGCAGTTCGATTTGTTTGTTGCGGACGAGGCAGCACCTGCGAAGTCAGATGGTTCTTCGGCGAAGAAGCGCCATTCTCCGAGTGGGTTGAGCGAGGACGATATGGTGTGGCAACTCCAGGAGACTGGCCGCTATCGCATCCTGAAAAAGCTCGAGCCTCGTTCTGTGACCACGGCGGCGCGACCTGGGTTTCCGTTGAAAGGCGTGATCCTCGATACCGAGACGACTGGCCTCAATCATCGCAAGGACGAGATTATCGAGATCGGCGCGATCGCCTTCACATTTGATGACGCCGGTGCCATCGGCGACGTCATCGGCGTCTATGGTGGATTGCAGCAACCGAGCATTCCAATTCCAACGAGATCACGCGCCTGACCGGCATCACCGACCGAATGGTTGCCGGCCAAATGATCGACATCCATCAATTGCGCGCCATGGTCGAGCCGGCCGATCTCGTCGTCGCGCACAATGCCGGCTTCGATCGCCCGTTCTGCGAGGCCTTCTCACCGATCTTCGCCGGGAAAGCCTGGGCCTGTTCGGTTTCCGAAATCGATTGGTCGTCACGTGGCTTCGAAGGGACCAAGCTCGGCTATTTGATCGGGCAGACGGGCTTTTTCCACGAGGGCCACCGGGCTGTCGACGACTGCTTTGCTCTGCTTGAGGTCCTCGCGCAGGATGGGGCAGATCCGGGACGAACGCCATTTGCCGAGCTTTATGAAGCGAGCCAAAGATCTCGCGCTCGCATCTTCGCGGAGAACAGCCCGTTCGACATGAAGGATCACCTGAAGGCGCGCGGCTATCGCTGGTCTGATGGCAGCGATGGCCGTCCGAAATCCTGGTGGATCGAGCTTGCTGAGGGCGCCCTCGACGAGGAACTCCGCTATCTACGCTCGGAAATCTATCGTTGGGATGAAGCGGATCCACCGGTCAAACGGCTCACCGCATTCGACCGGTTCAAGGCCTGAGTTACTTGCCGCGCCCATGGCGCGTGGCTGGACTGCTCCTATGCGCAAGGGTTTGCGGTGTGTCGGCGTCGAAGGCATTCGACTGGACCTGCCGTTGCCGACGACTGCCAAGATCTGGTGGGCCGGCCGCATCCTCTCGCAGTTCCTTGACGAGATCACCATCGCCTTCCCCCAGACGCCGGATGTTGCCAATCTGATCGTCGCGCCGGCCTTTGCCGTCATGGTCAGGGAGACCGACGCGGCGCTTCGCCGCGTCGTCTCGGCCGCCGGGCTCCGCGGCCTGCCGGTTTCGCACCTGCCTCGGCGCTCGGCTATTCGGCAGCTACCGCCGCAGCGGCGGCACGGCCAACGTCATCCAGGCGCAGCGCGACCTTCTTCGGCCCCCACGGCTCGACCGCATCGACGGCGCCGACAGCCATCACCGCCCATGGGGCAGCAGAGGTTCAGGGTTGCCTTTCACGAAGGCGATGCCCGAACTGGTCAGATCGACTTGAGATATTCGATCAGCTCACCTTTTTCCTCGTCGGTCAATTTGAGGTCGAGGTGGCGGTCGTAATGGTCCACGACGTCACGAAGGGTGGCGAACCGACCGTCGTGGTAAAACCCGCCCTTGTGGACCTTCTCCACATCCCACAGGGCACGGAGAGGCGCCGTCCGGTAGCGTTCGTCCGGAGAGCGCATCGCCTGGAAGTCATCGATTCCGATCTCCTCCGCCTTGTGCAAGTTCCATCCCGGCTCGGTGAAGATCGGGGGAACGTGGCAAGTGGCGCATTTGCCCTTGTCGTTGAAGAGGGCCTTTCCATTTTCCGCGGCGGCAGTGTCGAAGGCGCCTGCCGGCGGTTTTGGTGTCGGCAGCGCAAGCTGGTAAAAGTGGAGGGCAGGCAGCTTGGCAGTGATCCGGTCCTCCTTGTCCTGCTTGTGGCCCTGCTTCGTCCTGGCGGCGACCGGATATTTCTTGGCGTCGTCCAGCCGAGGATCGAAGAACACGCCTTTTCCATGCATTTCCAGATTGCCGACGTAAGCATTCCAGTAACTTACCGTACCCCATGAGCCAGTCCATGTGTGGTTGTTCACGCCCGCCAGTCCGAAGGCGGCAGGGTTGAGCGTGGCTGCGGTTTTTCCGTCCGGCCGGAAGGCCTTGCCGTCGAGATTGAGCTCGGCATCGAATTTCCCGGGACCCCAGGCCTCGAGCGCCTTTTTCACCTCTTCTTCGCTAAGCTGCAGCATGTCGGTAAAGGCGGTCAGATCGGGCGCCAAGGCGACGATCGCGCCGATGTTGAGATCACGATTGGGCCAGCCGTCGAGGCGGTGCCCTATTCCGGGCGCATAGGCATCGTCGACTGTCGAATGGCATAGTGAGCATTGGATGCCTACGGACCTTAACGTCTTGCCATCCTCGCCAAAGAAGCCGGTCACGCCGACGACGGCATTGGACTTGAGCAGGACGAGGGTGCTGGCCGGGTCCTTGAGATCGACCTCACCCTTGTTGAGCGCCTCGGCCACCTCCTTCGGGATCGCGTTCACATCGACCTTCAATCCAAGCTCGAGAGCCTTTTCGGGGCTGAGGCCCGGTCCGACGCCCCCGGCCTTTTCGCCCGCTATCGCCTCGTGAAGCTTCAGCTTGCCGCCCCAAAAATCCTCGCTGCCGAATGTGTCGAAGCGGAACGTCTCGCGTCCTTCTTCCATATACCGCTTCGCCTGCTCGGCTACCGCAGCTTCGAAATCCTTACCGCTTGCTGCCTTCTTGCTCATTTGAGCAGCGGCCGGAATGAGAGCCGTCGATAGCAGAAGAACCAGAAATATCGCAGAAACCCGCCCGCGCCCTTGCATGACACGTCCTCCCAAGACATGGGTGTCAATCGGCCGTCATGTGGAGTTTCGCGGGTCCTCGTTCAGCGCGAAGCGCAAAACCGACCGAATATCAGCAAACGATCATGCTACACCTAATCCGCGTGTCCGCAATGAGCGAGTGTGAACGGTGGGACGCGCGCTGATTAGGAGGCGAGTTTGCGGCCCCTTGGTATGCGGCACGCGACGGCGCAGTCGTACAAACGTCCGCAACGAAAGTTCACGGAGCCATTCGTGGCGCGGCCGCGAGTGACCGCATTGGGTCGAGAATTCGCCTTCGTCAGCGTCGCGGTTGGGTGGAAAGGTCGTCAGGACGCTCGCAGGCTTGCAACTGATTGACCGAAGCCGTCGACCCGCCGCGAACGACGATCAGGACGCGCTCATAGCGCGCCAGTTGCTCACCATGTGAGTACGCTACCGCGTGTGCTGCGCTGCATCCCGGCTCCACGAGCACCCGATGATCATCGAGGAAACGAAAGTTGCAATGCTGGTGATGGCAGGTATCCCTTCCAGTTCCCCAGCCCTCACCGAGGCTGACAGAGTCGCCGCGCGTCGGTCTCGGCGGCGATGATCGGAATATCTTGAAGTCCATTTCGCGCCAGCCGTTCTGCGACGCCGGATAGAAGCCCTCCACGGCCAACCGAAAGAACGACGGCATCGAAGGCCGCGCCTGCTCGCACAACCTCATCAATCATCGTCGCGTGCCCGGTCCACAAGATCGGATCATCGAAAGGGTGTATGAATGCGGTATCTGCATCGACTGGCTCAAGAGCGCGCTCGTTTGCCTCATGCCACGATGCTCCCTGGACGAAAACCTCAGCACCCTCTTGACGGATGAGCGACTTTGCCCCTTTCGGTCGTTGTCTCCGGAACAAAGACCGCCACCGGAATTCAGAGACGGCGTCCAATGCATGCGCTACCGCGGTGCCCGTATTGCCTCCGGGTCGTCTGGGGAACTACGTCTATCGTCTCGAATTAGCACGTGAGGGCAAGCAGAACAAAATGCGGTGTTGCTGGTTTGAGCTTCACAGCATGTGAGATCCGGAGGATCAGCGATGGACTGGAACCGCATTGAAGGAAACTGGAAGCAGGTCAAAGGCAAGATCAAAGAGCAGTGGGGTCAGCTTACCGACGACGAGTTGGACGAGATCGCCGGCAACCGTGACCAGCTCGAAGGCAAGATCCAGGAACGCTACGGCATCGAGAGGGACCGTGTCAGGCGCGACATCGACGATTGGTATAATCGCCAGACCTGGAATTGGTAACGCCTCGCGCGCTCGCCCGGAACCCCGCTCGGCGGGGTCCGGCTGAGCATACCTAGCAGCCCTTGTCACACTGCCCGAGAGTGCTTTTCCCGTCGACAAAATCTGGTCGATATCGCAACACGCCTGATTGCAAAGCCCTGGACACGCGCCAAATACGAACTGCGACCAGCTCGAAGACAAGATGCAGATCGGCTGCGTTGTCAGAAGACATCTCCCGGCCATATGGCTTCATGGCGATTGTGAACACATGGTTGCCTTTCGGCTTACCTCGGGAAAGCGATCGATGAAGGAATTCATAAGAAGTCTGCTTGCTGAACTGGCCCCGGTCTGGATAACGCAGCAGGAACCGCGACGCGAAGACGAACCGCCTATGCCGACGCCCGGTCGCGAGCCAGATCCCGGCGACAAACCGGGCAAGGAACCAGCTCCGGAGCCCGAACCGATTCCACCCCTTGATCCAGATGAACAGGAGCGGCCGATTACGCCAGTGCCGCCGGTTCGCTGAGCGACCGTCTGGTGCGTGCGGTTTAGCCAGGCCCTCGATATCAGCTTCGAAGACGCGAGCGATTTTGGCCCGTCCGCGCCCGATCGGAGGTTCGGCCCAGTTTGCGGCAGACCCCGCCCGCTCGCTCGTGTATATTTGGGTATTGGGCAACCCGTGAGATCCTGTAATGGGGACGTGGTAAGCATTAGGGCGTGGCTACTCGGCCTGGGGCTCGGCCAGTACGAGCGCGCGTTTTGCGATAATGATATTGATGCGAGCCTGCTTCCCACTCTAACTGACGGTGACCTGCGGGAGCTCGGTGTAGTGTCGCTCGGACACCGCAAACAGCTTCTGGCCGCCATCGCAGAACTGCACAGACCGGCCAGCGGGCCGTCGGCAGTCGCATCGGCGATGGGTCAAGCAGAGCGGCGACAGCTTACCATCATGTTCGTTGATTTGGTTGGTTCGACGGCTCTATCATCGCGTCTCGATCCTGAGGACATGCGTCAGGTCCTGCGCGCATACCAGAATGCTGTCATGGGCGAGATCGCCCGTGGGGGTGGGCATCTTGCCAAGCTTATGGGTGATGGGGTGCTGGCCTATTTCGGTTGGCCTCGTGCGAACGAGGATGATGCCGAGCGCGCCGTGCAGGCAGGTCTGACGATCGTTCAGGCCGTTAAACAGCTTTCCACTCCATTCGGAGAGCCGCTCGCGGCACGAGTCGGCATCGCAACGGGCCTCGTGATCGTCGGCGACCTGATCGGAGATGGCGCGGCACGCGAGGAAGCCGTGGTTGGCGAAACGCCGAACCTCGCGGCGCGATTGCAGGAAGTCGCCTCCTGCGGGACCGTGGTTATCGCAGCCGGAACGCGCCGGCTTCTGGGCGACGCGTTCGATTTGCGCGATCTCGGACCGATCCGGCTCAAAGGGTTTAATCAGCCCGTCAGCGGTTTTGTGGTTCTTCGCCCGCACTTGTCGGAGAGCCGGTTCGAGGCCCGGCAATCCGGCCGCGCGACGCCCATGGTCGGGCGCGATCAGGAACTGGCTCTCGTCCTAAGGAGATGGCGGCAGTCAATAATGGGAGATGGCAAGGCGGTTCTCCTGGTCGGCGAAGCTGGCATTGGCAAGTCCCGATTGGTGCAGGCATTGCTCGATCGTGTTGCGGCGGACGCTCATATCGCCCTGCGCTACCAGTGCTCGCCTCATTACACCGGTACCCCGCTTTGGCCGGTGGTGCAGCAACTCCTTCTTGCGGCTGGTTTCGGGCACGACGATGGCGACGAGCAGAAGTTGAATAAACTCGAGACGCTGCTGCGTCGGGGAGTAAAGGACATCTCAGAGGCGGCACCACTGATCGCTGGACTTCTGGGTATTGAGGCGGGCTCGCGCTATCCCCCGTTGGACATTAGCCCACAGCAGCGGCGGGCCCGTACGCAGATGGCGTTGATCCAGCAACTGCTCGGACGCGAGCGCCGGAAACCAGTGCTGATGGTCGTTGAAGACTTACATTGGATCGATCCGACAACCCTTGAGCTCATCGGCCAGATCCTCGATCGCGTTGTGGGCGCGAGGGTCCTGATGCTCCTGACAACCCGGCCGGATAACCAGCCGCACCTGGGCGAGCACTCGCACATGACGCGCCTTGCGCTCAACCGTCTTGACCGTCGCCAAGCCGAGGCAATCGTCGCACGCCTCAGTGGCAGCAGCAGCCTTCCTCCGGCTGTGCTGGGGGAAATCGCGGCTCGAAGCGACGGCGTGCCGCTGTTCATCGAGGAACTGACGAAGGCTGTCCTCGAGACCGGGATGACAGCGCCAGGAACGGTGCCCGCTTCGCTCTACGCGTCGCTTCTGGCCCGTCTGGATCGGGTGCCAGGGGTGAGGGAGGTGGCGCAGGTGGCGGCCTGCATCGGACGAGAATTCGGCTTCCAGCTTCTCAGCGCGGTGTCGCCGTTACCCGTAGCCGAGCTCCAGACCGCCTTGGAGCGCCTTGTCGAGGCCGAGCTTGTATTCCGCCACGGCACGCCAACCGAGGCGAACTATGCCTTCAAGCACGCGCTGGTGCGCGACACCGCGCATGAGAGTCTTCTCAAGGCTAACCGCCGGGAGATCCATGCCAAAATCGTTCGCGTCCTGGAGACGCGCTTCCCGGAAACGGTGGAGCGTGAGCCGGAACTGCTCGCCAGGCACTGCGGGGAAGCGAAGCTGCTCGACGAGGCCGTGGACTACTGGCAGCGCGCTGGCCAGCAAGCGCTGCGACGCTCGGCGCTCGTTGAGGCAATCGCACATCTGCGCATGGGGCTGGACGTGCTTGGTAGCCTGCCTCCAGGGCCCGAGCGGCTGAGGCGCGAGCTTGTTCTGCAACTGGCCCTTGGTCACTCCTGGCTGCATGCACGGGGCTTCGCGGCAGCCGAGACGGGCTCGACCTATGCCCGTGCCCATGAGCTGTGCCTCGAGCTGGTCGATGTTCCGGAATTGCCTCAGGCGCTGTACGGGCGATGCGCCCATCACGTTCACCGCGGCGAACTGAATGCTGCCCTGAAACTTGCACGGGACCTGCTGAGCGCGGGGGAGCAGCGAGGTGACGGTTCGGCGACCGTCGCAGGCCATCGCATGGTCGGTGTAACTCTGTGCCTGCTCGGGCGGTTGGGCGAGAGCCGCGCCCATCTGGAGGCAGGCGCACGGCTTTACGACCCGGAGCGAGACCGGACTTCGGCCTTTACGTATGCCAGCGATTCCCGCGTGATGTGCTTGGTTTGGCTTTCTCAGGTGCTCGTGATGCTCGGCTATCCAGAACAGGGGGCAGCCCGACACAACGAGGCACTCAGGCACGCCGGTGACCTCTCGCAAGCGAATACCTCGGCGCTGGCATTCTCCTGGGGCTGCATGACCCTTCAACTCCTCCACGATGTGCCCAACGCCCTAGAGGAGTCGACAGCGGCCGTCGCGCTTGCTGCAGAGCTCGGCTTCCCGCTCTATCAGGCTCTTGGCGATGTCGTACACGGCTGGGCTGTTGCGGGAAACGGGCAGCTTGAGGAAGCCATCGCGCTCATGCAGCGCGGCTTCGACGATTATCGGGCCACAGAGGCCGAGGCACTGTCGCCCTATTTCCTGTGCCTGCGCGCTGAACTGACAGTGCAGACCCAGCAAGCCGCAGCAGGCCTGAACCTCGTAGCGGCCGGCTTGGAGAAGATCGATCGGACGCAGACCCGGTGGATCGAGGCGGAGCTATATCGGGTCAGGGGTGAGCTGCTGCGGGCGCTTCCCAAGGCAGATTCACCTGAGGCTGAGGCCTGTTTCTATCAAGCCCTTGGCGTTGCAGACGAGCAGAACGCAAGGCTCTGGCAGTTGCGCTGCGCGACCAGCCTCGCCCGGATGTGGAACGACGAGGGAAGGCTGAGCGATGCCTGCGACCTGCTCAGTCCAATCTACGGCTGGTTTACCGAAGGCTTCGACAGGCCGGATCTCGTCGAGGCCAAGAGCCTCCTCGACGAATTTGGGGGCGCGATCCGTCGCCATCCAGAGGCTGAAACCGGATCGCAATGATTTAGTAAAGGCCTGAGGGCTTCGCTCATCCTAGCGTCGGGTTGCCGACGACCACGATCGCCGGGCCAAGAAGGGGGATGCTCGCGGTACCCGCATTTTCAGCTGCAAGTCCGATATCATTCAGGCAAGCTGTGGACCGACGACCTCGAATCCGAACCTTTCCGCCAAGGCAGCTGCCGCTGCGGGGTCATACGGAACGGCTGGCGCCTCGGCCAAGTCGCCTGCGGGCATTCCGCCGACAGCGAACATTTCCTCTAACCCGCCTGGCGTGACCATGACGAGCGCCCGCGCGCCGCCGGGCTCAACTTTGAACGCGTGCGGGACGCCGCGCGGGCCCCAGACAAATGTACCGGGACCGGCCACAAAGTCGGTGTCGCCTTGAAGAAAGCGGATCTTGCCCTCGAGCACATAAAAGGCTTCGTCCTCGCGATGATGAACGTGCAGCGGCGGACCGAACCCCTCGGGGAAACTGGCCTCCACCAAGCCGAGCGCCCCGCCCGTATCGGCAGCGCGAGCCTTGATGATCATCAAGCTACCCTGCCACCAGAAGCGATCCTGAGCAGAACCGGTCGCCGACATCGCAGTGAGCATCATGCTTTCCTCCCATAGCAAGTCGGACTATATATGGCGCCTAAATTCTATTGTGGGATAACGATACCATAATGAGCATGTCAGTTCCATATGAATGTACTGGCCGGAAACAGCAAAAGGCGCGTACGCGTCGCGCTTTAGTCGAAGCCACCCGTCGATTGCTGACCGAAGGAATCACGCCGACAGTCGAGCAGGCGGCCGATGCGGGTGCCATTTCCCGCACCACCGCCTATCGATATTTCCCCAACCAGCGCTCCTTGCTGCTTGCAGCGCACCCTGAGATCGACCTCCACACACTGCTTGGAGATAATCCTCCAACCGATCCGGAAGCTCGCATAGACTTGGCGGTGAAGACGCTTGCGGAACTTACTGTCGAGAATGAACCTGAGTTGCGCACGATGCTGCGGCTCTCCCTCGATCCCGAGCTTGGCTCCCATGAGCACCTTGTACTGAGGCAAGGGCGTGCGGTTGGCTGGATTTTGGAGGCAATGGCACCGCTCAGCGAACGTATCCCGCAAGCGGAACTGAGGCGTCTTGCTCTGGCGATCAGAGCCGCATGCGGGATAGAGGCGCTCGTATGGCTGACCGACATAGGCGGCCTGTCGCGCGAAGAGGCGACCCGCCTGATGCAATGGTCGGCGCGCGCGCTTTTCCGAGCCGCCATTTCCGATGCCTCTGCTGCTGAACCGTGCATTGCAGACTCCTAAGGCCGCGATGGGATCAGGCCGACACGCGTTCTCTCTGCGAGGCAATGACTGCAATGTGGACATTGATGACCTTCCCACAGAAGATTTCAAGGCGGCATCGGGTCGAATGGAGCCGTTCTTCACGAGCCCTGTGCGCGGCTTGTTGCGAGGATGTTCACGTTCTGGGCTAAAAAGATCACATAATGTATCGATTAGAACGCTGACAGGGCCGGACAGGCCAGCTGCCATATGCCACGTCAAAAACGCGGGCCGCTATTGGAGCCCGCTTGTTATTCCTTCCCCTCCGGCCAGGCTAACTCAGCATGCGCGGTATCCGTTCCGTTAGCACGGGACTCAGCAGCCGGAAGGGAAAGCTTCGGGCAGGGGGACGGGGCTGTTTGCCCCTTTCAAAAGGGCGAAACCCCTTGATTGCCGTGCAAACTTCGTACATGTTGCGTTGCACAACAATGGTGGCGACAACCTCGGGGCGCAGGCCTGCAAGCCTGAATGAGAATCCTGCAACCGTTGCCCGCTCGAATGAACGAGGGAGCACGCCAGATGCTTCGAAACATGGCGTTCTATAAAAAGATCATAGCCTTGGGTGTAGTGGGATTGGCGTTTGTCGGCGTGTTCGATGCGCTGAAGAACCTGCCGGTCGTTTCGGGCTGCACATTTTATGGAAGTTGCAGCCAAGGGGCTATGGCCGAACCGCCGACCGATCTCGGCTTTGATCCGGTTGCCCAATGAAAAAGCCCGAAAAAGCGCTGATCGTCTACGACGGCGATTGCATCTTCTGTCAGAGCTATGTGCGGTTCATGCGATTGCGTGAAGCCGTCGGCCCCGTCGAGTTGATCGATGCGCGTTCCGGCGATCCCCGAGTCGCCGACTTCCAGGGGCAGGGCTTCGACCTGAATGAAGGAATGCTCTTCGTCTTCGAGGACCGCGTCTATCATGGCGACGAAGCAGTCAACCTGCTGGCGATTCTCAGTTCGTCCTCATCGCTTTTGAGCCGGCTCAACCGGGCCATCCTGTCAAACCGCACAGCGGCGCGGCTGATCTACCCACTGCTGAAGTTTGGGCGCCGGGTGACCTTGCGGCTTCGTGGGCGGTCTCTTATCCCCGCTGACCTAGACCGATCGGGCAACGCAGGCAATGGCTGGTGACGCCTATCCCTCAAATGTCCCTGCCGGTCTGCACTCAGTGCGTGCAGACCTTCGGTCGCGAGAAATCCACCAGCTTGAAGATCAGCAGCTTCCGCTCAAGCAGGCTTGGCATCTCATCCGCCAAGGTCGCGGCCGTCGCGCGCGTCACCGTTTCACCATCCTTCACATAGGTCACCCAAGCCTCTGGCTTCCAACGGAGCTGTTTCTTGATCTCGTGCAGGATGTGATACTTGCCGTCGCGAGATTGCTGCACCAGGTAGGGCTCAGAAGAGTCGACGATTTTCACGACCTCGTTCTGATAATTGAAAAGATATGGCGGGCTGGAGAAGAGCAGGTGGTTGGTCTCGCCACCCTCCGTGTGCAGATTGCTGAACATGTTGATCGAGCTTTCGGTCTTGAGCCCGAGGTAGGGTGACAGGCAGGAAAGAAAGAACAGGCCCGGCAACACGTAGACCCAGGCTGGCGGGCGCGGCGCTGAAACATTGTCGCAAGGCAGATTCTGCAGCGCCACATAGGTCAACACAATCATCGCAACTCCGCCGACCACGGACCAGACGAGGATCCATACGGAGTGGACCACCATGTCGAAGGTAGGCTCTGGATAGGCCAAGGTGAGCAGCATGACGACGGCGACTGCAAAAACCATTAGCACTGCGCCGGGGACAAGCGTACCGACCCGTCCGAACTGTTCGCGTAATGTATTCGCGGCCTCGAGCGAAATTCCATAGAGCTGTTTGCTGGCCGGTACCGGGATGCTCAGTACGTAAAGTGCAAATACCAGACTCGAAAAATCCATGTACCATGAATAGGCGGAGATCGGGATCACGTAGTGGAAGACGAGCGCGAGGATGAAGCCGATCGCGAAATAACGCTTCCAGTAGAGCGCCACGATTGCGATCGCCTCGATGATGAAGGTTGCATAAATCGCCAGATTCCGGCCGAATAGATTGTCTTCGAGACCAAACGGTCGGGCGAGCGGAACGTAAAGCCCGACCGCGCAACTGACAGATGGATCGAGGAAGTCGGTGTTGATCTTGTGGAAGATGCCGTAGAAATACATGATCGCGAGCAGGGCTCGAGCGACAACACGAATCTGGCTGTATACCGCCGTACGATCGATGGCCGCCCTGCCGCCGGTCTTGAGGTAGAGCAACGCGGCGCTGAGCAGGATCGCACCATTCATCACCGCCGTGATGGTCTTGTTGTTCGAGGCCACCGGCAGGCGAAGTCCGTAGAGCAGAAGCGAAACGGCAACGAGCGCCAGCAGAATTCCAGTGCGCCGCGGATAGAGCAGCAGCAGGAGGCTGAGCAGGACGACAAACCAGCTCAGTATGGTATAGGCCGGCCCCTTGTAGCCAATCAGTGAATAAACATCACCGGCGATGCTGAAGATCGCTGCCATGGCCCAGAATGGCGTAAAGGCAGTGAGACCGTCATAGGTGTAGGCTAGGCTTCTGACATTGGAGAGTTTGCGTGGGCCAAAATTCAAGAAGGGTATTACGCTCGCCATCATCGATGAATCCACTTAAACGGCCGTTTTCGCCTGGGAAAGCAGCGGGAGTGAATGTTCCCGCGCCCATTTTCCCTACGATTTTCAATTGCGTATCGAAACACGCCGAAGCGTGCTGGTTTCACGGCCGGCAGACCAGCCGTAGGTTGCTTCCAGATGCGAGCGGTAATTAAAGTAACAACTGCCAATTGCAAACAGGATTCCTGATTGCGAATTCATGACGGGCCCCCATCGTGAAATCCCCATGGCACTGCGTGCGGCCCGCCCGTGCGAGCAAAGGGGATCGTCCTACGACCTGGGGTAGACACTACTACCGGAAATGCTGCGCAGCAACATTTTCTTGTGCGGAGCGGTAAAACCCCTGCGTTCCGGTTGCACTGCGACACACACCCCGGTAGGCTCAACCTGTGACCCGCAATCGGCATGAGGGCTTGGATTTGAAAGCCAGCGCATTCGATCCGCCCGAAGGGTCGCTCCGCCAGTCCGTCAGACGAGGCGCTATCGCCACCGGTTTGGCTCAAGCGGTCAAGTTTGCAACGCAGATCCTTTCCGTCATCCTCCTTTCACGCCTCCTCTCGCCGGATGACTTCGGCGTCGTGGCGATGAGCGCGCCCGTGCTGGCGTTTGTTGCGCTCTTTCAGGATTTCGGCCTGACCCAGGCGACCGTTCAGAAGAATTCTATAACGCACGAGGAGGTGAACTACCTGTTCTGGGTCAATGTCGCCGTCAGCCTGGTGCTCGCCTGCCTCATGGTGGGCATGGCTCCGCTGATTGCTCGCTTTTACGGCGAGACTCGGGTGGGTCCTCTCATTGCAGCGATGGCCTTGCAAATCATCGCCTACGGCCTCGGGGCTCAGCATTTGGCCTTGCTCAACCGGCGCATGGCTTTCGGTCGCCTCGCCGTGGTGGAAATCGGAAGCGCAATTGCCGGCCTCTGCGCCGCGGTCGGCTGGACCTTGGTCGACCGATCTTATTGGGCGCTTTATGCAGGCACGCTGACCAGCGCCGTGCTACCGACGCTCTGCTACTGGTCGAATTCGCGCTGGCGCCCCGGCTTCAGCCTCAAAGGCGATGGCGTCGGTGCATTGCTGAACTTCGGTGCCGGGATCACCGGCTTCAACTTTGCGAATTTCTTCGCCCGCAATCTCGATAATATCCTGATCGGCCGGTACTGGGGCGAGGCGCAACTTGGATTCTACGATCGCGCCTACAAGCTCCTCCTGTTTCCGCTGAGCCAGCTCGCCAATCCGCTTTCGAAGGTCATGGTGCCGGCGCTTTCGCGGATGGCGGACGAGCCCGACCGATATCGTAGCGCCTACCTTCGCGTCATGCCCCTGATGCTGCTCGTCGCGCTGCCAGGTGTTGCCGCTGCGATCGCCGCCGCAGATGTGCTCATTCCGTTCGTACTCGGAGAGCAGTGGCGGGAAAGCGCAGGTATTTTTCAGGCGCTCGGCTTCGCCGGCCTTTTACAGCCACTCAACAATCCGGCCGGTTGGCTGTTCATCAGCCAGGGGCGATCCGGCGACTTCATGCGCTGGGGCGTCATTACGGCAGTGACCTCGGCCCTGGCCTTCGTGATCGGCCTGCCTCACGGCGCGCTCGGAGTCGCCGTCGTTTACGCGCTGAGTGAATATATGCGCACGCCCTTTCTTTGGGTCTACGTGGGCAGGAAGGGGCCGCTGAGGTTCGCTGACATATTTCGCGCTGCAAGCCCCTTCATCCTGGGCTCGCACCTCGCCTTGGCGGTCGCCTGGCTTTCCAGGCCGCTTCTTCCGTATCAGACCATCCTCGCCATTGCCTGTGTCGTGATCCTCTCTTATGCCGTGACAATCGCGGTCGCGCTACTGTTTCCCCTCGGCCGCCAATCGCTCGGCGAAGCCCTAAAGCTTCTGCCCAAACGACTGGTCAAATCGCCCGGCGAGGAATCGAGCTGAGGGCGCCCGGTGGGACGAAACGACACGTTCGTCAAGCCGGCTTCCTCATCTTGCTCTTGAGCGCCTGATAGCCGGTTTCGCCCAGCACGGTTCGCGCCATGGCCTTAAGCATAGCCTTCCGGCCTTCGGAAGTCGTCGCCTGCATCAGTTGCCCCGACAGCCAAAGCATGTCCGGCGAGATCATCTGCTGGGACTCCACGCAGAGCACCGGTTTTCCTGAGAGCTTCGCGATATTCATCGCCTGGTCATGCTCGCTTTCGATGAACAGCACGGCGTCCGAGCGCTTGTAGAACTCGGCCTTGAACCGACCGTGGGCGGCAAGCCTCTGGCGCTCTTCCTTGCTCGGGAGATCAAGCATGACGAGCTCGCCATATTCGATTCCCTGCGCCGCCAGCCAGGCGGCCGTCTGCGGCCGGTATTTTTCCAGTCGGCTGGTCACCAGATAGGCGATCTTGCGCGTCGGCACGTAGAGCGGGCGCGCCTGTGCAAGGAAGTTTAGATAGGTCGGGCCATCGTCATTCTCCTCCCGCGTCGGATCGAAACACAGGACACCGTCGATGTCGACGCAGCTCTGCCCGAGAAACTTGTGATGCATGACGTTCCATTGGAACAGCCGTGGCTGCGGCACGACCTCGAACACGAGATCGGCTTCCTCGTAGCGCTCATAGGTGCCATAGACGGCAGCGAAGATCAGTTGATCGCGGGCAACGCCGGCCGCCGCCGCCCTTACCCTCGCCTCCCGCATGGCGCTGCCGCCATTGATGCTGTCGTCCAGGATCAGTATCCTTCGCATCTCGGCCATTGTGCGTCCAAGAGCGGCCGATCTCTTGGTGATCCCGCTGGAAAAGACCTTTCCGGCGACGAAGCTGTCCAAATCGGTCATCTGAATGTTCGCCGTCAGGCTGAAGAGGTTGGCGGCCAGCATTCCGCTGCGCGGAATGCCGACGACCAGGTCGATGTCACCGGGTAAGCGGTGGAGATTCCTGACGATCGTGGCACTCATGTCGACAATCGATCGATAATGCATCTTGCCGCACCCCTAGGTAGCATCGGTTGACACGCTAAGCCGTTTCAAAATTCGCGAATGGGTTCACACAATGCGGGCTTCCGAAAAATCTGACGGGTTCATCCGCTCCGCTCCGCCAGGCGTAGTCTGTCAGAAGATGAAACTCCCCCAGCAGTAACCGCTCGAACCGCTCCAGACGCATTGCGCCGTCATCGGGCAGCAGCGGGCGAGCCACGCCTCCCAATAGCAACCCTTCAAACAGTGTGGTCGCGTCGGCCAACTTCTCGGTGGGGAAATCCCAGGGGTTTCGCTTTTTGAATTCCAGCGTGAAGGCCCGCAGATGGTCATCCGAAATGGTGAGATCATCGAGATATTTTCTCAGTGACGCCCTCACCAAATCCTCGTCGGAGAACGAGCGGACGGCCGAATAGGCAAGAGCGGCCGAGGCAATACCCCCGCCTGCCAACCCAAGCACCGCGCGCCTTGAAAGCCCTCTCATAGCCGGCTCCCTCGCATGATTCGGCTTGCCGCCCGCAGCGAAAGCGCCGCTGCGGTAAGGCTCGGATTGGCGCAGGAACAACTCGGAAAGGTGCTCGTGCCTACGATCAGCAGATTGCGGAGCTTGTGGTGGATCAGGTCGCCATCAACGACGGAATCCGTCGGATCCCTTCCCATGCGGAGCGTGCCTTGGACATGCGATTCCGTTCGCCGCAGGCCGCGATCGATGATCTTCTCGACTGGCAGCGGGCGAAGCAGCTTTGGCAGCTTTTCACGGGCCCGCGCCATGCCCTCGACCGCATAGTTCGCAGGCCCCTTGTAGTGGATGAAGGCGTTGTCGTCTTCATCAAGGCTGACGAAATTCTCCGCCTCAAGCAGGTCCTCGGTGACGATCACCAGAGGCAGCGTCTGTCGCAGCCGTCCCTTCTCCGCACGTAGCCCGTGCTGCCAGCGATTTTCGAAATAGACCAGAGCTGCGGCATGTTTCGATCTGTGATCCCCGTCATAGAGGCCGAAATTCAGCCCCGTGGTAATGGTGCTGCCATCGAAATTGTCGACCCCGTCAAGATAGACTTCCAGGTTCCAGCCGTAGGACTCATGCAGCCCGCGCCCAACGAACTCACCACCGAGATCTGAACGCAACATGATCGCGGCGCTCTGGATTCCATTGGCGCCGAGAACGAAGAGGTCGCCTGTGACGACGTGCTCCTTGCCGTCATAACTGAATGCCACGGCACGAACGGAGCCGCTGGCATGTTCCAACCGACGCACTTCCGATCCCAGGCAAACGGACACGTCCGGGTGCTCGAAGACGTGCATGAGGCCGTTGTTGGCAGTGAATTTTGCATCCACCGGGCAAAGCGAGCAGCGAAGCGACGCGCAGCACGACGGACGCTGTTGCGTCGCCACTCGGGCTCGCGCAGTCGGCATGACAAAATGCTGATCGGGCTGAGCCGCTTTCATCATCCGATCCGGCGTCGACAGGCGATGCGGAGGTTGGGGAAACGACATCGAACGCGGCATGATCGTGCCCATGTCCGGATCTCCCGAGATCGACATGACCGTCTCCGCCTGACAATAAAAAGGCTCCAGATCATCATAGGTGATCGGCCAATCCTGGCCGACGCGATAGCGACTCTTCAGCCTGAAGTCATTTGGATGCAGCCGCGGTGTCTGGGCGAACCAACAGTTCGTTCCCCCCCCGAGGCCGATGGTGTAGTTCCACGGTTTGGGGGAATTGCTCCTGTAGGTCTGCTCGTCGTTCAGGTCCGTGTTGGCTCCATGCTCGAGCTGCCAAGCGTGGGAATTATGCCGCCCCCATTCGAGCAACAGAATGCGGGTGTGGCGATGCTGCAAGAAGGCGTGCAGGAAAAATGCCGAGCCGAAGCCGGATCCGATCACGACAACATCGAAATGCTCTCCGGCGACCTGTCCGGGTCGAACATGCAGGACCAATTGACAAGCCTTTCCTAGAAAGCGTGACCGCAGAGGCGCAAGACGAGGCAGTCGAAACATCGCACGGGGGTCAAAGCCCGCGCGTGCCGACCGTTCTTTTCGTCTGTTCTCTGGCTGCAACGCGAGAAGTAGACACAGTTTTGGCAATGACGCGTAGGTCCGCCACGAGCGACCAGTTCTCGGCATAGTGACGCTCAAGCGCCATCCAGTCCGCGTAGGAGGCGGGAGCACTCCCGCTTACCTGGTGCGGCCTGACTAAGCCAGGCCGTGACTTCAAATAGAACTCGGCCGCATCGCCAAACATTTTCAGTTCAGCTGGCGTGAGCGGGTTGGGCCCGACAATGCTCATATCGCCGCGGAAGACGTTGATGAGCTGTGGCAGCTTGTGGAGGCCGAGTTTCACAAGAACCGTACCGACGGGCGTGAAAGAAAGATCGGGCCCAGGCGGCAGATCCCTCGTCAATACAGCCAGCGCCGCCGGATTGCTGCGGCCGCAGTCTTGGGTATCGACGGTGGCGCGGAACTCCAGGCAATTGAACGTACGGCCGCCTCGACCTACCCGCTGATGGGCTTGCAGAGCCGGACCGCCAACCGCAATCATGACGAGAACGCAAATCAACAGGAACAGCGGGCTGACTAAGACGAGAGCCAATGATGCACTCCCTAGATCGAACCCGCGCTTCACCATTCCGCCGACCAACTGTAGGGGAACGAATTCAGTTCGATGAACTCTGCGGAACGACCAAGCAACACCCCTCATGCGCAACCCCAAGCGGTATCCAGCCTCGCTATGCACCTTAATGTAAAAATTCCGCATTGCAACATGAAGTTTAATTTTGACTGAAGGCAGCATTCGGCGGTGGTCGGTACCTCACGCATTCAGTAGCGACCAGAAGGAGGCGGCTCAGCGCCGCCTCCTTCATTGCAAGATGGGCTTCCATGTCTCTTCGGTCGCGCCGGGTAGTGCGCCAGCATGATGGCGATCAACGGCAGGATCCAACGGGAAGGGATGTGTTCACCTGGTCGCCCAGCAGTTCTTCGATCTCTCGACCGATCTGTCGAACCTTGCCGAGCGCGACGGAGGATTCCGGCGGCCGACCGGCCGCGGCGAAGAGTTCACCCAGGGCTCTCCCGGGAGTCCGGCCTCCCGCGAGCGGCCGGTCCCGGGAGATCGGCCGAGGGATATGTTCGTGCCGGATCTTCATATTCGATACCTTGAAGATCAAGAGCCGGAATTTTCAGTGAGTGCTGAAGGAAGACTCCTGGGTTCGCGGTTGGATCCCTTCAAGGCGCCGGATGCACGTCGGCTCCCGAGGACGGAGGTCGCATCGGCGGCCATCCATCGATCGTCTCGGGTGGGTGGAGGCTGTGTGAAAACTCCCGCGCATGATAGCCTACCTCGAG
>NZ_AUTC01000154.1 GCF_001461695.1 Sinorhizobium fredii USDA 205 | reverse complement strand
GCGACATTTCGATTCACCCAGGCCGTTCCCCGGACAGCCCTGCCGCGTGCGGGGAGAGGGCTAGGGTGAGGGGCTTCGCCGAAGAGGGGGAAAAATTTCCCGCCTCGTCAGCCGCCGAAGATCTGGCGGAAGATGTCGACGCCGCGGTCGTCGTAGCTGACGTCGCCCTGTTTGTTGCCGGGGCCGATCACGATGACTTTGGTGCCGATCGGTGCGCGGTCATAGAGGTGCTCGACGTCCTCGTTCATCATCCGGATGCAGCCGGACGACATGTTCTGGCCGATCGTCCAGGGCTGGTTCGTCCCATGGATGCGGAAAATCGTGTCGCGGCCGCCCTTGTAGAGGTAGAGGGCGCGGGCGCCGAGCGGATTGTCAATGCCGCCCTCCTGGGTGATCGGCAGGATGCGCCCCTTTGCCTTTTCGCGCTGGCGCATCTCCGCCGGCGGTGTCCAGCTCGGCCACTCCGCCTTGCGGCCCACCTTGACGACGCCGGACCAGCCGAAGCCCTCGCGGCCGACGCCGATACCGTAGCGCGTCGCGCGGTTCGGGCCGTCGATGTAGTAGAGATACTTGTTGTTGGTATCGACAATGACGGTGCCGGGCGCCTCGTCCGTGCGGAACCTTACCTTGGTGCGCCAAAATCTCTGCGGCGGCTTTTTCGGCTGGGCGGCCAGCACGACATCGGAGCGCTTGACCTTCGCGCCGACAATGTCGGCCGGCGTGAAGGCGGACGCGTTTGCGGCAGCCAGAAAAGCAGCGGCCGCGACGGTGAGCGCAGCCAGCCTGGTGGCATGAAGTCTCATGTATGATTCCCTCTGAACCCTCGTTGCGGGCAAGCTATGTGTTTTAACCGCAAGTGCAAGCCCGTGATACATCCCATAGAACAAGGCAAGGGGCGGACATTGTATCGCAGGGAACGGCTGTTGCTTTTCGATCACGATCCGGTGCAAGCAAAAAGAAACTTGCCTGGGAAGTATTCTACTGCATGTTTCCTCAGATCGTAGCCGATCCAAAGACAAAACATCCAGCAATTCAAAGGGCTACAGCGCCGGGCATCTAGAAAGACGCACGGCGCTGTAGCCGGCCGCCGTTATATCACGATAACCTTGGTGCCGACTTTGACGCGCTCGTAAAGATCGACGACATCCTCGTTGCGCATGCGGATGCAACCGGACGATACGCCATAACCGATCGTCCAGGGCGCATTGGTGCCATGGATGCGATAGAGCGTGGAGCCGAGATACATGGCGCGGGCGCCGAGCGGGTTCTGGGGACCGCCGTCCATGCGGGCCGGCAGATAATGACCTTTGGCCGCTTCGCGCGCGATCATCTCGCCGGGCGGCGTCCAGCTCGGCCACTCGGATTTCCGGGTTATCTTGTGCGCGCCGGCCCATTCGAAGCCCGGCTTGCCGACCCCGACGCCATAGCGGCGCGCTTGTCCGTCGCCGGTCACGAGATAGAGGAAGCGATTGTTGGTGTCGATCACGATCGTGCCGGGCTTCTCGTTCGTCTCGTAGCCCACCATCTGCGGCAGGAATTGCGGATCGAACTGCGACTTCACCGGCCTTTGGGCGCGCGCTGCGGCAGGCTGCACGGCTGCCGTTTCAAGCCGGCGCTTCATCTGGCGGCGTTCCACCTGTTTTCGGGTGGCGGCCGGCACCTGCGGGCGATAGACGGCCGGACGCACCCCTTCGCCGGTCAACTGCATCACCCAGGGCGCGGCGAGGTCAGGGCTGACGATGACCGGCGGTCGGTTCTGGTATCGCTCCCGCGCGCCGGCGCCGGCGGGGAAGGTGCAGACAAGGCACGTGGCAAGCAAAAGGAATTTCTTCATGATCGGACGGACTCGCTACCTTACGCCGAAAAATCTAACGGGCAGCACGGCGCTGCACCCTGGAATGCCGCGATGCTCGCATTCCTCCGCCACCGAACGGTAAACGCCGGTCCGATAAAATGCGGGGATGTGGATAAAGCTTTGGGTAGGGTTATTCCCCGCTTTATGAATGTGGTTTGCAAATGGTAAATGGAACAAAAGAGAAACAGGACGAGAGAGCAGCGATGTCGGCAAGGGGCTTGATAATGGGCGATGACGGGCTGCAACGTTGCGCCTGGCATGGCAATCTCGAGGACTACCGCCGCTATCACGATGAGGAATGGGGCCGCCCGGTGACGGACGATCGCCGGCTGTTTGAGAAGATCTGCCTGGAGGGTTTCCAGTCGGGCCTCTCCTGGCTGACGATCCTGAGGAAGCGCGAGGCGTTTCGGTCAGCCTTCGCCGGCTTCGACTTCGATGCGGTTGCCGAATTCGGCGACGCCGACATCGAGCGCTGCCTGGCCGATCCCGGCATTGTCCGCCACCGCGGCAAGATCGTCTCGACCATCAACAATGCGCGGCGGGCACAGGAATTGCGTTCGGAGTTCGGCTCGCTCGCCGCTTACTTCTGGGCGCACGAACCCGATGGAAGCGAGCGCCCGAAAGTCGTCGACTACGAAACGCTGATCGCCAATCCGACGACGCCGGCATCGGTGCGGATTTCGAAGGACCTGAAAAAGCGCGGCTGGACCTTCGTCGGTCCGACGACCGTCTATGCCTTCATGCAGGCCATGGGGCTCGTCAACGATCACCTGGAAGGCTGCGTCTGCCGTGACGGGATCGAGGAGATGCGGCGCCAATTCGCAAGGCCGACTGCATGATTCGACGGAGTGGCCCTCCCCGTACCTCCGTTACAAGCGGGGAGGGCAGTCTCGTTTAGCCGCCGTTAGCCGCCGTGCCCGGCGAGCCATTCCTTCATCATCGTGATCTCCGCCTCCTGCGCCTTGATGATGTTTTCCGCAAGCTTGCGGATCGCCTCGTCCTTGCCGTATTCGAGCTCGACCTTTGCCATGTCGATCGCGCCCTGGTGGTGAGCGATCATGCCGCGCACGAAGTCGACGTCGGCATTGCCGGTGAAGACGATGTCCATATCCTTGTGCATTTTTGCATTCGCTTCGGCGAAGGCTCTGCTTGACGGTGCCGACTCGGCCGCCGTCGAATTGTGATTCATGCCTTGATGGCCGCTCTCCTGCGAGAATGAGGCGCTGCCCACCGATGCGGCGATTATCAAAGCAGTGAGGATCCTTTTCAGGGACATAATGCGTACCTTTCCAATCTATGACGTTCATGAGTGTTGCTGCGCGCCCGCCGGGAGGCGCAGCGCTAGACGGAAAGGTAGAGTTTGGGCGGTGGCGACAGGGGTTTGAGGGCCTGGTCGAGGAGCGTCGCTTGACGCTGCGGCGTGAGCCGTATCGAAGACCCCGCGGATCGCGTGAGCCCGAAGGGCGCTGCATCGATCGCGACACAGGCCGAGCAGAGCGCCGGGTGGTCCGACTTTGCCGGACCCGGACAATGGGCCCCCTGCCCGCAATGGCTGCCGCGATCCGCGGAGGCATGCTGCATGGTATCGGATGTCACCATGCTGTGATGATGTGTGCTAACCGCCTTCGCTGCGAGGTCGCGCGCCTGGGCGATCGCAGGAAGGGCGCCGCCAAGCGGGGCGGATAGAAGCAGGAGGGTGATGGCGAGCCAACGCAGCATGCCGGGAAGATAGGCTACTCCATCCCGAATAAGAAGGGGCGGTATGGGAAGATCGCCAAGTCGTGATCGCCTCATCAAGCCGGCAATGCAGACCCGCTCCGGGGCACGGCGAATACGCCTTGCAGGGAGCCCCCTGCGCCATGCTCGCCGAGCGTCGAGTTTCCGATGCAGCAAAGCTGGTATGAGCTTCCGCTCGGCCGGCGGACCATCGCAGAAAAGCAGAAGGACGAAGACGTCGCGGTTGCCTGTTCCAGGATGCACAGTATTGTCGCCCGGTCTTCCTGGTCGTAGGCCCGGACGAGGTCGATGATGCCGCAGGGATTCTGCCTCAGGCCAAGCAGCGAAAGGGTCCGTAGGCCGACCACGAAGGCGCCGCTGTCGACGTCGCAATGCCACGGGTCGATCATATAGCCTGCCTTCGCGAGCACGCGGGTCCAGGCCCCGTGGGTTTCCGGATTGAGCGGCCTTATCGCTGCCGCCCCGGGCGTCATGACAGTCAGCATTTTGCCAAAGTCTCCGTTGAAGCCCTTTGTGTCGAACGGCTTAACTTATAAGCGTAGAGAGATCGGTTTACAATCATCGCGATGTGATCGGAACTGTGAAACCGGAACGCTTTTTCGCGCGGCCTGGTTCCGCGATCTTTCCGGATGCCGGCGTCGCCGCCCTTTGTCGACCGCCGCCCTTGCCGCCCTTGACGTGATCCGGTAGGGAAGGCACCGACCAAGCTTCACAGCCCGGAATGCCTTCCATGAACGACAAACCGAAGAAACCGCAGAAGCTCAAGGCGCGCCTGCCGCGCGGCTTCGTCGACCGCTCGGCCGCGGATATCCGCGCCGTCGACGAGATGATCGCGAAGATCCGCGAAGTCTATGAGCGCTACGGTTTCGATCCCGTCGAAACGCCGCTGTTCGAATATACCGATGCGCTTGGCAAGTTCCTTCCCGACAGCGATCGGCCGAACGAAGGCGTGTTCTCGCTGACGGACGACGACGAGCAATGGATGAGCCTGCGCTATGACCTGACGGCGCCGCTCGCCCGTCACGTCGCGGAGAACTTCAACGAGATACAGCTTCCCTACCGCACCTATCGCGCCGGTTACGTGTTCCGCAACGAAAAGCCGGGACCGGGCCGCTTCCGCCAGTTCATGCAGTTCGATGCCGATACGGTCGGCGCGGCCGGCGTCCAGGCCGATGCCGAGATGTGCATGATGATGGCCGACACCATGGAGGCGCTCGGGATTGCACGCGGCGACTATGTGATCCGGGTCAACAACCGCAAGGTCCTGGATGGCGTGCTCGAGGCGATCGGTCTCGGCGGCGACGACCGGGCGAACGCCCGGCTGACGGTCCTGCGCGCCATCGACAAGCTCGACAAGTTCGGCCCGGAGGGCGTGCGCCTGTTGCTGGGCGAGGGGCGCAAGGACGAGAGCGGCGACTTCACCAAGGGCGCCGGGCTGAATGAGGAGCAGATCCGCAAAATCCTGTTCTTCGTCGGCATCTCCGACTATGCGAAAAGCGCCGGCGAACTCGCCGAACTCGTGGCCGGCACCGGCAAGGGCACGGAAGGCGTCCAGGAGCTCAACACGATCCGCAGCCTCGTGCTCAGCGCCGGCTATGAAGCGGACCGCATCAAGATCGACCCCTCGGTCGTGCGCGGCCTTGAATACTATACCGGCCCGGTCTTCGAGGCCGAGCTGCAATTCTCCGTCACCAACGAGAAGGGCGAGAAGGTCGTCTTCGGATCGGTGGGAGGCGGCGGCCGCTATGACGGCCTCGTGTCGCGCTTCATGGGCCAGCCCGTGCCGGCGACGGGCTTCTCGATCGGCGTGTCGCGGCTGATGACGGCGCTCAAGAACCTCGGCAAGCTGGGCGTCGAAGAGGTAGTCGCGCCGGTCGTCGTCTGCGTCATGGACCGCGATATCGACAGCATGGGCCGCTACCAGCGCTTCGTGCAGCAGTTGCGCCATGCCGGTATCCGCGCCGAGATGTACCAGGGCAATAAGAAGAATTTCGGCGACCAGCTCAAATATGCGGACCGGCGCGGCTCGCCGATCGCGATCATCCAGGGCGGCGACGAACGCGCCTCGGGGGTTGTCCAGATCAAGGACCTGATCGAAGGCAAGCGGCTCTCGGGAGAGATCGAGGACAATGTCGCCTGGCGCGAGGCCCGCGTCGCCCAGGTCTCCGTTCCGGAGGGCGACCTCGTCGCGAAAGTCCGCGCGATTCTGGCAGAACAGGCCGAGGACCGGAAAAGGGCAGGCTGATGCCGCTGATCAACCTTCCTGCCTTTGCCGGTGACCTTCTTGCCGACTTCGAGCGGCTGAAGACGCTGCGCGTCGACACGCCGGTGATCCAGCCGGCCGAGCCCTTTCTCGACATGGCCGGGGAAGACCTGCGCCGGCGGATCTTCATGACGGAGAGCGAGACCGGCGACAGTCTCTGCCTGCGCCCGGAATTCACCATTCCCGTCTGTCTGCGCCATATCGAGACCGCGACAGGCACGCCGCAGCGCTACGCCTATCTCGGCGAGGTGTTCCGGCAGCGCCGGGAAGGCTCGAGCGAATTCTACCAGGCGGGCATCGAGGATCTGGGCGACACCGATACGGCCGGCGCCGATGCTCGGGCGATCGGCGACGCGATGCTGGTGCTCTCCAACCGACTTGGCGAACGACGGCTCAAGGTGACGCTGGGCGACCAGTCTGTCTTCGAGGCGGTTATTGCCGCCTGCGGATTGCCGAGCGGCTGGCAGAAGCGCTTGATCCACGCCTTCGGCGACCAGAAACTGCTGCAGAAGCTGCTCGGCGAGCTCGCCGATCCCAAGTCCCCCGGTGTCTTCGGCTATGAAGTCGAGCGGCTTGCCATCCTGGGCATCCTCGACGACGAGGAGCGGCTCGTCGCCCATCTTACCGAGACGATGGAGGCGACCGGCTATTCCACCAATGCCAGCCGTTCGCCGCGCGAGATCGCCCGGCGGCTGAAGGAAAAGATGGAGCTTGCGACGACGCGGCTCGACAAGGCAGCGCTCGCCGTCATGCGCGAATTCCTGGCTTTCGACCTGCCGCTTTCCGAAGCGCCGGCGGCGCTGCACGCTTTCGCCAAGAAGTCGAAATTGAAGCTCGACGACGCCCTGCCGCTCTTCGACGCCCGCGTCGCGGCGCTCGCCAAGGCCGGCGCCGATAGCGACCTCATCCGCTATCGCGCCGCCTTCGGCCGCCCGCTCGATTACTACACCGGCCTGGTCTTCGAGATCGAGGCCGAGGGAGCGCCGGCGGTCCTGGCCGGCGGCGGGCGTTTCGATCGGCTGCTGACGCTGCTCGGCGCCCGCGAGCATATTCCGGCGGTCGGTTTCTCTCTTTGGCTCGACCGGATCGAACGGGCGATCGCTGCCGCAGGGGCGCTTAAATGACGATTACCATTGCGCTACCGTCCAAGGGGCGGATGAAGGATGACGCCTCGGCCATCTTCGAGCGCGCCGGGATGAAGATCGTCGCCGTCGGCAACGACCGCTCCTATCGCGGCCGCGTTGAGGGTTGGGACGACGTCGAGGTCGCCTTCCTGTCCGCCTCCGAGATCTCCCGCGAGGTCGGCAGCGGCGCCGTCGATTTCGGCGTCACCGGAGAAGACCTGGTGCGCGAAGGTATCGCCGACGCCGACGCGCGCGTCGAATTCGCGGCCCGGCTCGGCTTCGGCCATGCCGATGTCGTCGTCGCGGTGCCGGAAGTCTGGTACGACGTCGACACCATGGCCGACCTCGGCGATGTGGCCGCCGACTTCCGCGCCCGCCATGGCCGCCGGCTCGCGATCGCCACCAAGTACTGGCGGCTGACGCAGCAGTTCTTTTCCGGCAGCCACGGCATCCAACTCTATCGGATCGTCGAAAGCCTGGGCGCCACCGAGGGGGCGCCGGCCTCCGGCTCGGCCGACATCATCGTCGACATCACCTCGACCGGCTCCACCTTGAAGGCGAACCATCTGAAGATCCTTTTGGATGGCGTGATCCTGCGATCCGAAGCTTGCCTCGTTCGGGCCCGCAAGGCGGCCCATGACGGCGATCCCACGATCGATCGGATTATCTCCTCCGTTCGCTCCATCCTCTGAAACCATCGAATGACCCAAATTTTCGCCCCGGCACTGACAAATGCAACCGGGGCGACCTATGTAGGGACGGCAGATACCCATCCTCCCTGTTATTCCCCACCTCGAGGCACCTCATGGCTGATCTTTCCTCATTCCCGATCACGAGCCGCTGGCCGGCGAAGAATCCCGACATCGTCCAGCTCTACTCCTTGCCGACGCCGAACGGCGTGAAGATCTCGATTGCTCTGGAAGAACTCGGATTGCCCTATGAGGCGCACCGCATTTCCTTCGATACGAACGAGCAGAAATCGCCTGAATTCGTATCGCTCAACCCGAACGGTCGCATCCCGGCGATCATCGATCCGAACGGGCCGGACGGCCAGCCGATCGGCCTCTTCGAATCCGGTGCGATCCTGATCTACCTCGCCGAAAAGACCGGCAAGCTCATTCCGGCCGATGCGGCCCGCCGCTATGAGACGCTGTGCTGGGTGATGTTCCAGATGGGCGGCGTCGGCCCGATGCTTGGCCAGTTCGGGCATTTCTTCAAATTCGCGGCCGACAAGGTCGCCAACAATTCCTATCCGGTGGAGCGTTATCGCGACGAGGCGAAACGCCTGCTCGGCGTCCTCGAAGCGCGGCTCGAAGGTCGCCAGTGGCTGATGGGCGACGAATACACCATTGCAGACGTCGCCACCTATCCCTGGGTGGAGGGCGCACGCAAATTCTATGGCGGCGCCGAAGTGCTCGACTACAAGAGCTTTCCGAACGTCATGGCCTGGGTCGAACGTGGCCTGGCGCGCCCGGCCGCGCAGAGGGGCATGGAGATTCCGCGCAAGGAATGACCCGGGCGTCGCGCCGCCGCCGAGTTGACGAAACGCGGGCCGGGAGGCTACGGGTAGACGGAGTCGGATGAAGCAAGGTGGGTGCGGCTTTCCGCCCGCACCCACTCTGCCTCAAGGAATCGTCGGTCCAAACGGGTGGAAAGCGTGTCGGGAAGACTTGTTGTTATCGGTGGCGGCCAGGCCGCCTTTGCTCTCGTCGCCAAGCTCCGCGCATTGCAGGACACACGCCCGATCACCGTCATCGCCGCCGAGGCGTGCCTTCCGTATCAGCGCCCGCCGCTCTCCAAGAAGTACCTGCTTCGCGAAATGTCGCTCGACCGGCTGCTCTATCGGCCGGAGGCCTGGTATGCGGAGCACGGGATCGACATCCGCCTTTCGACGACCGTGACCCGGGTGGACCGTCGCGCAAGCGAGGTCACGCTCAGCGACGGCTCGCGGCTCGCCTATGAAACACTGGCTTTTGCAACCGGTGCGACGCCGCGCCGCCTGCCGGCGTCGATCGGCGGCGATCTCGAAGGCGTCTATGTGGTTCGCGACTTCAGGGATGCCGACCGGCTTGCCGAAGAGATGAAGCCGGGGCGGCGGGTATTGGTGATCGGCGGCGGCTATATCGGCCTGGAGGCGGCGGCGGTCGCCCGCAGCTGCGGGCTCGAGGTCACCGTCATCGAGATGGCCGACCGTATCCTGCAGCGCGTGGCTTCCGCCGCGACCTCTGCGATCGTCCGCGAGATCCACCGCTCTCATGGCGTCGATATCCGCGAACGCATGGGCCTTCATCGGCTGATCGGCGAAGGCGGACAGGTGACGGCGGCGGAGCTTTCCGACGGCTCGGTCATTCCGCTCGACGTGGTGATCGTCGGCATCGGCGTGGCGGCGAATGATGCCTTGGCGCATGACGCCGGTCTCGAAACCTCCAACGGGATCCTTGTCGACAGCCACGGCCGGACATCCGATCCGGCGATCTTTGCGATCGGCGATTGCGCCGTTTTGCCCTGGCAGGGCATGCGCATCCGTCTCGAATCGGTCCAGAACGCCGTGGACCAGGCGGAAGCGATCGCAGCCATCCTCGCCGGTGGCTCCGCTCCCTATGATCCGAATCCCTGGTTCTGGTCGGACCAGTATGACGTCAAGCTGCAGATCGCCGGCTTCGGGCTTGGCCACGACGAAACCCTGGTCCGCCCGGGCCAGCGTGAGGGCAGCGTCTCGGTCTGGTATTTCCGCCAGGGCAAGCTGATCGCCGTCGATGCCATCAACGACGCAAAGGCCTATGTAACCGGAAAGAAGCTGCTCGAAGCCGGCGCGACCCCCGATCCCGCGCTCCTGGCCGACCCGCAGGTCGATCTCAAATCCTTGCTCGTGTAGCAGGGCCGAAACTGTCAAAGGACCACCGCGCCCGCGGTTCCCGCTTATCCGACGCCGCAATTCATTAACACTGTCTGGTTGAAACATTGATCGCTCGCCGATTTTTCATCCTTCCTTAAAGGGGGCAAGGCGTACAGATAGCGACCCGGCGTGGGACAAGCGCGTGCGGGGCTATGCGTTTATTTGGGCGGCCTGCGATGTTCAAGATTCTCTCGTGCCTCGTCGTGGAACATGATCTGCGCTTGGTTGCGCTGGCAGCGATGATTTGCGCCCTGTCCAGCTATGGCGCCGTGACGCTGCTTCAGCGCGCCCGTATCTCCAAAGGCAGGCCCCGGGCTATCTGGCTTGCGGCAGCAGGGATCGCCAGTGGATTCGGCATCTGGGCGACCCATTTCATCGCCATGCTCGCCTATGACCCCGGAGTCGTGCTCGGCTATCACACAAGCCTCACGACATTGTCGCTGGTCGTCGCGATCCTGTTGACGACGTCGGCGCTGGCGATCGCCACCTATGCGAAGGGCCGTCCCGCATGGCTGCTGGGTGGCTTGGTACTGGGCGCCGGCGTCGGCTGCATGCATTTTCTCGGAATGGCCGCGCTGGAGCTGCCGGGTTTCATCCGTTGGGATACGACGCTTGTCGTCGCGTCGATCCTGGCCGGGGTGCTCTTCGACATGGTTGCGATCTTTGCGATCAACCGCGGCGTGTCGAAGGCCCAGTTGGCCGCGACAGTGGCGATGACGCTTGGCATCGTCGTGCTGCACTTCACCGCGATGGGCGCGGTTACGATTGAAGTGGAGTTCGCGACCGGGTCCCAGGAAGGCATGATCCAGCCGCATTTTCTGGCCTTCGTGCTTGCCGGGACCGCCTTCTTTCTTCTGTCCGCCGTGCTCATTGCCGCCGGCTTTGCGCGCCACGCCGAAATCCTCGCCGTCGCCTCGGAGAAGGAGTTTTCCCGTTTCGTCGGCAGCGTCAAGGACTATGCCATCTACATGCTCGATGTCGACGGCCGCGTGGCGAGTTGGAACGCCGGCGCCGAGGCCAACAAGGGCTATGCGGCCGAAGAGATCGTCGGCAAGAACTTCGCCTGCTTCTACTCGGCTAGGGATCAGGCGGCAGGCCTGCCGGGGCGCGCCTTGCGCATCGCCTTTGAGGCCGGGAAGTATGAAACCGAGGGCTGGCGCTACCGCAAGGATGGTACCCGCTTCTTGGCGCATGTCGTCATCGATCCGATCATCGGCGAGGACGGCGGCCACGCCGGCTTCATCAAGATCGCCAAGGACATCACCAAGCGGAAAGAGGATGCCGACCGGATCGCCGAGGTCAGCAAGAATCTCGACATTGCGCTCGAGAACATGACTCAGGGCATATGCCTTTTCGATCATGCCGACCGCCTGCTGGTCTCGAACCGCCGCTGCCTCGAGATCTTCGAGCTGCCTGAATCGCTCGCCGGCATGGGACTGACCTTTCGCGAAGTTCTCGATCGCATGTTTGCCCGCACCTGCGCGGATCCGGCCGTCGCGGAAGCGAAGGCGGAAGCGGCCTACAGCAAGCACAGGCTTGAGATTGCCGGGAAGGGCGGCGGCGATTTTGTCGAGAAATTGTCGAACGGCCGCTCGATTCTCGTCAAGCATCGCACACTGCCCGATGGCGGCTGGGTCTCCACCTACGAGGATATCACCGAGCGGCTCGACTCCGAGGAGCAGATTTCCTTCCTCGCGCGTCATGACAGCCTGACCGGGCTGCCCAACCGACTGCAGTTCAACAGCCACCTCGACGAGGAACTCGACGCGGCCGCCTGGTTCTCGCGCAAGGTGGCGGTGGTCGGGATCGATCTCGACAAGTTCAAGGAAGTCAACGACCTGCACGGCCATGCAGCCGGCGACTTCGTGCTGGTCACGATCGCACAGCGAATGAAGGAACATCTTCAGGAGGGCGAATTCGTCGCTCGCTTCGGGGGAGACGAGTTCGCTGCAGTGAAACGCTTCGAGGATCTCTCCGAGGTCCACGACTTCCTGCGGCGGATTGAGACGTGCCTGCACGAGGAGATGCGCTTCGGGGATTTCGAGCTGAAATCCGGCGGCAGCATGGGTGTGGCGATCTATCCGCAGGACGCGGAAACCGCCGATACTTTGATCAACAACGCCGACCTCGCCATGTATCGGGCAAAGGCGGCGCTCAACCAGACGATCTGCTTCTACGAGGTCTCGATGGACGAGGCGGCGCGCGGCCGCAGGGCGCTCGCCAACGATCTCTGGGAGGCGGTGGAGAAGAAGCAACTGGCCCTGCATTACCAGGTTCAGAAATCGGTCACGACAGGCGACGTGATCGGCTACGAAGTCCTGCTACGCTGGAACCATCCGGAACGCGGCATGGTACCGCCGAACGAATTCATTCCGCTCGCCGAGGAATGCGGCGCCATCCTGCCGATCGGCGAATGGGTGCTGCGCGAAGCCTGCCGCGAAGCGGCAGGGTGGGACCGCCAGTACAAGATCGCCGTCAACCTGTCGCCTGTGCAACTGGCGAACGGCGACGTTGTCGGCCTCGTTCACACGATCCTCGTCGAAACCGGGCTCGACCCGAAACGGCTCGAGCTCGAGATTACCGAGTCGACGATCATCGACGACAAGGAGCGGGCACTGTCGACGCTTCGCGACATCAAGGCGCTTGGCGTCACGATCGCCATCGACGATTTCGGCACGGGCTATTCCTCGCTCGAAACGCTGCGCTCGTTCCCCTTCGACAAGATCAAGCTCGACAAGAGCTTCATGTGGGAAGTCGAAGGCAGCCCGCAAGCCAAGGCGATCATCCGCGCCATTCTTGCCCTCGGCCATAGCTTGCAGGTTCCGGTGCTCGCCGAAGGGGTCGAAACGCAGAAGCAGCTCGACATTCTCCAGGCGGAAGGCTGCGACGAGGCGCAGGGCTATCTTCTGGGTCGGCCGGCGCCGATCGGCTCGGTGATCGGTGTCCGGACCGAGGCCGCCTGACGCGCTTCCGGAAGGCCCGCAGGGCGTGCCATTTGTCGCCGTCGCGGCGGCGGCTTTGCTACCCCGTGCGGAGCGATCCAAAAAGCGCATCCTTGCCCGGTGAGTGGCTCACGTTGAGCGTCGTCCGATGAAATGACGAACAGAAAAAAGGGCGGCCCGAGAGCCGCCCTTCGATCCGGATGGATCAACCTGCTGTGCTAAGGCTGTCGCCTTATCGCATCATGTCCATGCCGCCCGTTCAGCGCGCCTGACGCGCTGAACTCTCCTTAGAGCATGGGCGAAGCTTTATGGACCTGCTGTGCTAAGGCTGTCGCCTTATCACATCATGTCCATGCCGCCCATGCCGCCCATGCCGCCCGGCATTGCCGGAGCGTCCTTCTTCGGCAGCTCGGCGATCATGGCTTCGGTGGTGACGAGAAGGCCGGCAACCGAGGCTGCGTCCTGGAGCGCGGTGCGAACGACCTTGACCGGGTCGATGATGCCCATGGCGATCATGTCGCCATATTCGCCGGTCTGTGCGTTGTAGCCGAAGTCGTCGGTGTTCTTCTCGAGGATCTTGCCGACAACGATCGAGGCTTCGTCACCAGCGTTTTCAACGATCTGGCGGGCCGGAGCCTGCAGAGCGCGGCGAACGATGTTGATGCCGGCTTCCTGATCGTCGTTTTCGCCCTTGACGGTGATCTTGACGGAGGAACGCAGCAGGGCAACGCCGCCGCCTGGAACGATGCCTTCCTGAACGGCAGCGCGCGTCGCGTTGAGGGCGTCGTCGATGCGGTCCTTCTTTTCCTTCACTTCGACTTCCGTCGAACCGCCGACGCGGATGACGGCAACCCCGCCAGCGAGCTTGGCAAGACGTTCCTGCAGCTTTTCGCGATCGTAGTCCGAAGTGGTTTCTTCGATCTGGGCCTTGATCTGGGAAACGCGGCCTTCGATGTCCGACTTCTGGCCGGCACCGTCAACGATCGTCGTGTTCTCCTTCGAGATCGAAACCTTCTTCGCACGGCCGAGCATGTCGAGCGTGACGCTTTCGAGCTTGATGCCGAGGTCTTCGGAGATCACCGTGCCGCCCGTCAGGATGGCGATGTCTTCGAGCATGGCCTTGCGGCGGTCGCCGAAGCCTGGAGCCTTGACAGCGGCGATCTTCAGGCCGCCACGCAGCTTGTTGACGACGAGCGTTGCGAGAGCTTCGCCTTCGACGTCTTCAGCGATGATGAGGAGCGGCTTGCCAGTCTGGACGACGGCTTCGAGAACCGGGAGCATCGCCTGAAGGTTCGAGAGCTTCTTCTCGTGCAGGAGAACGAAGACATCGTCGAGGTCGGCGATCATCTTTTCCGGGTTGGTGACGAAGTAAGGCGACAGGTAGCCGCGGTCGAACTGCATGCCTTCGACGACTTCGAGTTCGGTTTCGGCGGTCTTGGCTTCTTCAACCGTGATGACGCCTTCGTTGCCGACCTTCTGCATTGCTTCTGCAATGTCGAGGCCGATCTGCTTTTCACCGTTGGCCGAAATCGTGCCGACCTGGGCCACTTCTTCCGAGGTGTTGATCTTCTTGGCCTTGGCCTGGAGATCCTTGACGACTTCCGAAACGGCGAGGTCGATGCCGCGCTTCAGGTCCATCGGGTTCATGCCGGCAGCAACGGCCTTGGCGCCTTCGCGAACGATCGCCTGGGCGAGAACGGTCGCGGTCGTCGTGCCGTCGCCGGCGATGTCATTGGTCTTCGAAGCGACTTCGCGGACCATCTGGGCGCCCATGTTCTCGAACTTGTCTTCGAGTTCGATTTCCTTGGCGACCGAAACGCCGTCCTTGGTGATGCGCGGAGCGCCGAAGGACTTGTCGATGATGACGTTGCGGCCCTTCGGGCCGAGCGTTACCTTGACGGCATCAGCGAGGATGTCGACGCCGCGCAGCATCTTTTCGCGCGCCGTACGGCCAAATTTAATCTCTTTAGCAGCCATGTGAGAAAACTCCCGGGCTCACTGCCCATTGGTTGTCATGAATTGGGAAGCGGGTCCGGCCGATCAGCCGATGATGCCCATGATGTCGGCTTCCTTCATGATCAGAAGGTCTTCGCCGTTGATCTTGACTTCGGTGCCGGACCACTTGCCGAACAGGACGCGGTCGCCAGCCTTGACATCGAGCGGAACAACCTTGCCGCTTTCGTCACGGGCACCCGAACCGACTGCCACGATTTCGCCTTCTTGCGGCTTTTCCTTCGCGGTGTCCGGAATGATGATGCCGCCCTTGGTCTTTTCTTCAGACTCGACGCGGCGGACGACAACGCGGTCGTGCAGCGGACGGAAGTTGGTGCTTGCCATTGTCTAATCCCTCGATCAAATGACATTGCGGATCGTTCATCGACCCGGTGGATGGGTGTTAGCACTCCCGTTGAAAGAGTGCTAGCGCCGCCGAGATAAGGCTGGCTATGGAACGAGTCAAGGATTGGTGTCGAGATTTTTTTGCCAGCCGCGAACGTTGACACGAAACGCCGTTTTTTGTTTGATGGGTCCATGGGGTAAGCGAATGCCCCACGAGGCGTCATGCTGGAATTTCGCGTCCAACAGCAATCAAGGACGTCGTAACCATGGCCTCGTTCAATTCAATCTCCCCTGAAAAACTCGCCCGGCTTGTCGGAACTCCGAAGGCGCCGGTGCTTATCGATGTGCGCGATGAGGACGATTTCACCGCCGATCCCTATCTTGTACCGGCATCGTTCCACCGCACGCATTCCGACGCCCCGCAATGGGCGGACGAATACAACGGCCAGTGGGTCGTCGTGCTCTGCAAGCACGGCGGCAAGCTCAGCGAAGGCGTTGCTGCATGGCTTCGGCTGGCCGGTGCGGCAGCGGAAATACTGGAAGGCGGCATCGAGGCGTGGCGCGAAGCAGGGCTGCCTCTCGTGCCGGTGGCCAGCCTGCCGAATGCCGATCCCTCGGGCGGGTCGGTGTGGGTCACGCGATCCCGGCCGAAGATCGACCGCATTGCCTGCCCTTGGCTGATCCGCCGCTTCGTCGATCCGCGCGCCAGGTTTCTCTACGTGACGGCGGCTGAGGTCGAGGCGGTCGGCGAGCGTTTCGGCGCTACGCCCTTCGACATTGAAGGCGTGTTCTGGAGCCACCGTGGCGACGACTGCACCTTCGATACGATGATCAAGGAGTTCCGGCTTGGCTTCCCCGCCTTGGAGCACGTCGCCCGCATTGTCCGTGGCGCCGACACGGACAGGCATGACCTCGAGCCTCAGGCGGCCGGTCTTCTCGCCGTCTCGCTCGGACTTTCCCGCATGTATGCCGACGACCTCGAACAGCTCGAGGCAGGGATGACGCTCTATGACGCGCTCTATCGCTGGGCGCGCGATGCCACCCAGGAGAAGCACGATTGGGTATCGCACGGCGGCAAGGGGAAGCGGGCGTGACCGGAAAAGCGTCGGCGGGCCTCGCGCCCGCCCATCCCACCTTTGCCGAAGCCGCGAAGGTTTGGGCGAAGATCGGCCTCTTGAGCTTCGGCGGTCCGGCCGGACTGATTGCTCTCATGCACCGGGAGCTCGTCGAGGAGCGCCGCTGGATCTCCGAAAGCCGCTTCCTGCACGCGCTCAACTATTGCATGCTGCTGCCGGGACCCGAGGCGCACCGCCGATCGGCGTCGATGCGCTGACGTCCGGCCTGCTTGGCGCGGCGCTTGCGACCTGGGTCACCTTCGTCCCATGATTTCTGTCGATCTTCCTCGGCGCGCCCTATGTCGAGCGGCTGCGCGCCAACGCCGCGCTGTCCGGTGCCCTGTCGGCGATTTCGGCAGCGGTCGCGGGCGTCATTCTCAACCTTGCCATCTGGTTCGGCCTTCACGTCCTCTTTGGCCGCGTCGAGCGATTGGAGAGCGGGCCGCTCTCGCTTCCCTATCCGGACCCGACGACGCTCGACCCTGCCGCACTGTTCCTGACAATCGTGGCGGCCGCCTCGCTTCTCTGGTGGAAGCGCGGTGTTTTCCAGACGCTTGCAATCTGTGCCGCGGCCGGCTGGTTGCTGATGCTTGTCTGATATTCGCCGCCGCCGAATCTTGGGAAGTGCGGCGTTTTTCGATATGCGAGGCTTGTATTCTTGGCCCTTCCTTGCGATGTCAGCCGGGAAGCCGAGTTTGCAGGAAGCCAGGATGGCCGTCAGGATCAACAGTTATCGGGAAATCGCCAGCCGGTATGACGTGGTGCTTTGTGACGTCTGGGGTGTGCTTCACAATGGCGTTCAGGCTTTCGCCTCCGCCTGCGAGGCGCTTGCCGAGGCGCGCGCCCAAGGGGTGACGGTCGTCCTCATCACCAATTCGCGCGCCCGCATCCGAGCGTCAAGGTGCAGATCCGTGGCCTCGGCGTTCCCGACGAAGCCTATGATCGGATCGTTACCTCCGGTGACGTCACGCGGGCATTGATCGCTTCCGCAGAGAAGCGGATTTACTTCATCGGCGCCGACCGCGACCTGCCGCTGCTCGAAGGACTGGGTACCGAGATCGTTTCGGCGGAAGAGGCCGAGACGATCGTCTGCGCCGGCTTCTACGACGACGAGACCGAAACGCCCGAGCACTACCGTGCCACGCTGACCGGGCTTGCCAAACGGAAGATACCGTTTATCTGTGCCAATCCCGACCTTGTCGTGGAACGCGGCCATCGGCTGATCCCCTGCGCCGGCGCGATCGCCAAGCTTTACGAGGAACTCGGCGGCGAGGCGCGCATTGCCGGCAAGCCCTACAAGGCGATCTACCGCGCCGCGCTGTCCGAAGCGAAGGCGGTGAGAAGTGCCTTCGATCTCGCGCGGGTCGTCGCCGTGGGCGACGGCATGCCGACCGACGTGAAGGGAGCGCAGGACGCGGGTTTCGATCTGCTCTATATCAGTGCCGGCATTCACGCGCAGGAATACATGCATGAAAGCCGCACCGACGAGGCGAAGCTGGCCGCTTTCCTGAAGAAGGAAGGAGCGACGCCCAAGTGGTGGATGCCCCGGCTCGCCTGACAGGAAGACGGCAATGACGGTTTTTCATCGCAACGAAACCCGTGATCCGCTTCCCGAGCGCCTGCACGGCGGCGTGATCGCGATCGGCAATTTCGACGGCGTCCACCGGGGCCATCAATCGGTGCTGAACCGTGCGCTCGACGAGGCAAGGGGCCGGGGCGTTCCGGCTCTCGTGCTGACCTTCGAACCGCATCCGAGGACCGTCTTCCGGCCCGACCAGCCCGTGTTCCGCCTGACCCCGGCTCCACTGAAGGCCCGCATCCTCGAAGGTATGGGTTTTGGCGCCGTGATCGAGTATCCCTTCGACCGGACGTTTTCCCAGCTTTCGGCCTCCGATTTCATCCATCGTATCCTTCGCGAATGGCTGCACGCCTCCCATGTCGTCACCGGCTTCGATTTCCATTTCGGCAAGGGGCGAGAAGGCGGTCCTGCTTTTCTGATGGCGGCCGGGGCGCAGGAAGGGTTCGGCGTGACGCTGGTGGATGCCTTCCGCGACGAGAACGCCTCGGTTATCTCGTCGAGCTTCATTCGTTCCCTGCTTGCTGAAGGCGACGTCGCGCATGCGGCCGGCCTGCTTGGCTACCGCTATACCGTCGAAGCGGAAGTGATCGGCGGCAAGAAGCTCGGGCGCACGCTCGGCTATCCGACCGCCAACATGCGCCTGCCGCAGGAAGCCGAACTCAGGAACGGCATCTATGCGGTGCGGTTCCGCCGGGCGGACGGTTCTCTTTACGACGGCGTCGCAAGCTTCGGCCGCCGCCCGACCGTCGCCAGCGACGGAGAAGCGCTGCTGGAGACCTTCGTCTTCGACTTCGCCGGCGACCTCTATGGCGAGGTCTGCGGCGTCTCCTTCTTTGGGCATCTCCGTGACGAGCTGAAATTCGACGGGCTCGAACCGTTGATGGTGCAGATGAGAGAGGACGAGCAGGAGGCGCGCGCCCTTCTTTCCGGCGTGCAGCCCTTGAGCGAGATCGACCGCCAGGTCAATTTCGCCTGAGGTTGGCGGGGAGGCAAGCGCGCTGGCCCAAAGAATCGCGCCATGCTGCGCTGGCGGACCTTTTCAAAAGGCCGAAAACGCCTTAAACAACCGGCCACTATGACCCGGCATCGTCGATTGACCATCGATCAGCGAATTATCGGCCCGGCTTTCCGCACGCGCTAGGGCGCGCCGGAAGGTCCGGGATTTCGGCGTTTCACGCCCTTCCAGTCATCTTCGAGAGACCGAACCCTTCCGCCTGCGTGATCCCGCGCGGAAAAGATGAATGCAAAAGACCATGACAGAGACCGCTGAAAAGATCGACTATTCCTCGACGCTCTACCTGCCGCAGACGGAGTTTCCGATGCGCGCCGGCCTGCCGCAGAAGGAACCGGAAACCGTCGCCCGCTGGCAGAAGATGGAGCTCTACAAGAAGCTTCGCGCCTCCGCTGCCGGCCGCGAAAAGTTCGTGCTGCATGACGGCCCGCCCTATGCGAACGGCAACATCCATATCGGCCATGCGCTGAACAAGATCCTCAAGGACGTCATCAACCGCTCGTTCCAGATGCGCGGCTTCGACGCCAATTATGTTCCGGGCTGGGACTGCCATGGCCTGCCGATCGAATGGAAGATCGAAGAGAAGTATCGCGAGAAAGGCAGGAACAAGGACGACGTTCCGGTCAACGAGTTCCGCCGGGAATGCCGCGAATTCGCCAGCGGCTGGATCGAGGTCCAGACCGAGGAGTTCAAGCGGCTCGGCATCGAGGGTGATTTCGAAAAACCTTACACGACGATGAACTTCCATGCGGAGGCACGGATCGCCGGCGAACTGATCAAGATCGCCAAGGCCGGTCAGCTCTATCGTGGATCCAAGCCGGTCATGTGGTCGGTCGTCGAGCGCACCGCGCTGGCCGAGGCCGAAGTCGAATATGCCGATGTCGAAAGCGACATGATCTGGGTGAAGTTCCCGGTCACCGAGGGACCGGATGCGCTTGCCGGCGCCTTCGTCGTCATCTGGACCACGACGCCCTGGACCATCCCCGGCAACCGCGCGGTCGCCTATTCGTCGCGCTACGCCTATGGTCTTTACGAGGTGGCGACCGCCGAGAACGATTTTGGCCCGCAGCCCGGCGAAAAGCTGATCTTCGCCAAGCGCCTGGCCGAAGAGTCGGCGGCCAAGGCGAAGGTGACGTTCAATTTCGTCCGCGATATTGAGGCTGGCGAACTGGGGGCGATCACTTGCGCCCATCCGCTCCACGGTCTCGGTGGCGGCTATGCCTTCCACGTGCCGCTGCTCGACGGCGATCACGTGACGGATGATGCCGGCACCGGCTTCGTTCACACAGCCCCCGGCCACGGCCGCGAAGACTTTGACGCCTGGATGGACAGCGCTCGCGCGTTGGAAGCGCGCGGCATCTCCTCGGCGATCCCCTTCACCGTCGACGATGCCGGCTATTTCACGGCTGATGCTCCCGGCTTCGGCCCGGATGCCGAAGGTGGCGCCGGACGCGTCATCGACGACAAGGGCAAGAAAGGCGACGCCAACGACCGTGTGATCAAGGCGCTGATCGCCCGCCATGCGCTCTTCGCCCGCGGCCGGCTGAAGCATTCCTATCCGCATTCCTGGCGCTCGAAGAAGCCGGTGATCTTCCGCAATACGCCGCAATGGTTCGTCTACATGGACAAGGACTTCGGCGACGGCACGACGCTGCGCTCGCGGGCTCTCAACGCCATCGACGAGACCCGCTTCGTCCCCGGCGCCGGTCAGAACCGCCTGCGTGCGATGATCGAGCAGCGCCCCGACTGGGTGCTGTCGCGCCAGCGCGCCTGGGGTGTGCCGATCGCGATCTTTGCCGACGATGACGGCCGGATCCTCGTCGACGAAGAGGTCAACGCCCGCATTCTGGAGGCCTTCGAGAAGGAAGGCGCAGACGCCTGGTTTGCCGAGGGGGCGAAGGAACGCTTCCTTGGAAGCGACCACGATCACGCCCGTTGGCACCAGGTCATGGACATCCTCGACGTGTGGTTCGATTCCGGCTCGACCCACACCTTCACGCTCGAGGACCGTCCGGACCTGAAATGGCCGGCCGATGTTTATCTGGAAGGCTCCGACCAGCATCGCGGCTGGTTCCACTCCTCGCTTCTCGAAAGCTGCGCGACCCGCGGCCGTGCGCCATACAACGCCGTCGTCACCCATGGTTTCACCATGGATGAGAAGGGCGAGAAGATGTCGAAGTCGAAGGGCAACACCGTCACGCCGCAGGAGGTGATGAAGGACGCCGGCGCCGACATCCTGCGCCTGTGGGTCATGACCACCGACTACTGGGAAGACCAGCGCCTCGGCAAGACGATCATCCAGACCAATATCGATGCCTACCGCAAGCTCAGGAACACCGTCCGCTGGATGCTCGGCACGCTCGCCCACGACAAGGGCGAGACGGTCGCGGTCTCCGACATGCCGGAGCTCGAGCAACTGATGCTGCACCGTCTGGCCGAGCTCGACCGGCTGGTGCGCGAAGGCTACGATGCCTTCGACTTCAAGCGGATCGCCCGCGCGCTGATCGATTTCTCGAATGTCGAACTGTCGGCCTTCTATTTCGACATCCGCAAGGACGCGCTCTACTGCGATGCGCCGTCGTCGCTGCGTCGCCGCGCCGCGCTGCACGTCATCCGCACGCTGTTCGATTGCCTGGTCACCTGGCTCGCGCCGATGCTGCCCTTTACCGCGGAGGAAGCCTGGCTCTCTCGCAATCCGGAGGCTGTCTCCGTGCATGTCGAGCAGTTCCCGGCCGTGCCGGCGGAATGGCGCAACGATGCGCTCGCCGAGAAGTGGCGGAAGATCCGCGAAGTGCGCAAGGTCGTCACCGGGGCGCTCGAGATCGAGCGCAAGGACAAGCGGATCGGCTCCTCGCTCGAGGCCGCGCCGATTGTCCACATCGCCGATCCGGACCTGAGAGCGGCGCTCGATGGCCAGGACTTCGCCGAGATCTGCATCACCTCGGCGATCGAGATTGACGGCGCCGAAGGGCCGGCCGGCGCCTTCACCTTGCCCGAAGTGGCGAAGGTCGGCGTCGTGCCGAAACTTGCCGAAGGCCGCAAATGCGCCCGCTCCTGGCGAATCACCACGGATATCGGCTCCGATCCGCTCTATCCGGATGTGTCGGCGCGCGATGCCGCCGCATTGCGGGAGCTCGGTTTCAAGCCTTGATCGACGTTTTACCGGGTGAATTGCGCTTGAAGCGTTCATCCGGTACAAACTGCCCGAAATTTGGCGGATTTTTCCGCCATGGGGCGCGTAATGGCCGCGGTGCGGCGGGGCTGGAAGGAATTTCATGGAAATGACGCGAGAGTTGCGGGTGTTTGCGGGCATTGCTGCTGTCGTGGCAGGTAGCCTGGTGCTTTCCGGCTGCATCGGCGGCCCGACCTACGGTACGGACAAGTCGGCAGGCGAACAACTGGTCGACGACCTTGGCAGCGCCATCAGCCTGGCTCCGCCGAAGAGGGACCCGGTCAAGTACCAGCCGCGTGCCGGCCTGGTATTGCCGCCGCAGGGAGAACAGGCCGCGCTAGTCCAGCCGCAGCAGTCGCTTGCAAATCGCGAGGCCAATCCTGCCTGGGTCGAGTCGCCCGAGGAAGTGCGCGACCGCCTGCGCGAAGAGGCCGACGCCAACAAGAACAATCCTAATTACGTATCGCCGCTTGCGAAGGCGAGCGCCAACGGTCGCCGTCTTTCCGCCAAGGAGCAGCAGGCCGCCTATCGCGAAGCCCGCAAGATCGAGATGGGCGCCTATTCCGACAAGCGCCGTTACCTGAGCGACCCGCCGCTCGAATATCGTCGCCTGCCCGAGGGCGCCGAAACGGATCTCGGCGAGACGGAAAAGGACAAGGAGCGTCGGCGCAAGAAGGCGGCGCAGGTCGCCAACAGCGGCAGCAAGTGGTACTGGCCGTTCTAAGCGATGGCGATCAACATTCGCGACGCGGTTCCGGACGATGCGGCAACGATCCTGCGCTTCATCACCGAACTCGCCATCTATGAAAAGGCCGAGCAGGAGGTCGAGGCGACCATCGAGCTTCTGACGGCGTCACTCTTCGGGCCGGGTCGGGTCAGCCGTGCGGTCATCTGCGAGGTCGATGGCGCGCCGGCCGGCTTCGCCATCTGGTTCTACAACTATTCGACCTGGCAGGCACGTAAGGGTCTCTATCTCGAGGACCTGTACGTGACGCCGGAGCATCGCGGCTCCGGTGCAGGCAAGATGCTGCTCAAGCACCTGGCGCGCATTGCGATCGTCGAGGGTTGCGGCCGCTTCGAGTGGAGCGTTCTCGATTGGAATGAGCCCGCCATCCGTGTCTACGAGGCGATCGGGGCGGAACCGCTGTCGGAATGGACGCGCTATCGGCTGGTGGGCAAGGAACTCGAGGCGCTCGCGGCCAGTTGATCTCTTTCCGTCAACGCCGGGCGGCAAAAAACTCCCGCAGAAGATCGGCGGCCTCGCGCTCGGCGAGGCCGGAATAGACATCCGGCACATGGTGGCAGGTCGGCGAGCCATAGAACCTGACGCCGTTTTCGACGGCGCCGCCTTTCGGATCATCGGCGCCGTAGTAAAGGCGGCGTATGCGCGCGAAGGAGATCGCTGCCGCGCACATGGTGCAAGGCTCAAGCGTCACATAGAGATCGGCGCCCGAAAGACGCTCGTCGCCGACGGCGGAGGCCGCCTGGCGGATCGCTTCGATCTCGGCATGGGCGGTGATGTCCCGCAATTCGCGCGTTCGGTTGCCGGCCGCGGCGACGACTTCTCCGTCGAGCACCACGACGGCACCGATCGGCACCTCGCCCCGCGCCGCCGCCTTCCGCGCCTCGTCGAGTGCGGCATCCATGTAGCGCGTCGTTTCCGCCATCACGTGCTCATAATTTCTCTTAACCCACGGCCCTCGACCTGATAGGACAGCCGCAAAAGGCAGGCAACAGAAATGACATTCAAAGACAAGTCCACCGGGCCCGGCAAGGGTAAAGGTCGGAAGGGCAATTTCCCTTCCGGCGAGAAGAAGGCCAACGCGGCGCGACCCGGCAGCGGCGCGGCGCCGAAAGCCGACGCCGGCCTCGACGAGCCGCAGCGCATCTCGAAGATCCTGTCGCGCGCCGGCGTTGCCTCGCGTCGCGACGTCGAGCGGATGATCATGGAAGGGCGCGTCAAACTCAATGGCGTCGTCCTCGACACCCCGGTCGTCAATGCAACGCTTGCCGACAGTATCGAGGTCGACGGCCATCCGATCCGCGGCATCGAACGAACTCGTCTTTGGCTCTACCACAAGCCGGCCGGTCTGGTGACGACCAATTCCGATCCGGAGGGCCGCTCGACGGTCTTCGACAACCTGCCGGACGAACTGCCGCGCGTGCTGTCGGTCGGCCGCCTCGATATCAACACCGAGGGCCTGCTGCTCTTGACGAATGACGGGGGACTTGCCCGCGCTCTCGAGTTGCCGTCGACCGGTTGGTTGAGACGTTACCGCGTCCGCGCGCATGGCGAAATCGACCAGGAAGCGCTCGACCGATTGAAGGAGGGGATCGCCGTCGACGGCGTCCTCTATGGTGCGATCGAGGCAACACTCGACCGGGTTCAGGGATCGAACGTCTGGATCACCATGGGGCTGCGCGAAGGCAAGAACCGCGAGATCAAGAACGTGCTCGGGGCGCTCGGCCTGGACGTGAACCGGCTGATCCGCATTTCCTATGGTCCGTTCCAGTTGGGCGAGCTGCCGGAGGGCCATGTCCAGGAAATCCGTGGCCGCACGCTCCGCGAGCAGCTTGGCCCGCGCCTGATCGCCGAATCGAAGGCGAATTTCGACGCGCCGCTCTACAACGACCAGCCGGCCGCGCCGGAAAGGGAAGATCACAACGAGGACGCTCCCGAGTGGGGGAAGGAACGAAGCGCTCGGCGTGAAAAGCCAGAGGACAAGCGCGAACGGGCGCTTGCGCGCCTTGATACGCAACGCGACGACAGCCGCTCCCGCGACCGGCGGGAACGTCCCCGCGAGAAGTTCGAGGATCGCCCCGCCCGGCCGCCTGCAAAGCGCAGCCGCACCGCGAATGTCTGGATGGCGCCCGGTGCACGGCCGGTCGCCGAAAAGAAGCCGAAGACCGCTGAGGAAGAGACCTCGTCGAAACCCGCTCGTCGCGAGCGTCCGGAAGGTGCGCCGAAGACCAAGCGTTACGGCCGCGCCAAGGACGGCTCGGCCACGAGAACATCGGCAAAATTCGATCCCGACCGCAAGGCAGGTGCCGCCAAGGGTGCTGCTCGGCCGGATCGCGCCCCGCGTCCATCGGTCAAGCGTACCGACGAGGACGGGGACTGGATCAGCGCCAGCGAACCGGTTCGCCGCAAGGACGACGCTCGCGACGGCGGGTTCGAACGGCGCCGGCCTTTCGATTCCGGCGAACGGAAATCGCGCGACCACGGCGATCGCCCACCGCGTCGCGAAGGCAGCGAGCGCCCTCGCGGCGAACGTCCGGCGCGGGCCGCAGGCGACAGCCGCGCATTCTCCGAAAAACCGCGAACAAGCCGCAGCAAGGACGATCGGCCCCAAGGTCGCGAAGGCGGAGATCGTCCGTTCGGTGATCGGCCGCGCGGGAAGTCTGCCGGCGGCAAGCCGGCAGGGGGAAAGTCCTTCGGCCAGCGCTCCGAGGGTCCTCGTGGTGGCGGTAAGTCCGGCGGGGGCAAGCCCGGTGGCGGCAGGCCCGGAGGAGGTAAACCCGGCGGCCATAAGACCGGCGGCCGCCCGGGCGGCGGCAAGCCGCGCGGCAAGGGGAAGTAATCGATCGTGCGCATCGTCGGCGGAGAGTTCCGGGGCCGCACGCTCGCCACCCCCAAGTCCAACGATATCCGGCCGACCACCGACCGGACGCGCGAAAGCCTGTTCAACATCCTGAGCCACAGCTACCCCGAGGCGCTCGACGGCGCTCGCATGCTCGACCTTTTCGCCGGTACGGGAGCGGTCGGACTCGAGGCGCTGTCACGCGGCTGCCGCCAGGCGCTTTTCGTCGAGCAGGGGGTCGAGGGCCGCGGGCTCATCCGTGTCAATATCGAAGCGCTCGGCCTGCAGGCCCGCGCCAAGATCTTTCGCCGCGACGCGGTGGACCTCGGTACAGTCGGCACCATGGAGCCATTTCATCTGGTTTTCGCAGATCCCCCCTATGGCAAGGGGCTCGGCGAACGCGCGCTCGAGTCGGCGGCGGCAGGCGGATGGCTCGTGCCGGGCGCCCTGGTGGTGCTGGAGGAGAGCGCCGATATACGGCCGCAACTGTCCGGAGCCTTTGAGCCGCTCGACGTCCGTGCCTTCGGCGACACGCAGATCCATTTCTACCGTTTTCTTGGCTAAAGTTGCAGTTGAGCGTGGGTGGAAATCATCCCGCTCTGACTGAGGCACCGGCCGCAACGGGCGCGGACGGAACGGAGAGCATCGATGGAGCAGCACGTATCTGTACGGCGCGACCGGCCGGACACGGGTGAACCGACGATCGCCGTCGCGTTTGGTGGCGGCGGTGCGCGCGGCCTTGCCCATATCCACGTCATCGAGGCCTTGGACGAGATGGGCATCCGGCCCCTGGCGATTGCCGGCTCGTCGATCGGCGCCATCATGGGCGCGGGCATGGCGGCCGGCATGACCGGCCGGGAGATCCGAGACTACACGCTTGCGACCGTCGGCAATCGCGGCGAGGTGCTCAACCGCCTGTGGCAGCTCCGTCCGAACAGTCTGTCGGAGGCCGTATCGAGCGGCTTCCGCTTCGGGCAGTTCAACATCGAACGGGTGCTGAAGGCCTTTCTCCCCGAGGCGATCCCGTCGCGATTTTCAGACCTGCTGATACCGTTGAAAGTCACGGCGACCGATTATTACGGGCAAACCGAGCGCATCTGCGAAAGCGGCGACCTGCATAAGGCGATCGCCGCGTCCTGCGCGCTCCCGGCGATCTTCATGCCGGTGAAGATCGAGGGCCGCGTGATGATCGATGGCGGCATGTACAATCCGATTCCCTTCGACCACCTGCGTGCACTCGCCGACATCGTTGTCGCCGTCGACGTCGTCGGCGGTCCGGATGGCGACGGAAAGACGATACCGAGCCGCATCGACAGCCTATTCGGCGCGAGCCAGTTGATGATGCAGTCGATCATCGCCATGAAGATGAAGGCCGGCGCGCCGGATATTCTGCTCCGCCCTGATGTCGGCCGCTTCCGCGCCTTGGATTTCCTGCGCGCCCGGGAGGTGCTCGCCGCCACGGCCTCGACGAGTGACCAACTGAAGCGGGCACTCTCGGGGCGGATCGACCAATGGCAGGCGGGGCGCTGATCCGGCCCGACTACTGCGCCGTGCGTCTTTTCAGACGCACAAAGGTCCCTGTAGCACTTTGCTGCATGTTCTTGTCCTTAAATCGAATACGATTTAAGGAAACATGCAGTAGGGCGCTTTGGTTCAGTCGGCACTGGCCAGCGTGTCGGCTCGACCATCGTTGGCGGCCGGAAGCTGAGGTAGGATCCGCTCTTCCGTCTCCGCAGTGTGGTTGACGTCCCGTTTCGGCTTGACCAGCGGTTCCGGCCGCACCGGCTCCGAATGCAGCATGTCGCGGCCGGCCGTGATGCCTTCGGCCTCCTGCAGCACCAGCCGCGCCTCGTCGCGGCGGCGGATGTCGTCCATGATGGAGAGAGCTTCCTCGCCGCCGACGCCGAGCGCTTCGATCGTCTTGCGGCCGAACAGCAGGCCGGACTCAAACGTCTCGCGCAACTCGTACTCGACGCCCATGGCACGCAGTTCCAGCGTATGCAGCCGATCATAGGAACGGGCGAAGATGCGGGCGTTCGGATATTCCGCCTGGACGAGGCTGATGATCTTGTCCGTGATTTCCTTCTTCTGCGTGCAGACGGCGACGATCTTTGCCTTCTCGATGCCGGCCGCCCGCAAGACGTCGAGCCGCGTGCCGTCGCCGAAATAGATGCGGAATCCGAAGGTCGCGGCCTGGCGAACGCGAGCGGCGGAATGGTCGATGATCGTCACGTCGCGGCCGCCGGCCAAGAGAATCTGCGCGGCGATCTGGGCGAAGCGGGAAAAGCCGATCATCAGCACGTCGGCGCCGGCGCCTTCGAAATCCTCCTCGATCTCGTCGTCCATCTCCTCGTGTTCGCGCAACAGCCGCTTCGAAAGCAGCGCCGCAACGGGCGTCAATGCCATGGAAAGCGTGACGATCGCGACGAGCAGGGAGGCAACGCCTTGCGTGAAGACGCCCGCAACTGCGGCGGCCGTGAACAGCACGAAGCCGAATTCGCCACCCTGCGGCAGAAGCAGGCTGATGCGCACGGCATCATTGTGGTGAGAACCCGTGGCGCGGCAGAGCCCATAGAGAACAAGGCTCTTCACCGCCATGAGCACTGGCACGGCGGCGAGGATCAGCAGATAGTTCTCGGCGATGACATGGAGTTCGAGCGACAATCCGACTGCCATGAAGAACAGTGCCTGGAGGATACCGCGAAACGGTTCGATATCGGCTTCGAGTTCGTGGCGATACGAGGATTCCGCGAGCAGCACGCCGGCGAGAAAGGCGCCCATCGCCATCGAAAGGCCCGCCAACTGCATCATCGTCGCCGCTCCCATGACGACGAGCAGCGCTGCGGCGATCATGACGTCGCGGGCTCCGGTGCGGGCGATGACCTGGAAGAGGGGGTTGAGCAGGTAGCGGCCCGCCGCATAAAGCGCCGCGATGGCGGCGATCGCAATCGCGAAGTCTTCGAAGGCCGTTGTCGTGGCCTCGGGAGCGCGCGTCGCCATCAACGGGATCAAAGCGAGCAGCGGGACGATCGCCAGGTCCTGAAGCAGGAGGATGGAAAAGGCGCGCTGACCATAGCGCGTATTGGTATCGTTGTTTTCGTCGAGGATCTGCATGGCGAAAGCCGTCGACGAAAGCGCCAGGCCAAAGCCGGCAATGACGCTGGCTCTCCACTCGAGCAACCCGAAGAACGCGATGAGGAAGGACAGAACGACGCCTGTCACGACAACCTGCGCCGTGCCCAGGCCGAAAATGTCGCGCCGCATCTGCCACAGTCGTGACGGCTTCAGCTCTAGGCCGATGATGAACAGCAGGAAGACGACGCCGAGCTCCGATACGTGAAGGATCTCTTCGCCCTCGGTAATCGACTGGGCGACCGGCCCGATCACGATACCGGCGGCGAGATAACCGAGAATCGTCCCGAGTCCGAGGCGCTTGAACAGCGGCGCAGCTACGACGGCGCCGCCGAGCAGCATCAGCGCCTGGGTATAGAGGAGGGGAGTCGTCTGCATTGCTCGCGGCTTTCATCATGGAGGCTCTCGACGCCCCTTGGCGGGGGAAGCGAGGCGGTCTGTCATACTATGCGGAGAGGGGAATCATCATGATGCCCTTGATGCATGCTCCAGTGCACAATAAATGGGGCAGGAATGAAAGGCTTAATCATGTCCGAGACGATCGATTCCGCCATCCTCGAAAAGCGTGCCGCCGAACTCGTGGACCGCGCCCGCCAGGCCGGTGCGGAGGCTGCCGACGCGGTTGTCGTCCGTGGCCGCTCCCGCTCGGTGTCAGTGCGGCTCGGCAAGGTCGAGGCGACGGAAGCTTCCGAAAGCGACGATTTTTCGCTTCGGGTCTTCGTCGGGCGGCGCGTCGCCAGCGTCTCGGCCAATCCGGGCTTCGATCTGAAGATCCTGGCGGAGCGCGCAGTCGCGATGGCCAAGGCTTCGCCGGAGGACCCCTATGCCTCGCTCGCCGATCCCGATCGGTTGGCGAAGTCCTATCCGGACCTGGACCTCTTCGACGCGCGCGAGGTTTCGAGCGAAGCGCTGACCGAAGCGGCACTTGCGGCCGAGGCGGCGGCACTTTCGGTGTCCGGCGTGACCAATTCAAGCGGCGCCGGCGCTTCCGCTGGCATGGGCGGCCTCGTGCTGGTGACGTCGCATGGCTTCTCGGGCTCCTACATGGCGACCCGGTTCGGCCGCTCGGTCAGCGCCATCGCCGGCGAAGGCACCAAGATGGAGCGCGACTACGATTATGACAGCCGGCTCTATTTCGACGATCTGCGCGGCGCCGACGATATCGGACGCGTCGCCGGCGAACGGGCGGTGGCGCGCCTCAATCCGCGTCAGGTTCCTACCGCCAGGAACGTCACCGTCGTCTTCGATCCGCGCATGGCGCGCGGCTTCGTCGGTCATCTGGCGGGCGCCATCAACGGCGCGTCGGTGGCGCGCAAGACGAGTTTCCTGCGCGACATGATGGGCAAGCAGATCATGAAGGCAGGCATTGCCGTCACGGACGACCCGCTGATTGTGCGCGGCTCCTCCTCAAGGCCTTTCGACGGCGAAGGGGTCACCGGCTCGAAGCTCTCGATGGTTGAAGACGGCGTGCTCGCGCACTGGTTCCTCTCGACCTCCGCGGCACGGGAATTAGGGCTCGAGACCAATGGGCGGGGCGTGCGCGGTGGCCCGACCGTCAATCCGGCCTCGACCAACCTCGCCCTCGAGCCGGGGACGATTTCCCGCGACGATCTGATCCGCGGCGTCGGCACCGGATTCTACGTGACCGAGCTCATCGGCCAGGGGGTCAACATGGTGACCGGCGAATATAGCCGCGGCGCCTCCGGCTTCTGGATCGAGAACGGCGAGCTCACCTTCCCCGTGTCGGAAGTGACGATCGCTTCGAATCTCAAACAGATGTTCATGGCCTTGACGCCGGCCGACGACATCGACAGGAAGTTCGGCATCGCCGCACCGACACTTGCCATCGAAGGCATGACGCTTGCCGGAACCTGAGTGCGGGCGGTACGTTCCGCCAGATCGAAGCGCGTCGGCCCGTCCCCGCGTTTGAAGGAGTCGAATGTCAGAAGTAGCCCTCCAGAGCGCGCCCAGCTGGGACGAGGATCTCAAGCTCATCCTCGCCGCAGCGGTGGCCGCAGGCGATACGGCGCTCGGATACTTCCGGAAGACCGTCGACGTTCGCTGGAAGAATGAGGGCCGCTCCCCCGTGAGCGAGGCCGATCTCGCCGCGAACGACATCCTGAAGACGAGGCTGCTTGCCGCGCGGCCGGACTACGGCTGGCTCTCCGAGGAGACCGACGACGATGCGACGCGCCTTTCCCGCGACACCGTCTTCGTCGTCGATCCGATCGACGGCACGCGCGCCTTCATCTCCGGCAAGGACCTTTGGTGCGTCAGCGTCGCCGTCGTTCACCAGGGCCAGCCGACGGCCGGCGTGCTCTATGCGCCGGCTCTCGGCGAAATCTTCGAGGCGACCCTCGACGGCGAGGCACGAAAGAACGGCACGGCGATCTCGGTGCGTGACCCCGTGCCGGACGAGCGACTGCAGGTGGCGATGGCCGAAGACGTCGCCGGCAAGCTCGCCGCGCCCTATAGCGACAGGCTGGCGCGCGTGCCGCATATACCGTCGCTCGCCTATCGGCTGGCGATGATCGCCGACGGCCGCATCGACGGCACGATCGTCAAGAAGAACGCGCATGACTGGGATCTGGCCGCGGCCGACCTCATTCTGGCACGGGCAGGCGGAGCGCTCCGTGGCCTTGACGGCATGCCGCTGTCCTACAATCGCCCGATTGTCAGTCATGGAGTCCTGGGGGCCGGATCCGGTCTCGCTCTGCCGGCATTGCTGGCCGCCTCCAGGCCGTTCGACGCCCATTGACCTTTGGGTGCGAATGCCGCAAACCAACGCCGACGTTTCAAAGAACAATGGGAACACAATGGCTCAGAACACCGAGAAGAAGCAGCTCCTGCACCTTGTCTTCGGCGGCGAGTTGACGACGCTCACCGACGTGCAGTTCCGTGATCTCAACGACCTCGACATCGTCGGTATCTTCCCCGATTACGAGAGCGCCCATGTGGCGTGGAAGTCCAAGGCGCAGATGACCGTCGACAACGCCCATATGCGTTATTTCATCGTTCACATGCACCGGCTGCTCGATCCGGAAAATGATTGATGTCTTGGTAAGCGCGGGTAAGGGCGAGCGTTGATGAGCAGCCTGCGCGCACGGCTCGCGCTTTCCTCCTACCGTTGGCTCGGCACGGCGATCTACCCCTTCGTTGTGCCCTACCTGGCGGTGCGGGCGGCGAAGGGCAAGGAGGATCCGGCCCGGCGCCGCGAACGCTACGGCCATGCGAGTGCGCCGCGCCCGCCGGGGCCGCTCGTCTGGTTTCATGCCGCCAGTGTTGGCGAAACGGTTGCGGTCACCCCGCTGATCAAGGAAATCCGCCGCCGCGGCATCGCCGTGGTCCTGACCACGGGGACGACGACCTCGGCGCGCGTCGCCGCCGAGCGCCTGGGCACGGCCGTCATCCATCAATATGTGCCGCTCGATTTCAAGCCGGCGGTGAGCCGCTTCCTCGAATACTGGCAGCCGGATCTGGCGATCATCGCCGAATCGGAAATCTGGCCGATGACGATCATCGAACTCGGACGGCGCCACATTCCGCAGGTTCTGGTCAACGGGCGCCTTTCGGACCGCACCTTCGCCCGTTGGAAGAAGCGGCCGTCGCTTGCCGATGCGCTTTTCGAGAACCTTGCGCTCGTCATTGCCCAGTCCGATGTCGATGCGGAGCGTTTCCGCACGCTCGGCGCGCTGCCGGTGATGGTTTCTGGCAATCTCAAGGTCGACACCGACGCGCCGCCGCACGATCCGCAGGCGCTACGCGATTATTCCCAGCAGATCGGTTCGCGAAAGACCTGGGCGGCGATCTCCACCTTCGAGGGCGAGGAAGAGGCGGCCGGTGTCGTTCACCACGCCCTGAAGCAGCGCAACGGCCTGCTGACGATCGTCGTTCCGCGTCATCCCGAGCGCGGCGATGCCGTCGAGTCCGCATTGGCCGCCAAGGGGCTCAAGGTTGCGCGCCGGACGCGCGGCGACCGCCTGACGCCGGACGTCGATATTTTCCTCGGTGACACGATCGGCGAAATGGGACTCTATCTGCGGCTGACCGAGATTGCCTTCGTCGGCCGTTCGCTCTTTGCCGAGGGCGGACAGAACCCGCTGGAGCCCGCCATGCTCGGCTGCGCGGTGCTTTCGGGCGGCAATGTCCAGAATTTCCGCGAGACCTACCAGATGCTCGCCAAGAACGGCAGCGCCAAGATCGTCCGCGATGTCGAAATGCTGGCGAAGGGCGTCAACTACCTGCTCGGCAACGACGAGATGCGTCGTTCGATGATCGACGCCGGGCTTGAAACCGTGCAACAGATGCGAGGCGCACTGACGGCGACGATGAAGGGGCTCGAACCCTATATCAATCCGCTGGTGGTGAAGGCGCGGCTGGAGCCGCGCACGGAAAGCTGACAACATTTCGGATGGGACCATGGCTGCGGGCAACGGCATCGCCGGCATATTGTTCGACAAGGACGGCACGCTTCTCGACTACGTGAAGAGCTGGGTTCCCGTGAACTATGAACTGGCGCGCATCGCCGCCAGGGGAGACGAGAGTCTCGCAAGAGTTCTGCTCCAGGCCGGCGGCATGGATCCGGATTCGGGTCACGTCGCGCCCGACAGCCTGCTCGCCGCCGGCAACACCGTGGAGATTGCGACGGGCATGGTTGAAGCCGGTGCGCCGTTCACGGTCGAGGAATTGACGACGCTGTTCGACGGATTGTTTGCACAGTCCGCCGACTATGCGGTGCCGGTGACCGACCTTGGCGCCTTTTTCGCCGCACTGCATGCGAAGGGCTATCGTCTAGGCGTCGCTTCCAGCGACAACGAGCGCTCGATCCGGGAAACGGCGAAACGCTTCGGTTTTGAGGATTATCTGCACTATGTTGCCGGCTATGACAGCGGCTATGGCGTCAAGCCGCAGCCGGGCATGGTCCTCGGCTTCTGCGCGGCGACCGGGCTGACGCCCCGGCAGGTGGCGGTGGTCGGTGACAACAATCACGACATGCATATGGGCCGCAATGCCGGCGTCGGCATGACGGTTGCGGTTCTGACCGGTACCGGCTCGCGCCAGTCGCTGGCCGAGGCTTCCGACCACTGCCTGGCCGATATCACCGAGCTTGAAGCAGTCCTCTGACTCCGTTGACCCGCTTGCCTTTTTTCGCGTTCTGAAGTCTCTTGTGGCGTCGCCGGCCGGCGGTCGGCAGGAGCACGACCAGCAGCGCCTCGCGGCGCATGGAGCAGTAAGAGCCGCGGAGGCAAGAACACACGAAAATGGTTTCCGAAGCGCCTCCGTTCTGGTGGACAAAGGCCGATTGGCGCGCCTATGCGCTCTGGCCCTTCTCCTGGGTCTACGGCCGTGTCGCCGCAATCCGCATGGACCGGGCGCGTCGCGCCATGCCGCCCGTGCCGCTCATCTGCGTCGGCAACTTCACGGTCGGCGGGGCCGGCAAGACGCCGACGGCAATCGCGCTGGCGCAGGCCGCCAAGGCGCGGGGGCTGAAGCCGGGTTTCCTGAGCCGCGGTTATGGCGGCTCCCTGGACGTCACGACGGTCGTCGATCCCGGCCATCACCGGGCCCGGGACGTCGGCGACGAACCCCTGCTGCTGGCGCGGGAGGCCCTGACGGTCGTTTGCCGCCGTCGCGTCGACGGCGCCCGCAGGCTCGCCGCTGAGGGCGCCGACGTCATTATCATGGACGACGGCTTCCAGAGTGCCCGCCTTGCCTTCGATTTCGCGCTGCTGGTGATCGATTCCGTTCGCGGCATCGGCAATGGCCATCTGGTGCCGTCCGGCCCGGTCCGGGCCCCGATCTCCGATCAGCTTCGGCACGCCACGGCGCTGCTGAAGATCGGCCACGGACCGGCCGCCGATCGCCTGATCCGCCGGGCGGCGCGCGCCGGCAAGGCCATCTACGTCGCCGACACGGTGCGGCTCGATGGCGGGTCGCTGTCGGGCGTCAAGGTGCTGGCCTGGGCTGGCATTGCCGATCCGGAGAAGTTCTACCGGACGGTCCGCGAGGCAGGGGCGATCGTCGAGGAGACGCGCAGCTTTTCGGATCATCACCATTTTTCAGAGGATGAGATTGCCGATCTCATCGATCGCGCCGCCAGCCAGGGCTACACGCTGGTGACGACGGCCAAGGACATGGTCCGCCTCGAGCCCGGCCACGGGCGGGCCGCGGAGCTGGCCGCCAAAAGCAGGGTGATCGAAATCGAGGTGCGTTTCGACGATCCCTTGGCGCCCGCCAAGATCATCGACGCGACGCTTGCCGCGGCGCGGGCGCGCAAATTGCGGGCAAATGGGAAGGGCTGAAAGGCTCGAGTGGCAGTGCTGTCCGGTCAAGCCTGCTGCGTCGGCAGCGCCCCGGCGCGCCGTTCCGCTTCGAACGAGGCCGCCGCGTCGATGTAGGGCTCCTGCCGCACGACGCTCCAATAACGCAGCTCATCGACCGGAATGGCCTTGCCGGTCATGGCGCAGACGACATGCGAACCGGCCAGCACGATCTGAAAGTCGCCATCGAGATAACGGATTTTCGCTTCGCGAGAGGAATTTCCGTCAAGACGGTTCATCATTTTGCGTGCTAGCCTCGTCAATGCCTGTCACTTGATCTATCTCGCCCATCGCAAAAAGACCAGTGGAATTCCGAATCCGGCGCCTCAGGCACGTTTTCAACTCCGGCCAAAGAGCCGTTCTATATCGGCAAGCTTGAGCTCGATATAGGTCGGCCGGCCGTGGTTGCACTGCCCCGATCCGGGTGTCGCCTCCATCTGGCGGAGCAGCGCGTTCATCTCCTCCGGTCTCATCCGGCGACCGGAGCGGACGGAGCCATGGCACGCCATGGTCGCGGCGAGATAGTCGAGCCGCCCGGCGAGGCCATTGGCGGTGTCCCATTCGGCAAGTTCGTCGGCGAGCTGTCTGACAAGCCCTGCAGCGTCCATCTCGCCGAGCATCGCCGGTGTTTCGCGCACAGCGATCGCCCCAGGCCCGAAACGCTCGATCGAAAGTCCGAGCCGCAGGAATTCCTCCGCATGCGCCATCAGCCGGTCGCAGTCGTCCTCGGCGAGGTCGACGATCTCCGGGATGAGCAGCGCCTGTGCCGCTACAGGCCGCGAATGCAACGCCGTCCGCATCGCCTCGAAGACCAGACGTTCATGCGCGGCATGCTGGTCGACAATGACGAGACCGTCCTCGGTCTGGGCGACGATATAGTTCTCGTGGAGCTGGGCGCGTGCGGCACCGAGCGGGAAGGCGGACTCGATGGTGCCATGCGGCGCCGTCGCGGCGGTCGGTGCGGCGGTGCGTGCCGCCGGCTGCGCGAATTCCTGAAATGCCGCTTGCGGCGCCTCCGCAAAACCGCGGGCGGGCTCGTCAAACCGCATCGGCCGGTAGGGCGAGGCGGCGGCCGTCCAGGGCGCTTGCGCCCGCTGCGGTTCGGCGCGGTATGCTTCCGCGCGGAAGGCGCGCATCATTCCCTGGGCGCCGGTTGTCGCCGCCCGGTCGCCGCCGCGCGTCAAGGCCTCGCGGATCGCACCGATGATCAGACCGCGGATCAGCCCGGGATCGCGGAAGCGCACGTCCGATTTGGCCGGATGGACATTGACGTCGACGAGGGCGGGGTCGAGCGCAATGGAAAGCACGGCGATCGGATAGCGCCCCTGAGGAATGGTTTCGGCATAGGCGGCGCGGATAGCGGAGAGGATCAGCTTGTCCTGCACCGGCCGGCCGTTGACGAAGGCATATTGCTGCAGCGAGTTGCCGCGGTTGAAGGTCGGCACGCCGGCAAATCCGGTGAGCCGCGCCTCTTCGCGTTCCGCATCGATCTCGATGGCATTGTCGCGAAAGTCCTTGCCGAGCACCTGCGCCATGCGTGCCAGCCGATCGTCACCCGTCGCCGGAAACTCCAGGGTCGATCGATCCGAACCGGACAGCACGAACCGCACCTTCGGGAAGGCGATCGCCATGCGGCGGACCACTTCGGAAATGGCCGCGGCTTCGGCCTTTTCCGATTTCATGAACTTGAGCCGGGCCGGCGTGGCGAAGAAAAGGTCGCGCACCTCGACGACGGTCCCGACATTGGCGGGCGAGGGACGGACCGGCTCGGTCCTGCCGCCCGCCACCGAAATCGCCGCCCCCTCCTTGGCGCCTGCGGTTCGCGTGGTGATCGACAGGCGCGCCACCGATCCGATCGAGGGGAGCGCCTCGCCGCGGAAACCGAGCGTGCGGATGTCCGTGAGCGCGTCGTCGATCTTGGAGGTGCAATGCCGGCGGATCGCCAGTTCGAGATCGGCGGGCGACATGCCGCTGCCGTTGTCGGCTATCCGCAGCAGCGTCTTGCCGCCCCCGGCCGTCGCCACCTCGATCCTGGTTGCGCCGGCGTCAAGGGCATTTTCGATCAGTTCCTTGGCGGCGCTGGCGGGCCGCTCGATGACTTCACCGGCGGCGATCTGGTTGATGAGCGTTTCCGAGAGTTGCTTGATGGCCATGGTCCATCTTCCAGGATTCGGCGAAGGAGGGGAAGGGGCTTCCGCGCGCCCGCAGTCGGTGGGAGGCGCAGCCCGGCGCTCGTCGTGCGGCAGATCGGCAAATTTGGGAAGCCGGTTTAATTCGGCCTTAACGTTCTGCTGCGATTTTCCACAACAACCTGAATGATCACGGGTTTTGTTCTTTGGAGCACCGCGGCGTTGCTGGACGCTGCGCGAATCCCGCCCGAAGAGTGCCGTTACCGGCCAGCCAGCATGTCCCGAAACAAAACGCCGCTACGGCGCCGCGTCCAAACGCGAGGTCGCTGCAATACACAAAATTGCTGCATGGCCTTGCCAGGATCCGTGCAGCCGGCGAGACGAGGGCAGTGTAATGAACGATGTGGCGTCGGGCGGCGCGGACATCAGCAGGGCCGTTCTGGAGTCGAGTTGCGATGCGCTTGGCCTCGCATTGCTCGTCTGCGGGCGCGACGACACGATCCTCTATGCCAGCGCCTCGATGCTGCAATTCTTTCCTGTCCAGCCCCACCTGTTGAAGCCCGGCGCCCGGCTTCGCGATTTCCTCGGAGCGGTCTACGATACGGGCCTGCGACCCGGAACATTGCCCGAAAACAGCCGGCGCCGTGCAAATCGGGATGACTGGATCGCCGAGCAAATGGGCCTCCATTGGCGCGAGCGCTACGAAAACGTCGAGCGGGCTGGCCGCACGCGCTGGATCTGCCTGCGCAAGCGCCGGCTGTCGAGCGGCATCGGCATATTGTGGGTCAGCGACGTCTCCGATCAGAAGAAGCGAGAGGAACAGCTCCATACCGATCTGGAGCGCGTCGAACTCACAGAGCAGATCCTCGATGCCCAACCCAATCCCATCTGTGTCAAGGACCGTAATCTCAACTATATCGCCGCGAACAAGGCCTTCTGCGCCATTCACGACGTGGCGCCGGAGGCGATCCTCGGTCGTTCGGCCTGGGATGTCGTGGACGCCGAGCTTGCGGAACGTTTCGAGCAGTCGGATCGACATGTGCTGGCGACCGGTAGGCCGTATTCGGAGGCGGAGCACATCGTCCGCGCCGACGGCAGCGACCTGTGGGTCGTGACACGCAAGTACCGCGTCGGCGTGCCGGGGCGCCACTTCGTCGTCACCTGCATGAACGACGTGACCGACATAGCCGCGTGGTATGGCGCCGAAGAGGGCGGCAGCAATGCGGGGCTGCAGATCCACGACTACAGCATCTTCACGCCGGCCCAGAATTTTTACGATCCGTTCCGGGCGCTGAACGTCCAGCAGCTCGTCGACGCCGGTTCGATGATCGAGACGCTGCCGGCGCGCGGTCTGCGCGTGCTCTTGGCGACGGCGGACAGGGAAATGGAGGAACGGATCGTCGCCCGGCTGCGCGGTTCGGGCCTCGAGGCCTGCGCCGTGCGAAATCGGGAGGAGCTCGAGGCTTTTGCCGCCGCCGCCGGGGACTGCGGCGTGAAGCTCGATATTTTGGCGTTGGACACCGCATTGTCGGCCAGGGACGCCATCCTCGCCGGCTGGAAGACCTGCCCGGTGCTCGACGTCTCCTCGGGCGCGGACGCCACCACACTGCTCGGCGAGATCTTCAAGGCTTGCACCGACCGGCAACAGACGCGCTCGCAGTTTCCGCCAGCGGATTGGGAAGTCTCTTTTGAGGGGGATGCGGCGGCCCGGACAGGTGCACCCGAAATCGATGTGCTCGTCGCCGAGGACAATCAGATCAACCAGTTCGTTTTCGCACAGATACTGGACGGTCTCGGCGTCTCCTATCGGATTGCCGCGAACGGCCGGGAAGCAGTTGAACTCTGGCATGAGCTCCAGCCGTCTCTTGTTCTGATGGACATATCGATGCCGGTCATGAACGGCTTCGAAGCCGCAGTTGCCATTCGCGACGCGGAAAGCCGGACCGGGCGCCGCACGCCAATCATTGCGGTCACCGCGCAGGCCTTGGACATCGATCTTAAGCAGTGCGAGGCGTCCGGAATGGACGACCACATCATGAAGCCGATCAGTCCGGATATGATCGAAGCGCTGCTGCGCAAACATATGCGTGCCGCCACCGTGCGGCTGACGGCCTGATCGGCTGGCAGCGCTGGCGACGGGCCTCGGCACGATAGATTTGACGATCAGTCGATATAGGATTGTTAACCGCCGATTGTCATCGTTCGCTGCAAGGTTCCTTCATCGGCGCCACAACCGGGAGAAACAGCCCAGTCGTTGGAATTCTGCAGCAATCCTCGCGCCTCGAACGCGCGGTGCTGTCACTCCAAGGCTGCAAGAGTTGAGCATTACAGGAATGAGTACGTCGGCCAAGCAGCTGTTTCCCCGCTCGGACATCGGTCCCGACCGACGGGGCGTACTGTGTCCGGCACCGGCGCGCGCTCCGGCCGGGAGCGCACCGCAATGATGCTCGCCGAGCTTGCCAGCGACCGGCGCGGTCCGGACAGGCTGCCCTTCGTCGATCCGTTGACGGGCCTGGGCAATGCACAGCAATTGCGACACAGGGTCTGTGAGCTTGCCGCCGAGCGCGCCAGCGATCCCGCGCCGTTCACGATCGGGCTCGCCAATCTCGATGGCTTCAAGCCGATCAACGATCTTTTCGGGCCGGAGGCAGGCGATCGGATCCTTCGCCAGGTGGCGCAGAGATTGAGGGCCTGCGTTCCGGAAGGGGCGACGGTGATGCGCACGGCCGACGACGAGTTCGCCCTCGTGCTGCCGCTGGTCTTCGAGCGCAAGAGCGCCGAAAAGCTTGGCCAGATGCTGAAGGAAATCCTCTCTGCTCCCTTCGATCTCGGCGACCGCACCGTTCGGCTGTCCGCCTCGTTCGGCTTTGCCGTCTATCCCTTTGCCGGTGCCGAGTTCGAGGATCTTTTGAAAAGCGCCGACACGGCGCTTTACCGTTCGAAACGCCGCGGCCGCGGCCAGATCACGGTCTACTCGCAGGAGATCGCCCAGGAGATGAAGCGGGCGACGCAGCTTGAGCAGGCTTTGCGCAACGCGATCATTGCCGAAGAGATCGACGTCCACTTCCAGCCGATCGTCGACCTTCGCAGCGACGGCGTCGTTGGTTTCGAAGCGCTTGCCAGATGGTGTGATCCGGAGTTCGGCTACGTCTCGCCCTCCGTCTTCGTGCCACTGGCGGAGGAACGCGGCTTCATCGAGGCGCTCGCCGAAATGCTGCTGCGCAAAGCGGCACAGACGGCGCTTGCCTGGCCGAAGGAACTGTTTCTCTCCTTCAACCTGTCGTCGGCACAATTGATGGACCCGGCGACGAGCGGTCGCCTCTTGGCGATCGTCAATCAGGTCGGCCTCGACCCGCGCCGCCTGGAACTGGAGATCACCGAAACGGCCGTGATGGCGGATGCCGACGTGGCCCAGAAGATCGTCTCCGAACTACGAGCCGCCGGCGTGCGCGTGTCTCTCGACGATTTCGGCACCGGGCAATCGAGCCTCTGCCGGCTGCGTGATTTCTCCTTCGACAAGGTCAAGATCGACCGCGCCTTCGTCTCGCGGATTTCAGCCGATCGGGCCTCCGAACATATCGTCAGGGCGATCGTATCGATGTGCGAGGGCCTGGAACTCGAGGTCGTCGCGGAGGGCATCGAGGACATCTCCGAAGTGCTGAAGCTGAAAGCGCTCGGCTGCGGCATGGGACAGGGCTATTTCTACGGCAAGCCGGCCGATGCGGTCGCCACCTTGCGCTATCTCTCAGACCGTCACCGCGAAGTCGCTGTGGCGCGCTGACGGTCGCGCGCCCCGCAGTGTCCCAAGGACAAAATGAGAGCGGCGCCATTTGGCGCCGCTCCATTTCGTCGGCCTCAGACTTGCTTACTGCTGAGGTGCGGGTTCGACCGGTGCCGGCGCCGGGGTCGTGCCGGTAGCCGAGGTGGTCGACGTGTCAACCGGCTGGGCGGCATTCCGTTCCGCCATCAGCTGCGACTTCGTCTTGAATTCCGGCGCGCCCTTCAGAGAGTCCGCTGTTTCGGTCGTCGTCAGCTTCAGGGCATCCGAGTCGGGCTGTTCGGTGACTTCGATGCTTTCGAAGGGCACCGCAACGTTCTTCTCACCGATCCCGAGGAAGCCGCCGACTCCGACGACAGCAGCAGCGACACCGCCTTCCTTCTTGATGAGCAGGTCGTTGATTTCGCCGATGCTTTCGTCATTGGCGTTATAGACCGACTGACCGATATAGGTGTTGGCGGAGATCTGGTCTTCTGCCTGCTCGGTCAGATAACTGCCTTCGGCAGCAGCCGTATCCATCGTCTTGTCTGCCGGCGCCGGGGTCTGTGCCTGGTCAGCCGGAGCCGGAGCGGCCGGAGCTGCAGGCTCCATGGTCTGCGTCTCGGGGGCCGGGGCGGCGGGCGGCGTGGTGGTTTCCTGCGCGAAGCTCATCGGAGCTATGGCAACGCCCACGAGAAGCGCGCCTGCGGCAACGGAAGATATAAATTTGTCAGTCATATCAATCTGGCCTTTCGTTGACGTTGTCGGACAAGGCGCAGCCTCGGAGCTCCCGAATGCGCCGCGCCGGTGGTATTCAAGCAACGTCCGGCAGCCAAAACTGTTCCGGAAAAAATCAAAATCTAAAGCTGTTGGTTGTCTTTGCTTTTCGGAGCTGCAACTCAGCGGTACAGGGGCCAATTGGCAATCTCGGACGCAAAAAGAAACGCCGCGTGCCGAAATCGACACGCGGCGCGATGGATCTCGTAGCGCAGTCTTTCAGTGGCTCTCGCGAAGCACCTCGTCACCGCTCTTGCCGACGAGGAAATCGAGGTCGGCGCCCTTGTCGGCCTGCAGCACGGTGTCGTGATAGAGCTTGTAGTAGCCGCGCTGCCATTTCTGCTCCGGCGGCTGCCAGGCTGCCATGCGGCTTGCGAACTCTTCCTCGCTGATCAGGAGGTTCAATTCGCCCTTCATGGCGTCGAGCCGGATGCGGTCGCCGGTCTTGACGATCGCTAGCGGCCCACCGGCATTGGCTTCGGGGCTGACATGGAGGACGACCGTGCCGAAAGCGGTGCCGGACATGCGTGCATCCGAAATGCGCACCATGTCGCGTACCCCCTTTTCGACGAGCCGGCGCGGGATCGGCATGTTGCCGACCTCGGCCATGCCGGGATAGCCCTTCGGTCCGCAACCCTTCAGCACGAGGATCGTATCCTCGGTGACCGGCAGGTCCGGATCGTCGATCTTCGCCTTGAGGTCCTCGATCGTCTCGAAGACATAGGCCGGCCCTTCATGGGCAAGCAGGTGCTCGCTCGCCGCCGACGGCTTGATCACCGCGCCGTTCGGCGCGAGGTTGCCTTTCAGCACGCGGATGCCGGCGGCAGCCCGCAGCGGGTTGTCGAGCGGCCGGATGACGTCGTCGTTATAGACCTCGGCATCCTCCCAATATTTGCTGATCGGCACGCCGAACACCGTCGGCGCGTCGGCATGCATCAGGTGCTGGATGCGGTTCATCACCGCTGGCAGGCCGCCCGCATAGGCGAGGTCCTCGATCAGGTACTTGCCGGACGGCATGCAGTTGACGATGCAGGGCACCTGGCCGCCGATGCGGTCGAAATCTTCGAGACAGAGATCGATACCGGCTCGTCCGGCAATCGCCAGGAGGTGCACGACGGCGTTGGTCGAGCCGCCGACGGCGGCGTTGGCGACGATGCCGTTCTCGAAGTTCTTTCGCGTCAGGACCTTCGACAGCCGGAGATCCTCATGCACCATGTCGACGATCCGCTTGCCCGTCATGTGCGCCAGCGCCATGCGGCGCGCGTCGACCGCCGGCAGCGCCGCATTGGTCGGCAGCGAAAGCCCCATCGCCTCGACCACCGAGGCCATGGTGGTTGCGGTGCCCATCGTCATGCAGACGCCCGGCGAGCGCGACATGCCGCTTTCGGCCGCCATGAATTCCTGCAGGCTCATTTCACCGGCACGTACCGCCTCGGAGAACTTCCACACATCGGTGCCCGAACCGATGTCCTTGCCCTTCCATTTGCCGTTGAGCATCGGCCCGGACGAAACGACGATCGTAGGCAGGTCGACGGACGCCGCACCCATCAACTGGCCTGGAGTCGTCTTGTCGCAGCCGCCGAGCAGCACGACGCCGTCGATGCCGTAGGCGCGGATCGCCTCTTCCACGTCCATCGCCAGGAGATTGCGGAACAGCATGGCCGTCGGCCGCATCTGCGTTTCGCCGAGCGACGAGACGGGAAATTCGACCGGGAAGCCGCCCGCCTCCCACACGCCGCGCTTGACGCCCTCGGCGAGGATGCGCAGGTGGCTGTTGCACGGCGTCAGTTCGGACCAGGTGTTACAGATGCCGATGATCGGCCGGCCGTCGAAGACGTGATCCGGAAAGCCCTGGTTTTTCATCCAGGACCGGTGAATGAAGCCGTCCTTGTGCGTGCCGCCGTACCAGTGCCGGCTTCTCAGTTCTTTCTTCTTATCGCTCATCCGAGCACTCCCTTTCCATGCGCGATTCACCGCATGGATTAATTGTATGACTTTTTCTCGGCGCCGCCAGCATTTGTTCGAGATCGGTGCCGAATGAGAGGGCCGCCTTCCGACGGTACTGCGAATTCTAGAGTCGGAACGCCGGCTCGAAACGCCCCTTGACCTCCATGCCGAGCTCGAAGGTCTTGCCGGCATTGGGATCGGCCGAGCGTGCCGCGTCGTCGAGATCCTGCCATGCCGAGGTGACCAGCAGTCTGTCCGCCTTCGCGCCGATGAAGGCGGGGCAGCTCGGCTGTGTCGCCGGTACGGCATAGCGGGCGACCTTCTGGCCGTCGGGCTTGTATACCTCCACGGCGCCGGCACCCCAGCGGGCGTTCCAGATCAAACCGTCGGCATCGCAGACCGAGCCGTCGATCCCGCCCGGTGCCGCGCTCTGGTCGGAAAGAACGGTGGGATCGCCGGTCGGCAGCGCCGTTGCCGGGTCGATGGCGACACGCATCAGGTGATTGACGTCGGTGTCGGTGAAATAGGCGGTGGCGCCGTCCGGCGAAAAGCAGATGCCGTTCGGGATCGTGACGTTGCTGTAGAGCTTCGTTATCCGGTTGCCGGCAACATGATAGATCGCGCCCGCATGTTTCTCGGCCTTCCGTCCCATGGTGCCGATCCAGAGAGCGCCTGAGGGATGGACGCGGCCGTCATTGGAGCGGTTGCCCGGCTTGTCTTCGAGCGCCGCGAAGGGGCTGAGCTTGAAGCTTGCCGTGTCGCGGACAAAAAGCCCCTGGTCCGAGGCGATCAATTGCCGGCCGGGATCGATGGTGGCGAGCACGCTGCCGAGAAAGGGCAGCGGGTGAATGGTCTTGCGTCCGCTGTCGAGATGGAGCTCGTGCAGTTCCTGGCCTTTGATGTTGAACCACCAGGCGGTGTCGGTAGCGGGGTCATAGGTCGGGCCTTCGCCGAGTTCGGACGCGAAGTCGCAGATGATGCGACCGGAAAAGCCAACGAGGTCGGTCATTGCTGGCCTCCATAGACGGCATCATAGGCCGCCATCGTGGCAACCGCCCGCTGCCTGACATCCGCGGCGCTCATTCCCGGCTTGTAAAGGCTCGAGCCGAGGCCGAAGGCACGGACACCGATCTTTGCGTAGTCGCCGAAATTGGTCTCCGAGACGCCGCCGACGGCGGCAATTTCCAGATCGCCCGGAAGCACGGCGCGGATAGCCGCGATGCCGGATGGCCCGAGGACGCTCGCCGGGAAGAACTTCAGGCCGCTCGCGCCCGCCGCGGCGGCGGCGAGCGCTTCCGTCGGCGTGAAGACGCCGGGCATCGTCACCATGCCCTTGGCCGCGGCAAGCCGGATGACCGATAGCTCGACATTGGGGCTGACCATGAGGCGCCCGCCGACGTTGTCAAGCTGTTCGACGTCAGCCGTCGTCAACACCGTGCCGGCGCCGATAAGGCAATGGGCCGGCGCCATCTTCACCGCCGTTTCGATGGATCGGAAAGGGTCGGGCGAGTTCAGCGGGATCTCGATCGCCGTAAAGCCCGTTTCGATCAATGCGCCGACAACGCTTTCGGTCTCTTCCGGCTTCAACCCGCGCAGGATCGCGATCAGCGGATATTTCATCGTTGGCAGGGGAATGCGATTCATGATCTTCTTCCGTCAAAGGGGCCAAATGGCCTGGGCAGCGGCCGAAAGGCCGGCTCGTACCGCCTCATCGGCATCGACAAGCCGGACTGCGAGCCCCTGGCTTTCGAGCGCCGAGCGATAAAGAGCGCCAAGCCTTCCGGAACCAACGAGGCAAATGCCGTCCACCGAATCCACCGAGGCGAGCGCCCCGGCGATCTCCAGGCCGATCAGCGTGCCGGACAGGCGAGCTTTGGCGTCGGCGGCGCTCAGGCCATGGAGCAACTGGCCGGCCCGCACGGAGAACAGGAGGTTCGTCGCCAGTGCCGGCTTTTCCCGCGCCCGTGCGACGGCTTCGGCGAAGGCAGCACTGTCGGCGGCGATAACCTCCGCCTCCGCCACGGCATGGCTCAAGATCGTATGCTTCGAGATGACGTCGAACAATTCGCCGGTCATGAAGGTGGAAAAGCCGTCGACCGTCTGACCGGAAAGCCGGACCCACTTGCTGTGGGTGCCCGGCATGCACACGAGGTACCGGCCATCGTCGAGCATGCCGGCGGCACCGAGCAACTGCGTCTCCTCTCCACGCATGACATCCGCATGCCGGTCGTCGCGCTGCGCCAGGCCCGGCAGGATGCGGATATCGCGATCCACGTCCGGAACGGCGATCGCATGTCCCGCAATGGCACCGAGCGTTGCCGGCGTTTCGAGATAGCCCGCTTCCCTCCAGCCCTGGCGCGCGCCCGCCATTCCGCAGATGATGATCGGCAGGTGGTGAGGTGCCGAAACGGCGGCCAGATGACTGTCAATGACCGCATGGAAACCTGTTTTTGCCGCGCTCGTCATGCCTTCCGCACTGCGGCGCTCGGCAAGCGCCGACCCGTCCTCTCCGATGATCCACAATCGGAAGCTCGAGGTTCCCCAGTCCACCGCGGCATAATAGCCTGCAGTCATCAAAACACGCCTCCATCGATGATCATGGTCTGTGCCGTCATCGCCCCCGAGCAGTCCGACGCCAGGAAGAGGCAGGGGCCAACAAGATCCTGGGCGGCCAGGACGCGTTTCAGGCACTGTCTCTCCTGCATCCGGGCGATCGAATCTTCCGTCAGCCAGAGCCGCCTCTGCCGTTCAGTGACGATCATGCCGGGCAGGATGGCATTGACGCGGATATTGTCCGGCCCGAGCTTTCCGGCGAGCGACTTGGTAAGCCCGATTATACCTGCCTTCGCCGTCGCGTAGGCAGGTATTTCGGGCATGTTCAGCTTGAAGGCGATCGACGAGAAATTGATGATCGAGCCGCCGCCCGCTTGTCGCATGTGCGGCGCGATCGCCTGGGAGAGGAAGAAGAAATGGCTGAGATTGACTGCCAGGCCATCATCCCAGCTTTCCTTGGTCACCGCCTCGAGCGGCTGCCGGTCGTCCCGTGCGGCATTGTTGACCAGCACCCGAATGGGGCCGAGCGCCGCGACGGCGGCGTCCGCGGCGCTTCTTGTCTGCTCGACGTCCGTGAGATCGGCATGAATGAATTCGGGCCTTTGCCCCGTTTCGGCGGCGAGCCTGTCTGCGAGCGTTCGGCTCGCCTCATCGGCAATATCGATGAAGGCGACGCGCGCCCCCTGCCGCAGAAAGCCGTCGACCAGGGCGGCTCCGATGCCGGATCCGCCGCCGGTAACCAGCACGCCGCGATCGCGCAAGTCGGGAAACTGACTGCTTGGCGGCGTCATGGATCAGGCCTCTCCTCTTTGGCGAGTTGGAGATGTTCCATTATGTGGAACAACGCTTTATTTTCTGGAATTATCGCGCCAGAGCGTTTACCCTGTCAAGGCAGGAAGCGGGCGAAAGCGGGTGAAAATGGACGGGAAGAATGTGACCGATCTGGAAAGCGAAGGGCCGGGGACCGGCACGCTGGGGAAGGCGATGGCGGTCCTCGAGGCCGTCGCGACGGCCGATCGGCCCCAGCGCTTCACCGACATCCTTCAATCCGTCGGCCAGCCGCGCGGCACGCTGCATCGGCTGCTCGGCCATCTGGTCGATGAAGGCCTGCTTGTGCAGCGAGGCGATCTTTCCTACGAGCCCGGGCTGCGCCTCTTGAAGCTTGCCTATCGCTCCTGGTCCGGTAATCAGTTTCGCGACATCGCCGAACCGCACCTGCTGCGTCTGCATGAAATGACCGGCGAGACCGTTCATCTCGGCATATTGCGCGAGACCGAGATCATCTATGTCGACAAGGTCGAAAGCCGTCAGACGGTGCGCATGAGTTCGCAGATCGGCAAGGCCTCGCCGGCCTATTGCACGGGGATCGGCAAGGCTGCCCTGTCCTCGCTTGCTCAGGGCGAACTGGAACGAATCGCCGCGAAGACGCAGTTCGTCGCGTTCACCGAGCGCACGCATCGCTCGGCCATGTCGCTGCTTGGCGAAATTGAGGAGATTCGCCGCGAAGGGCATGCTTTCGACCGGGAGGAGCATGAAGCCGAAATCTGTTGTGTGGCAGCATCGATCGTCGTCCCGGAACATGAACTGGTTGCCGGCGTATCGGTGACCGGGCCTTCCTATCGCGTCACCATGACGCAATTGGCGGCTTGGGCCGCGGATGTGCGCAACGCCGCGGCGAAGATCGAAGAGGAGGCAAGAATCCGTTTGGGGCCGGGGCGGGGCGGCCGCTAGCATTGCTTTACGGTAAATTAGAAGTTTCGACTGGACGTGAAGACTATAGATCGCTAGCTTCAACTTTCCAGACCCGCCTCCACGACTGGTTGCAGGCCCGCGCGGGATCTGGTCCTTGGCGAAAGCGCTAAGAGCGGTTTATGACGGTGAACCAGCCTGACTCGCAACGGAGCGAGCAAGCTGCGGGAGGCGAGCGGAACGATGATGGATTTCAACGCGGACATTACCTCACTGGTCCTTCCCAACGGCCGCTCGATCAATGGCGCGATTGGCACGGAAGATGATGTCAAGCGCGCGCTCGACCAGATTTCGGACGCTTTCGGATTTCGCGGCTTCATGGTGCTGGCCATTCCGGATTCCGGTTGCCACAGCTTGGCCGCGCAGGCGCTGCTCACGTCTTGGCCGGTGGAATTCCTGCGGCGCTATGACAGCGCCGGCCTGATCGAGGGAAGCCCCGTGATCCAGCGGCTGCGCCGGAGCACCATCCCCTTCACCTATGATGCGCATCTCCTGGCGCGCAGGCGCGCGGACGGCAAGGGCGAGGCCGCGATCAGCGTCTTCGAGCAGGCCGGTATGCCGCGCGGCCTTTATCTGCCGGTTCACGACGCAAAGGGAGGCCGCGCCGCGATTGCCTTCGGCGGTGACAGGGAGGTGGTTTCGAACGACGAAATGCAGGCGCTCAATTTCTGGGCAGGGCTCCTTTATAGCCGGCTTTCGGAAGTCAGGACGGGCGACAGGCGCCGACCGGGCAGCCTTTCGCGGCGCGAGATCGAATGTCTGCGCTGGGCCGCGGCCGGGAAGACGACCGTGGAAATGGCGCGAATCATGGCGCTTTCCGAATACACGGTGAACCATTACCTGAACCGGGCGACCCGCAAGCTCGATTCGGTCAACCGGGTTCAGACGGTCGCCAAGGCGATGCGGGCCGGCCTTATCAATTAGTAGAACAAGCCTCGCTGCGGCCCGCCGAGCGTCCGGCCGCGCGAAGCGAAATACACAGCCTTTTGCCGCCGGCGGGAGATCATTGCCGATCACCTGTTGGCAATCATGCGCGGCTCAGGCTATTTGATACATGATGAATGTCATGGAACGCTTGAATGCAAGATACGATGACGACCGGGATGACTGACGTCGAACTACCCCGGGGCGGTGATTTCGCGTCTGAGATCGCAAGGCTGGAGACTCAGTTCGATATCATCCGCTATATGCGGCGGATTACGCATATTTTCGGCTTCAAGACGTTCCTCATCTGCTCGATCCCGCCGATCGACATGGAGCGGCTCTCCGCCGCCACCGTTATTTCCAATATGCCGGCCGAACTTCTCAACAAATACGACAGCCTGTCGATGCTGCGCTTCAGCACGGGCGTTCGTCGGTTGAGGGAGACCACCATGCCCTTCCAGATCACGCTTGAAGATTGGGAGAGCGAGGGTGGCAAGCCGGATTCCGCCGCGGATTACATTGTGATGCTGCGCGAGAACGGCATCTACCAGGCCAACTACTTCCCGGTCCATGACGCCGAGGGCGGCCGCGGTGCGGTCATTCTGATGGGTCCGGAGGCCGATTTGCCGATGACCGCGGCGATGGAACTGCAGATGATCGCAATCCACGTCTACAACCGTCTCGCCGAGATCGGATCCGTCTGGAAGAGCAGCAGCACAACACTCTCGGAGCGGGAAATCCAGTGCCTGAGTTGGACGGCCGCCGGCAAGACCAGTGCTGAGATTGCGGGAATCCTCGGCCTCTCCGAGCATACCGTCAATCACTATCTCAACCACGTCACCAAGAAGCTCGACGCCGTCAACCGCACGCAGGCAGTCGTGAAGGCGATGAAGAAGGGCTATATCAGCTAGCCCCTGCCGGCCCCAGGCAGTTGCTCAATCGCAGCCACGGTGCTGTGCCTAGAGCCTTTGCTGGTTAAATTGAAGCATTCTGTGGAGTGCGCCC
>NZ_AUTC01000153.1 GCF_001461695.1 Sinorhizobium fredii USDA 205 | reverse complement strand
GTCGGGTAGCGTCACACGCGCAAGTCGCAGTTCGGCATGAATTCACAGGGCTATTTAGTAATGCGACAGTCGGGCCAGTTAGAGATGCGACAGTCCCGCCTCTCGTTTAAACTAGCGTGACAACCTCAAATACGCCGGCCCGGCGATGTCGGATGTGGAGGATGCCATGTTGCGGGGTGCATGCCTGTGCGGCAGGGTCAGTGTTGAGGTCGCAGGCCCGATTGAGCATCAGCCTGAAGCCTGCCATTGCAAAATGTGTCGAAAACAGTCCGGCCACGTCCTTGCTGCCGTGAATGTCCGGCGCGATGCGCTCGAGGTCGGCGGTGAGCAGCATGTCTGTTGGTACCGATCGTCCGACAAAGTCGAACGTGGCTTCTGTTCCGCATGCGGCTCGACGTTGTTCTGGAAGCCGACAATTGAAGGCTATGAGTTCACAGCGGTCGCGATGGGCCTATTCGATGGTCCGACCGGCTTGCATCTCTCCAAACACACATTTGTGGGCGAAAAGGGCGACTATTACGAAATCACAGACGGTCTGCCGCAGAGCGACAGTTACTGACTGTGCGCGTTTCCAAGGTCGGTGTGGCCGACCCGGGGCTCTGGGGCTGTTGGCAGCCCGCTTTCTCCTTGGCTATCTGGAGTGGCAGCCCTCTCCTTCCATGTCGCGATCAGGCCGCCAAAGCGAAGACCGAAGCTGCAACCCTGAGCCGCCCGCCTGATCGGGGTTGACCGCCGGGCGTTCCAATGTCGCGCAGAGTTGCTAGCGCAAGGTTGAAAATGTCCCGATCTCAAAACCGAACTGTCGACCCCTTGAAGTGAAGGCGACCGGCCTTTCACAGGTCTCGCCCGACGAGCGACCCGCTGCTTGTTTAGCCATGCATTCATGTTGCAACGCACAAACTTTCATCAGCGAACGCTAATGCCCATTTCCTAGGCGCGTCACATATTTCGAATTTATCCTTTAGAGTCAAATACATATTTTTGACTCTCAAACTGGCACAGTGTTTGCGTGGCAATTCTTGCTTCGGTCAACGGCGATTGAAGCAAGCTCGGGCGCCGACAGCGCCTGCCAAAGACACCGGCGTCGCAAGGTCCTTGCCTCCAAAGGGATTCCTCCCAGTCCCACGAGCGCGATGACCAAGCGGCGCTTTTTTGTCGGTTTTCCACCGGCCAACGAATTGAGGGAACATGCGCATGACCAAGACTTCGATCGGCGGGCTGACCCGTCGCAGCCTGCTGAAGACGACTGCCAGCGCCGCCATGGTCGGTGCGGCGAAGACGCTATTTCCCTCCGGAGCCTTCGCCCAGGGCGCCGGTCCGGAGACCACGAAGGCAGTTCTCGGCTTCATCGCTCTGACGGATTCCGCGCCGCTTGTCATAGCCAAGGAAAAGGGCTTCTTCGACAAGTACGGCATGACCGAGGTGGAGGTTGTGAAGCAGGCGTCCTGGGGCACGACCCGCGACAATCTGGTCCTCGGCTCAGCCGGCGCCGGTATCGACGGCGCCCATATCTTGACGCCAATGCCCTACCTCATCTCCACCGGCAAGGTGACGCAGAACAACCAGCCGCTGCCGATGGTGATCCTCACCCGCCTCAATCTCGATGCCCAGGCGATCTCGGTCGGGGCGGCCTACGCCGATTTGAAGGTCGGTCTCGACGCCTCGGTCCTCAAGGACGTGTTCGCCAAGAAGAAGGCAGGTGGCGCGGCCGCCAAGGTCGCCATGACCTTCCCCGGCGGCACGCACGACCTCTGGATCCGCTACTGGCTCGCCGCCGGCGGCATCGATCCCGACAAGGATGTCGAGACCATCGTCGTCCCGCCGCCGCAGATGGTCGCCAACATGAAGGTCGGCACCATGGATTGCTTCTGCGTCGGCGAGCCGTGGAATGCGCAGCTCGTCAACCAGAAGATTGGCTATACCGCCGTCAACACCGCCGAGATCTGGGCCAAGCATCCGGAGAAATCCTTCGCGATGCGCGCCGACTGGGTCGAGAAGAACCCCCGCGCTGCGAAGGCGATGGTCATGGCTATCGAGGAGGCCGCACAATGGTGCGATGACATGGCGAACAAGGACGAACTCGCCAAGATCGTCGGCAAGCGCAGCTGGTTCAATGTGCCACCCAAGGACATCGTCGGCCGCCTTAAGGGCGAGTACGACTATGGCAACGGCAAGGTCGTCGAGGACAGCCCGCACTTCATGAAGTTCTGGCGCGATCACGCCTCTTACCCCTTCCAGAACCACGACGCCTGGTTCCTCACCGAGAACATCCGCTGGGGCAAGCTCGCGCCGGAGACGGACATCAAGGGGCTGATCGCCAAGGTGAACCGCGAAGACATCTGGCGCGAAGCGGCAAAGGACCTCGGTGTCGCCGATATCCCGGCCTCCACCTCGCGCGGTCCGGAGACTTTCTTCGACGGCAAGGTCTTCGATCCCGCCAACCCCGAAGCCTACCTGAAGAGCCTGGCAATCAGCCGCATCGCCTGATGCCGCAATGGCAGCCGGCCCCCTACCCGGCTGCCACTGCAGTTCAAAGAGATACAGCCACCTTTGTGCGCCTAACGACGCACGGCGCTGTAGACCCGAAACCTTTAGGAGAACGGCATGCCCGTCACCAATCTCAAGCTCGAACCGCAGGCGCCGCCGCAGCCTTCCGCTCAGGTCATCGCCCTCGGCTACACGGCGCGCCCCGGCATCGATCGCCGGCTGTCGCGCTTTGTCGCTCAGGCTGCCACAAATCTCTTGCCGTTGATCGTCACGCTGTCGTTCTTCACTCTCGCCTGGCAGGTCATTTGCTCGTCGCCCGAATCGAGCCTGCCTGCGCCGTCCCGCGTGCTCGAGGAGAGCTGGGAACTCATCGCCCATCCCTTCTATACTGGCCAGGGCGTCGACCAGGGACTGTTCTGGCATGTCTTCGCCAGCCTGCAGCGCGTCGCGCTCGGCTACGTCATGGCTGCCGCGGTCGGCATCGCCCTTGGTGTGCTTGTCGGCCAGAGCGCGCTCGCCATGCGCGGCCTCGATCCGATCTTCCAGGTGCTGCGTACCGTGCCGCCGCTCGCCTGGCTGCCGCTTTCGCTGGCTGCCTTCCAGGACGGCACCCCCTCGGCGATCTTCGTGATCTTCATCACGGCGATCTGGCCGATCATCATCAACACCGCGGTCGGCATCCGCAACATTCCGCAGGACTACCAGAATGTCGCCAGGGTGCTGCGCCTGAACGGCTTCGAATATTTCGCCAAGATCATGCTGCCCGCCGCCGCCCCGTACATCTTCACGGGCCTCAGGATCGGCATCGGCCTCTCCTGGCTGGCGATCGTCGCTGCCGAAATGCTGATCGGTGGCGTCGGCATCGGCTTCTTCATCTGGGACGCCTGGAATTCGTCGCTGATCAGCGACATCATCGTGGCGCTGATCTATGTCGGCATCGTCGGCTTCCTTCTCGACCGTCTCATCGCGCTGATCGGCCGCGCAGTTACCCGCGGCACCGCGAACGCCTGAGGAGACCCTCCATGACCAAAAGCTATCTCTCGCTCGAACTTATCGACAAGACCTTCGAACGCGGCGGAACGCGCACCGAGGTCCTGAAACAGGTGTCTCTTGCCGTCGAAAAGGGCGAGTTCATCTCGATCATCGGCCATTCCGGCTGCGGCAAGTCGACCCTGCTCAACATCGTTGGCGGGTTGACGCAGGCGACGAGCGGCGTGGTGCTCCTCGACGGCAAGGTGGTCGACGAGCCGGGACCGGACCGTGCCGTCGTCTTCCAGAACCACTCGCTGCTGCCGTGGCTGACGGTCTATGAAAACGTCCGGCTCGCCGTCGACAAGGTCTTTTCTGCGACCCGCAACAAGCGGGAACGCCATGACTGGACCATGCGCAACCTCGAACTGGTGCAGATGGCGCACGCCGCCGACAGGCGCCCTTCTGAAGTGTCCGGTGGCATGAAGCAGCGCGTCGGCATCGCCCGCGCGCTCGCCATGGAACCGAAGGTGCTGCTTCTCGACGAACCCTTCGGGGCGCTCGACGCCTTGACCCGCGCCCATCTGCAGGACCAGGTCATGCAGATCCACGCGACGCTTGGCAATACGGTCCTGATGATCACCCACGACGTCGACGAGGCGGTCCTGCTCTCCGACCGCATCGTGATGATGACCAACGGACCGTCTGCGCGGATCGGTGAGATCCTCGACGTGCCGCTCCCCCGCCCGCGCCGGCGCATCGAGCTCGCCTCGGACCGAACCTACCTGAAATGTCGCGAAGCGGTGCTCAAGTTCCTCTACGAACGCCACCGCTTCGTCGAAGCTGCGGAGTGACTGCCTGCACCCGATCGCTAGAGCATCCGCGCGCCCACCAGCTCAGGCTCCGCTTCCCCTGCCCTCCCGCAGGGGAATGCAGCCGCTTTCAGCCAGTGTAACGCGGTCCGGCCTGGCCTCAGCCGATCCTCAATTTGTCGCGAAGCAATAGAAGAGACCGTCACCTCCGGTGCCCTTGAAGGCCTCGATGGTGCAGCCGCCGCGCGTCGGATGGGAAGAGTTCCACGATTTGGCCGCCGCCGAGTCGTCCAACCCGGTGCGGTCACTGTGACCAACGATTGCGGCACCCTCCGCGCCGCCCATGGTCCAGTTGCCGCAGGTTTCCGCGGCAGCGGTTCCATCCGGCTTGGTGCCGGTCAGGATGTCGTGCCGGTTCGGCGTGTCGCCCCGTCCGTTGATGACTTCGCCCTTTTCGTTGAGCGCAGTTTGTTTGGTCAGATTGTTGCTGTCGCCGTGTAACGAGGCAACATCGTGGGCAATCTTCTCACCCTTGGCATTGTGCCAAGGTCCCGCACCGATGCGATCTTTCGCGTTCTCCGCATCGGTGGAGAGATAGGCCCTCCAGGTCTTGCCGGTTGAACCGCCGGCAGTCGCCAGCGCGCCACAATGTGCATCGGCGCCTGCCAACCCGCCGAGATCGCCGCCCTTGCCCGGATTGGCGCTGGTGACGAAGAAACTCATCGAAGTGTCCTGAGCATAGGCTGAGACGAGCGAACAGGCCAATGCGGTCGCGATAAGTGCCATGCGCTTCATGGCGAACCTCCCTTGGATACGTCCAGGGCTTAAGGGTATTGCGCACGACGGCGAGCGTAAAATCGAAATCTCGTGAGGAACCCGGAGGCGATGCGCTTGTCGCGACAGCGAGGCATCCTCTAGCCACCGCGTATGGACATTCGCCAGACGAAATCGGCGTGGAGGCGAACCGACAAACTGCCCGCCGGATCGGCGACATTGTCGCTGCCGAGCCATGTGACCGCTTCACGTGCGATCGCCTCGATCGGTTGCGCGAAGGTCGTCAGTTGGTAGGAAGACCAGGAGGCCTGCTCGATGTCGTCGAACCCCGACATGCAGAGCTGGTCCGGGACCGAGATCGAGAAGTCGTGGCGCGCGGCGTCGAGGAAACCACAGGCGAGCAGGTCCGTCGCGCAGAAAACGGCGTCCGGACGCTCGCGGCGCGTTAGCAGCCGCTGAGCCAGGACGCGGCCGCTGTCGTAGTTGGTTGGTCCATAGCGCTCCACCAGAACCTCAAGCCCCACCGCCCTCGCCGCTTCAACGAAACCGCGCTCGCGCGCCATCAGGCTCGGCGTTCCCGCCTCCGAATTGGCAAAGGCGAGACGGCGGCAGCCGGCACGCACGAAAGCGGTCACGACACGGCCGGCCGCCTCCCCGTCGTCGAGGTTGATCCTGAAGGGGCCCGGCTGCGCGTCGTCGCGATTGATGAGGACGAGGCGCTGGCCGTTCTTCAGGCAGAGCTCCGTGATCGATTTATCCGGCATGCCGGAGAGGATGATCGATGCGTCGGCGCGATAGCGGATCGCCTGGCGGAGCGCCAGATCGACGCTACCATCGAACCGGTCCGTGTTGACCAGCATGGCGATCTTGCCGGCATCCTGCAGGTGCTGCGTCAAGGTCCGAACCAGGCTGGAACGATACGGCGTCCCCATATCCGAAACGATGAGGCAGACGATGCCGCTCTCATTGCGCATCAGTCCGCGCGCCAGATGGTTGACGTGATAGCCGAGCACCTCGGCCGCCTCCATCACCTTGCGTCGCGTCTCGGCAGAAACGCTGGCACCGGGCGTGAAGGTGCGCGACACTGCCGAGCGGGAGACCCCGGCCCGCACGGCTACCTCCTGGGCGCTGACGAAAGGCTTTTGCGACACGTTCACCGCCTCCAAAACATGCACGGAGCTTTGCATGGTTTTGCAAGAGCGTGCAAGCCGTTGTGGCGCCATAGCCGGCGACAATATCGCACAATCTTGTTGACACCCACGATCATGTCATGCAGCATTTGCACGCGCTTGCAAGGCGCCCGGCTGGAGGCGCCGGCACAATCTGGGAGGAAATCATGGGTTCGGTTAGAATGACTGCGGCCGCTCTTGCCGCGGGTGCGACTTTCTTTGCCTATTCCGCGCAGGCAAACGGGACTCTCAATCTGATCTGCTCGGCAGACGTGGTGATTTGCGAGCAGCTGGAGGGCGCCTTCGAAAAGGAAACGGGCATATCCGTCAACATGGTCCGCCTCTCTTCGGGGGAAACCTATGCGAAGGTCCGCGCTGAAGCGCGAAATCCCAAGACCGACATCTGGTGGGCCGGTACCGGCGACCCGCATCTCCAGGCGGCCTCCGAGGGGCTGACGCTCGAATACAAGTCGCCGATGCTCGCCGAATTGAATGACTGGGCGGTCAAGCAGGCCGAAAGCGCCGGCTACCGCACGGTCGGCGTCTATGCCGGCGCCCTCGGCTGGGGCTACAACACGGAGATTTTCAAGCAGAAGAACCTCAAGGAGCCGACGTGCTGGGCGGACCTGCTCGACGCGTCCTTCAAGGGCGAAATCCAGATCGCCAATCCGAACTCGTCCGGCACGGCCTATACCGCACTTGCGACACTCGTCCAGATCATGGGCGAGGACAAAGCTTTCGACTACTTGAAGAAGCTGAACGCCAACGTCTCGCAATATACGAAATCCGGATCGGCGCCAGTGAAAGCCGCGGCGCGCGGCGAGACCGCAATCGGCATCGTGTTCATGCATGATGCGGTGGCGCAGGCGGTCGAGGGCTTCCCGGTCAAGGCGGTCGCACCCTGCGAGGGGACCGGCTACGAGATCGGCTCCATGTCGATCATCAAGGGCGCCAAGAACCTCGATAACGCCAAGAAATGGTACGACTGGGTTCTATCGGCTAAGGTGCAATCCAGTATGAAGGAGGCGAAATCCTTCCAGATCCCGTCGAATAAATCCGCGGAAGTGCCGAAGGAGGCGCCGAAGCTCGAGGACATCAAGCTGATCGACTACGACTTCAAGACCTTTGGCGATCCGGCCAAGCGCAAGGCGCTGCTCGAGCGCTGGGACCGGGAGGTCGGTGCAAGCGCCAATTGATGGCACCTCGCGCCGACCTGCTGTGCCGGTAAGTCCGCCGGCCGGCCTCGAGTTTGCCTTTCGATACGGGGGCTTAGGCTCCCGTATCGGGCTTGCAATCGCCTCTGATCGCGATGCGCTGGAGCAATGCAGGCATCGGTCGTCAGTAAGTCGCGCCGGGACAGCACCCTTGAGGAAACATCGCAATCGCAGACTCGATATCGCCCTGGCGTTGGGGTTCGCGGCCTTCGTCGCGCTCCCCTGGTACAGGATCGACGGCGGCTTTTTCGGCTTCGGGTGGCTCGCGAACTTTCCAGGCGATCCGGCCGTGGCGCCCGGCCTCCTCCAGATCGCGGCCTACGGTCGGTGGTGGCTGATCGTTCCGGTGTTGCTGCTGGTCCTTGCGGCGGCCGCACGCGTCACGCAGGATCCGATGCGTCGTGGCAGCCTGCTCGCCTATGCCGGCGCTGCCGGTATAGGCTTTCTCGCCCTGCAGGGCCTCGCAATTGGCTTCTCCGGCTGGACCTGGACGGTGAGCGAGACGCTCTTCGGTCCTCTTGCGGACGGGCAGCTTTCCATGGGTGCGGGCGCAGTGCTCGCCGCGCTGCTTTTCGTCCTCATCTTCGCCTTCGGCCTTGCCGAGCGCGGCGCTTTGAAGGGCGACGCCTTCATCGTCGGCGCAATCTCGATCCTCGTCTTCCTCGTCACCGTTTTCGTCTTCTATCCGATCGGCAGCATGATGGTCGGCGCCTTTCAGGATTTCGACGGATCCTTCAATCCAGAGGGCTTCGGCCGCAACATCGTCGACCCGTCGATTTGGAGCCTTGATTGCCTGATCGGCGCCGGCCGCTGCGGCGTTGCCTGGCGCACCTTCTGGCTTGCGGTGATGACCGCGAGCGGCTCGACCCTGCTGGGGCTTGCCTTCGCGCTGGTCGCGACCCGTACCGGCTTCCGTTTCAAGAAGAGCCTTCGGCTGCTGACGGTGCTGCCGATCATCACGCCTCCCTTCGTTGTCGGCCTGGCTCTGACGCTGCTGTTCGGCCGCTCCGGCGTTGTCACCGAGGCGGTTTCCGCAATGCTCGGCGTCGAGCCCGGCCGTTGGCTCTATGGTCTGACCGGCATCTGGATCGCTCAGGTTCTTTCGTTCACGCCGATCTCCTTCCTGGTGCTGATCGGCGTCGTCGAGGGGGTCAGCCCGTCGATGGAGGAGGCTTCGCAGACGCTTAAAGCCGATCGCTGGCGTACCTTCTGGCATATCTCGCTGCCTCTCATGAAGCCAGGGCTTGCCAATGCATTCCTCATCGGCTTCATCGAGAGCATGGCCGACTTCGGCAATCCGCTCGTGCTTGGCGGCAGCCACGGCGTGCTTTCGACCGAGATTTTCTTTGCCGTCGTCGGCTCGCAGAACGATCCCTCCCGCGCCGCGGTGCTCGCCATCGTGCTGTTGTGCTTCACGTTGACGGCTTTCCTTGCGCAACGCCTCTGGCTTTCAGGCAAGAACTACGCGACCGTTACCGGCAAGGGCGACAGCGGCGCCCATGCCGCCCTCCCCCGCTCGGTCTCGATCGGCGTGCATGCCCTCGTCATCCCCTGGGCCATGTTCACGCTCCTCGTCTACGGCATGATCCTCGTCGGCGGCTTCGTGAAGACCTGGGGCCTCGACAATTCGTTGACGCTCGAGCACTACGCGCAGGCCTTCTCCGTCGAGTTCCGCGACGGCAGCCTCGCCTGGACCGGGGTCGCCTGGAACTCCTTCTGGACGACGATGGAGATCGCGCTCATTTCGGCGCCCTTGACCGCGGCGGTCGGCCTCCTCACCGCCTATCTGATCGTTCGCCAGCGATTTGCCGGCCGCGAACTCTTCGAGTTCGCGCTGATGATGAGCTTTGCCATCCCCGGTACGGTCATCGGCATCAGCTACATCATGGCCTTCAACCTGCCGCCGATCGAGATGACTGGAAGCGCGCTGATCCTGATCGCCTGCTTCGTCTTCCGCAACATGCCGGTCGGCGTCCGCGGCGGGGTGGCGGCGATGAGCCAGCTCGACCGCAGCCTCGACGAAGCCTCGCTGACGCTGCGCGCCGACAGCTTCCGCACCATTCGCAAGATCATCCTGCCGCTGCTGCGCCCGGCGATCACCGCGGCACTCGTCTATTCCTTCGTGCGTGCCATCACCTCGATCAGCGCCGTCATCTTCCTGGTCAGCGCGGAGTACAACATGGCGACCTCCTATATCGTCGGACTTGTCGAGAATGGCGAATACGGCGTGGCGATCGCCTATTCCTCGATGCTGATCCTCGTGATGGTCGCCGTCATCGGCGGCTTCCAGCTTCTTGTCGGTGAGCGCCGGCTCCGCCGCGAGAATCGCATCCAGTCCGTTGCGGCCGTGCCGGCCTCGATTCACCAGGAGAAAACCGCATGACCATCGAAGCTCCCGGTTCCGTCGTCTTTCAGAACGTGCGCAAGCAGTTCGGCGTCTTCGTCGCCATCCCGGATCTGTCGCTGACCATCGAACCCGGCACGCTGGTGACGCTGCTCGGCCCGTCCGGCTGCGGCAAGACGACGACGCTACGGATGCTGGCCGGGCTCGAGCATCCGACCTCGGGCCGCATCCTCATCGGCGGCAAGGACGTGACGATGCTCCCGGCGAACGAGCGGGACGTCTCGATGGTGTTCCAGTCCTATGCGCTGTTCCCGCACATGACGGCCCTCGGCAACGTCGCCTATGGGCTGGAATCCTCCGGACTGAAGCGGAAAGAGGCGCGCGAGCGGGCGGAGGACGGGCTGGCGCTTGTGGGCCTCGCCGGCATGGGACAGCGCCTGCCAGCCGAGCTCTCCGGCGGCCAGCAGCAGCGCGTCGCCGTTGCCCGTGCGCTCGTCCTCGAACCGCAGGTGCTGCTCCTCGACGAACCGCTGTCGAACCTCGATGCGCGGCTGAGACGGCGCGTCAGAACCGAGATCCGCGAGTTGCAGCAGCGCCTGGGCTTCACCGCCGTCTACGTCACCCACGACCAGGACGAGGCGCTCGCCGTATCCGATCAGATCGTCGTCATGCAGGATGGAGGCATTGCCCAGCAAGGCGCGCCGCGCGATCTTTACGAGTTGCCGGCGTCCGCCTTCATCGCCGACTTCATGGGTGAGGCAAATGTCGTGGCCTGCGACATCATCTCGGTCGAAGGCGGCGACGCGACGATCCGGGTCGAACAGCTGACGCATCGCGTCCCCGGTCGCGACATCCGGCCGGGCCCGGCCAAGCTGGCGGTGCGTCCGAACGCGATCACGCTGAAGCCAGCCAGCGACGCCGCCTTCGGCGGGCGGATCACGCATGCCGCCTATCTCGGCGACCACGTCGAGTATGAAGTGAAGACCGCCGCCGGCACCTTGTTCGTCGTCGACCCGGCCGTGGAGCGCGCCATTAGCCCGTCAACCGAGGTGGCGATCGGCTTCAAGGAGCGCGGCATCGCCATCATAAGCGCTTAGCGCGGGAAACACGACCAAAGCAAACGCCCTTTCTCGGGCCTCAACTCGAAATCAAGGACCATTTCATGACATCGCACGTCGTTCCAGGGCTCGAAGCCCGGCTGGCACTGGCCGAAACGGTTGGCCGCGAGGCCGGCGCAGTGGCGCTCGACTATTTCGACCGCCGCGAAACGCTGATCGTCGAAACAAAGCGCGACCCGCAGGATGTCGTTTCGATCGCCGACCGCGAGGTGGAAAACCTGATCCGCGAGCGTTTGGGTGAGATCTATCCGGACGACGGTATCCTCGGCGAAGAATATGGGCTGCTGGCCGGCCGTTCCGGCTTCACCTGGGTCATCGATCCGATCGATGGCACGAGCCCATTCGTCAACGGCATGCCCAACTGGTGCATCTCGATCGCCCTCCTCCACGACGGCGTGCCGGTGGTAGGGGTGATTTCCGCGCCTTGTCATGGCGAGCTCTATGCGGCCGCGCTCGGGCTGGGCGCCCGGTTGAACGGCAAAGCGCTGTCGCTCGACGCTTCACGCACCATCCGCAATGCCGTGACCGGGCTTGGTGCCAACACTCACGTGACGCCGGCTTTCGTCGCCAAGATGGTGGAGAACCTGCTGGAGGCCGGCGGCACGTTCATTCGCAACGGCTCCGGTGCGCTGATGCTCGCCTATGTCGCCGCCGGCCGCCTCGTCGGCTACTACGAACCTTACATGCACGCCTGGGATTGTCTTGCCGGCTATTGCCTCGTCAAGGAAGCGGGCGGCTGGTACCTCCCCTTCCCCGTCGACGGCGGGCGGCTGACCAAAGGCGCGCCGGTTCTCGCCGCCGCGCCCGGCGCAATCGAAGACCTGCGAAAGCTCGCGGGCGTCTGAGGCGGCGCAGAGGAAGCAACTCGGATAACGCCGTTCAGACGCCGCATGGGAACGGAACGCCGGTGAGCTTGTCGGGGTTGCGGACTATGCGCCGGCTTAGCTCCGCTCGATCTCTCGGCGCAGGACGATCGACGTCGTTAGGTCCTCGACATTCTCGAACTGGGCCACGTCGTTGCGCAGCTCGTTCAGAGCATTTATCGAAGTCACGCTCACCTCGACCACCAGATCGAGCTGGCCGCTGACGGAGGAAACCCGTCGCACCGACGAAAGGCCGGCGAGCCTGTCCAGCACACCGAGCGAGGGTGTGCGCTTGAGCGTCACCATCAGAAACGCCTCGATCTGCCCCTCCTCCAGTTGGCCGATATCGGCGCGGTAGCCGCGGATGAGACCGGTCTTTTCGAGCCGCGCGACGCGCTCGGCGGTCGCGCTGCGCGACAGTCCGATGCGGCCGGCGAGCGATTTCATGGGGATGCGCGCTTCGCGGCTCAGAATGCTGAGGATCGCCCGGTCCGTAGCGTCGATAGTCTGCACTGAGCAACTCCTGCAGCAAGCCTTCGGCAACGCCGACAAAATGACGGTTAGTACGAACAAAGTGGCGGCGCAACCGGCGGATTGCCGGATGCGCGCTATTCGGCGGCATGCGACGCTCGCCGCGAGAGTGAGGTCCCATGAACGACATGCTGAACACAAAACCGGAATTTTCCCTGGACGAAGCCGCCGCACTCCTCGCGCAGCACTTTGGACTCAAAGGGACGCTCGCGCCGCTCGACAGCGAGCGCGACCAGAATTTCAAAGTGACTGCTGACGACGGCAGGATTTTCATTCTGAAGATCATCAACGCCGCGGAGCCGGCGATCGAAAGCGATTTCCAGACGGCGCTCTTGGAGCACATCGGCGAAAATGCGGGCGTCCTTCCGGTTCCCCATCTCCATCCGACGCTCTCGTCAGCGAGCCTCGCCGAAACGACGAGCGCACGCGGCGGTGTCCACCGCTTGCGGCTGGTCAGTTGGGTACCGGGCGTTCCGCTTGCCCAGTCCGACCGAAGCGAAGCGGCTCTGGAATCGCTCGGGCGGATGCTCGGCCGCTTCGATGCCTCGCTCCGGGGCTTCATGCATCCGGGTGCACTTCGCGACCTCGACTGGGACATTCGCAAGGCCGGCCGCTCCGCCGACCGGTTACACCATGTTCCCGACGAGGGCGACCGCGCCCTGCTCGGACGTTTCCTCGCCCGTTTTGAGAGGGACGTCGCCCCGCGCTTTGCTAAGCTGCGTGCGTCGATCATTCACAATGATGCGAACGACTGGAATGTGCTGGTAGACCCGGACAACCGCGATCGCATCTCCGGCATCATCGACCTCGGGGATGCTCTCTACGGGCCCGTCATCGCCGAGGTGGCGATCGCTGCCGCCTATGCCGGGCTCGATCACCCCGATCCGATCGGTGCAGCCGCGGCGATCGCCCGCGGCTTCCATAGCGAATACCCGCTTCTTGAAGAGGAGATCGATCTCCTTTTCGATCTCATCGCCATGCGGCTGGTGACATCCGTGACGATCTCAGCGTCACGCCGGACGCATACCGGTGACAATCCTTACCTCGCGATCAGCGAGCGGCCCGCCTGGACGCTCCTGCGCAAACTCGACGCCATGCAGCCGCGCTTCGCAACCGCAATCCTCAGACACGCCTGCGGTTTCGAGACGGTTCGCGGCGCTCGCGACGCCGGCGTCTGGATTGAGCAGAACCGCAAGAGCCTCTTGCCGCTCCTTGGCCGTCCGGTCGCAACCTATCCGGCCGATCTCGTCCCCTATGGCGACCCGGCGCATCCGATGACCGTCAATTCGGCGGAGGCGCGGCCGCATGATGCGCAATTCATTTGGGAAGAACACTGCCGCAGCACGGGCGTGGAACTTGGCATCGGCCCGTGGGGCGAAGCCCGCACCGTCTATTCCGGCGAGATGTTCGCGTCGCGCCTGATCGATGGTGCCCGCCGCACGCGCCACCTGGGCCTCGATCTCTTCATGGCTGCTGGCACGAGGCTTTACACGCCGCTCGCGGCAACGGTCGTGAGCGTCGAGATCGAACAGGAGCCCCTCGGCTACGGCTGCCTGATCGCACTACGCCATGAACCGGCCGGCAGCCCACCCTTCCTGACGCTCTGGGGGCACCTTGCCCATGAGGCCATAGGGCAACTGAAAGCCGGCGACCGCTTGGAAGCCGGTGCGCTCGTCGGCGAAATGGGCACAGCGGAGGAGAATGGCGGCTGGGCACCGCACCTGCATCTGCAGATTTCCACCGAGACGAGCCTTTCGGCGACGGAGATCCTCGGCGTTGGCGAGGAGCGCTACCTCGATGTCTGGGCGGAGCTCTTTCCGGACCCGAGCCTGTTCGCCGGCTTGGCGGGGGAATTCTTCAACCGTGACGGTCGCTCGCATGAGGAGATCGTCAGGCTTCGCAAAGAGCTTCTGCTGCCGAACCTCTCGATCTCCTACGATAAGCCGATCAAGTTCGTGCGCGGCGAAGGGGCCTGGCTGATCGACGATCGCGGCCGTGCTTATCTCGACTGCTTCAACAATGTCTGCCACATCGGCCACGCTCATCCGGCGGTGGTGGAGGCGATGGCCCGGCAGGCGGCGACGCTCAACACCAATACCCGCTACCTGCACGACAACATCGTCGCCTATGCCGAGCGACTGACGGCGACGCTGCCGAAGGAACTGGCGGTCGCCGGCTTCGTCAACAGCGGCTCGGAAGCGAACGGTCTCGCGCTGCGCCTGATGCGCGCCCATACGGGCCGAGAAAACGCCATCGTCCTCGACTGGGCCTATCACGGCACGACGCAGGAGCTGATCGATATCAGCGCCTATAAGTTCCGCCGCAAGGGCGGCAAAGGACAGAAGCCGCATGCCCATGTGGCAACGGTGCCCGACAGCTACCACGCGCCGGCCGACTGGCCGATCGAGGAGCATGGGAAGCGTTTTGCCGAAAGCGTCGCCGAGCTGATAGCGGCCATGAGGGCCAAGGGCGAAGCGCCCGGTTTCTTCCTGGCAGAGTCCATTCCGAGCGTCGCCGGCCAGGTCTTCCTTCCGGATGGATATCTCAAGGAAGTCTACCGCATGGTGCGGGAAGCGGGCGGCGTCTGCATCGCGGACGAGGTGCAGGTTGGATTCGGGCGGGTCGGAAGCCATTGGTGGGCCTTCGAGACGCAGGGCGTCGTTCCCGACATCGTCACCATGGGCAAGCCGATCGGCAACGGCCACCCGCTGGCGGCGGTCGTCACCACGCGCGAGATCGCCAGCTCGTTCAACAACGGCATGGAGTTTTTCAACACCTTCGGCGGCAACCCGGTCTCCTGTGCTGTCGGCCTCGCCGTCCTCGATGTCATCGAGCGGCAGGAACTGCGGCGCAATGCCCTGGAGATCGGCAACTATCTGATCGCGGTTTTCCGCAAGATGCAGATGCGCTACGACGTCATCGGCGACGTTCGCGGCCTTGGCCTGTTCCTCGGCATCGAGCTCGTCAGCGATCGAAAGACGAAGGCGCCGGCCACCGAGATCGCCCGGGCGGTTTCCAATGGGGCGCGGCAGCGCGGCGTCCTGATGGGCACCGAAGGGCCGCACGACAATGTCCTGAAGATGCGCCCGCCGATGATCTTTTCGAAGCGCGACGCCGATCATCTGATCGCCGTGCTTGACGAAACCTTCATGGCGGTGGTGGCGGGCGGCGCATAGGAGGCATGCAGCAATTCAAAGTACTGCAGCGATCTACAGACGCCGGCCGGCCGCATCGAATCCGTGCAGGCTTTCGGGTCGGGCAAAGACCTCGACCTCGTCGTCTATGCCGATCCGGGAGCGGCCGGCGACCCTGAAAACCAGCGGAGCGCCGCTCGCCAAGCTTCCATGTACATAGCTTTCGGCGCCGACGAGCTCGACCGCGCCGACGCGCACGCGCGCCCTGAAATGATTGTTGTCAGTTGATCCGTCGGCAAGACCGATGTCCTCCGGTCGGATGCCAAGCGACGCGGTGCCCGGCTGATTGACGAAGGCCGGGGGAGCCGACCAATCGGAAGAGCCGCCCTTGATCTCCAGAAGGTTCATTGACGGCGAGCCGATGAAGGTCGCGACGAATGACGTCGCGGGTCTTTCGTAAAGCTCGATCGGCGTGCCCACCTGTTCGATCCTGCCGCCGTTCAGCACGACGAGGCGGTCGGCGAGCGTCATGGCTTCCAGTTGATCATGGGTCACATAGACGCTCGTGGTGCCGAGGGTGCGCTGCAGCTGCTTGATCTCGACGCGCATCTGGACCCGCAATTTTGCGTCGAGGTTCGACAACGGCTCGTCGAACAGGAATGCAACGGGTTCTCGAACGATCGCCCGCCCCATGGCAACGCGCTGGCGCTGTCCGCCCGAGAGCTGGCGCGGCTTGCGCTCAAGGAAGGCCTCGATCTCCAGCGACTTGGCCGCCTTGGCGATCCGGCGCTCGATCTCGTCCTTGGGCGTGTTGCGGTTCTTCAACCCATACGCCAGGTTCTGGCGGACCGTCATATGCGGATAGAGCGCATAGTTCTGGAACACCATGGCAATGTCGCGCTCAGATGGCTCGAGCGTATTGACGACGCGATCGCCAATCGCGATGTCGCCGGAGGTGATGCTTTCGAGCCCGGCGATCATCCTGAGCAAGGTCGACTTTCCGCAGCCCGATGGCCCAACCAGCACGATGAACTCGCCGTCGGCGATGGCGAGCGAGACTCCCCGGATGGCATCGACATTGCCGCCATAGGTCTTTTGCACGTCCTTGAGAGTGATCGTCGCCATTATTTCTCCGTTTCAACCAAGCCTTTGACAAACCAGCGCTGCATCAGCACGACCACCATGACGGGTGGGATGATCGCCAGGATGGCCGTGACCATGACATAGTTCCAGGGTGTCGAGGCGTCGGCAAAATCGACCATCTTCCTGAGGCCGATGATGATCGTGTTCATTCGGCTGTCGTTCGTCACCAGAAGCGGCCAGAGATACTGCGTCCAGCCATAGATGAAGAGGATCACGAAAAGGGCCGCGATATTGGTCTTTGAGAGCGGCAACAGGATGTCGCGCATGAAGCGGAACGGCCCTGCATTGTCGATGCGCGCCGCCTCGACGAGTTCGCCCGGGACCGTCAGGAAGAACTGGCGGAACAGGAACGTCGCCGTCGCCGATGCCATCAGGGGCAAGGTCAGGCCGGCATAGGTATCGATCAGCCCGAGGTCGACGATCACCTTGTAGGTCGGCAGGATTCGGACCTCGACCGGCAGCATGAGCGTGATGAAGATCATCCAGAAAAAGGTCATGCGCAGCGGGAATCGAAAAAACACGATCGCAAAGGCCGACAGGAAAGAGATCACGATCTTGCCGACCGCGATCGCGACCGCCACCACGAATGTGTTGAGCACGAGCCGTTCGAGGCTGACGCCGACGACCCGCTCGACACCGCCCGACAGTGCCTCGCCGTAGTTTTCGGCAAGCAGGCCGCCCGGAATCAACTGCATCGGCGGCCGGACGATTTCCGTCGAGGTCAGGCTCGAGGCGACGAAGGTGTAGTAGATCGGGAAGACGACGATGAGAATGCCCAGAATGAGCATCAGATGGCCGATCAGGTTGGAAACGGGGCGCCTCTCAATCATCGGCGGTTCTACCCATAATGCACCCGCCTTTCGACGAAGCGGAACTGGAAGGCCGTGAGGGCGACGACGATCGCCATCAGGATGACGGATTGCGCAGCCGAAGAGCCGAGGTTGAGGTTGACGAAGCCGTCGTTGTAGACCTTGTAGACCAGCGTTTCTGTCGCCTTTGCCGGTCCTCCGCCCGTGACGGAATGGATGATGCCGAAGGTATCGAAGAAGGCATAGACGGTGTTGACGACGAGGAGGAAGAATGTCGTCGGCGCGAGCAGCGGGAACACGATCGTCCAGAAGCGCCGAGTGCCGCGCGCGCCGTCGATCGCCGCCGCTTCGATCAATGACTTCGGTATCGCCTGGAGCCCGGCGACGAAAAACAGGAAATTGTAGCTGATCTGCTTCCAGGCGGCGGCAACGACGATGAGGACCATGGCGTGATTGCCGTTGAGCAAAGGGTCCCAGTAAAAGCCGTTGCGGCGCAGGATATAGGCGAATGTCCCCATCGCCGGATTGAACATGAAGAGCCACAGCATGCCGGCGACGGCCGGCGCCACCGCATAGGGCCAGATCAGCAAAGTTCGGTAGAAAGTCTGACCGCGCACGACACGGTCGGCGGCCGTTGCCAGAAGCAGGGCGAGCCCCATCGACAAAAGCGCGGTCGAGGCGCTGAAGATCACCGTTACCTTCAGCGAGTTCAGATAGCTCTCATCCGAGAGAACGGCACTGAAGTTGGCGAGCCCGACGAACCCGCTCTTCAAGCCGAAGGGATCCTCGCGCATGACCGATTGGTAGAGAGCCTGACTGGCCGGCCAGAAGAAAAAGACGATCGTCAGCACGATCTGCGGGGCAACCAGGACGTAAGGCAGGATCTTATTCGGAAAAACGACACGCTGCACAGGCAATCTCCTTCAGCAACCTGACCGCCTGCGGCCGTTTGGACCGCAGGCGGCTCGCCTGATCGATCAGTTGCTGATGGCCGCTGCAATTGCCGCATTGCCGCGCTCGACGGCCTTGTCGAGCGTCGTCTTTGCGTCCTGCTGCCCGGAGAGCATCGCCTCGAATTCCTCGTTGAGGATGTCGCGCACCTGCGGCAGGTTGATGAGCCGAACGCCCTTGGAGTTCTCGGTCGGCGCCTTGCCCGTCATCTGCAGGATCGGCGTTTCACGGCCCGGGTTCTTTTCGTAGAAGCCCGACTTTTTGGTTTCCTCGTAAGCGGCCATCGTCACCGGCACATAGCCCGAGACCTGATGCAGCTTGGCCTGGACTTTCGTCTGCGACAGGAAGTTGAAGAACTCGGCTACCCCCTTGTATTCCTCGTCGGATTTGCCGGCGAATACCCAGAGGCTGGCGCCGCCGGGGATCGTGTTCTGCGGCCCGTGACCTTCGTAATAGGGCAGTTGGCCGATGCCGTAGTTCACCCCGCTCTTGATGATGTCGCCGAGACCGCCCGACGATTCCGTCATGATGGCGCATTCACCGGAGGTAAAGAGCTGCTTGGCCTCGGAGGTGCGCCCGCCGTAGCGGAAGACGCCGTCCTTGGCGAGGTCGGCGATCGCCTGGAAATGCTCGACATAGAGCGGTGAATTGACCTCGAGTTTCACGTCCGAGCTGCCGAGGCCGTTTTCATTGGTCCCGTATGCGACGTTGTTCCATGCGGCGAAGTTCTCCGTTTGTATCCAGGTCAGCCAGGTGGAGGTCAGGCCGCAGGGAGCAGCACCGCTTGTCTTGATCTTCTTCGCGGCATCGAAGACCTCGGGCCATGTCTTGGGCGGATTGTCTGCGTCGAGCCCCGCCTTCTGAAAGGCATCCTTGTTGTAATAGAGGATCGGCGAGGAGGAGTTGTACGGGAAGGAGAGCATCGTCCCGTCGGGTTTCGAGTAATAGGAGACGATGCCGGGCATGTATTGAGATTTGTCGAAGGTGAAGCCGCCTTTCTGCAGGACCTCCATCGCCGGCACGATGGCGCCCTCGGCAGCCATCATCGTGCCGCTGCCGGCATCGAAGACCTGAATGATCGCCGGCGGCTGCTTCGACCGGAAAGCCGCGATCCCCGCGTTCAATGTTTCGGGATAGGTGCCCTTGAACACCGGCACCACCTTGAAGGTGCTCTGGCTCTCGTTGAACTCATTGGCGATCTGCTCGATCATTTCGTTGTTGGCGCCGGTCATTGCATGCCACCACTGCAATTCTGTGGCGGCCTCGGCCTGAAACGCCAAAGCTCCAAAAGCCGCCACTGTCGTGGATAGTCCGATCACTCGCATAAAATTCTCCTCCCTTGCGCTCAGCCATTCCCGCGCTGCTCGCCAACGCGCGCCCGTTTCCAAGCGGACAGCTCGGGGTTCCTCCAAAACGATGGTCGCGGTCGGATGCATTCATCCACACCCACCGTGGGTGCAAATAGGGTGCACTCGGCTTATGTCGAGGGGTGCTCTCCGGTCCATCTCCAGCTTGTGCATCTGGAGAGAGCACAATGTCTACAAAGGACGAAAACGTTAGCTCAGAGAGCCGGTTTATTCGCTGTCCTTCACCCATCGGTAGAGGACGCCTGGCTCCCTCTCTTCGTTCCGGCACCCGTCCGTTTCCTGCACGGCGACGAAACCGTGCTTCTCGTAGAACCGACGCGCTCCCCGGTTGCGCTGAAAGGTCCAGAGCGACAGCTGAGCGGCGCCTGTCCGAGCGACGTTCAGGAGCGATGCCCCGACGCCACGACCTTGATGCGTCGGCAAGACATAGAGCTGATCGATCCATGCCGGCCGGAACGCGACAATGCCGACCAGCAGATCGCGTTCGAATACTCCCCATATGGAGCAGTCGCGATATACTCTGTTCCTGAAGAACCAGCTATCCTCTTCGGGCGTGTGAAGACCTGCAAGCGACGGCAGGCAATCGTCGAACGAAGCCCGCGGGACACGCGACGCTTCATCGGCGAATTCACCGCCGAGCTGCACCGGCGGAGATAGTTCGAACCCCATTCCTGCTCCCCCAAGACTCAACCCCATGCCTTGCCACGTGATCACAAAGGCGAAAATGGATTTAAGCTAATCCGCAGCCTTTCCAAGCGTGTCGGCGACGTAGGCACCGCGGTCACCCATCGGCAACGGTTCTCCGGTGGTGGAATCGACAGCCGTCTGATGCTCGAGCTCGGCGTTGACAAGAGCGCCTGTGATCAGGATGACCATCGAGATCCAGACCCACATCATGAAACCGATGAGCGCGCCAAGCGCGCCGTAGGTCGCGTTGTAGTTGGCGAAATTTTCGAGATAGTAGGAATATATCCACGAGGCGGCGAGCCACAGCAATGTGCTGAACACGGCGCCCCAGTTCAACCACCGCAGTTTGGCCCGCTCACGGCTCGGCCCGTAACGATAGATCAGGACAACGCCGAGGGTGGAGAGGAGCAGAATGGCCGGCCACCTCGCTACTCTGGTCAGGATCTCGATCCAGCGATCCAACCACAAATAGGCGAGCAGGGCGGGAAGGACGCCGATCGCCACGATCAGGACAACGGCAAAGAGCAGTGCGGCAAAGGTGAAGGCGAGGCACAAGAGCGTTCTTGATACGATGCCTCTCTTCTCCTTTTCGCCATAGGCGACATTCATCGCGTCAAAGAGCGCCGCAATGCCGTTGGCCGCGCTCCACAGAGAGACCAACAGGCCACCGATGAAGCCGAGGCTGAGGGTCGCTGTCTTCTGCGTAGTAAGGGACTTCAACTGATCGGTGATCAGGCCGTAGGAGCCGGGTGGCAGGAGCTCGTCCAATACGGCCATATGCGATCCTATATCGGATGGGTTCGCGACGAATCCGTAGAGCGAGACCAGCGCACCGAGAGCCGGAAACAACGCCAGCAGGAGGTAGAAACTGACCCCTGCCGCGATCAGGAAGACACGCTCCTCGGAGATCTCGGACACCACTCGCCAGAAGACGTCACGCATTCCCTTCGCCGGTATCTCTCCCGGCGTGGCTGCACTGCGCCCCCTCCCCGGCTCGGCGGCTTCCAAGGTCTCTGTAAGGTCGGCCTCTTTCGCGCTCATGGGGGAGCGTCCAGTGTCCTCCTGCGTCCCAACACCTGCGGTATGCCCAACCCTCGGGAAAACTGCTTGTTCCGCGCGGGATTTCGCCGGGCCGCGGTTCGGAAAAATGATGGCCATCCTCCGCAGCGGCACTCATTGGTGGGGATGCGTACGCTTCTTCTGTATCAGTCTTGCCTTATGATGCGGGCAATATCTTCCGACGGCCTTGGCGGCGCAGAAAAGATAGGGGCCTCCGCCGTTGATCGGCCAGATGCACTCGCCCGGCGACAGCTCCTCGAGGCGCTTTGCAAAGGGCAAGCGCTGTATGTCATAGGCATTTGCGGGGATGAATTCTCTCTGGTACTCGTTCATGGGTGACTTGAGCGCTAGGGTCAGGACCCTCCCCATCAGGTTATCGGAAGTCGACACGCACCCGCTGCCGCGAAGTGTCAGCCTGGAAGCAGCGTGACGACCATGACCGCGGCGACCACGGCAAGCGCAGCGATGAGGGCGATCAACTCGATCATCATGTAACGCTGCATGTCGCGACGCATGCTACTTTCCTCCACGTCATTGTGAGGTTGAAAAGAAAACGCTTCAGCACCGCAATTGTTCACGCAGGCCGGCACAATGTTCCACGCCCGGATGCCCCGCCCTCAGGGCGAGGCGCTCAGGTGGTGCGCGTACAAGCCGCCAGTAGGTGTCAATCCCCGGCGCGGTATCGCCCGTCGTCAACATCCGTCGGTGGGGAACGACACACCCGACGGGCGCGTTTCCGACCATCTCGCCGCGCGATTTTCGGAGCCACCATGTCCACGAACCGTCCAACGACCTTCGATCCCGATCCGGCTATCGATACGTCGAGCCATCGAGGGGCGGAATAGATGGAAAGCTACGACATCACGCTTGGGCTGTTGGGGCTGGTGATCCTGCTCACAGCCTGGATTCCCATGGCCTTTCGCCGCTTGCCGCTTTCACTGCCCATTTTCTGCATTGCAATCGGCGCCCTGGCCGGACAGACCATCCTCGTCCCGGGCGTCGATCTCGCCTCGTTCGACAGCCGGCTTCTGATCGAGCACATGACAGAATTGACCGTCATCGTTTCGCTGATGGGAGCCGGGCTGAAAATCGACCGCCCCATCGGCCTGCGCCGCTGGGCTCTCACATGGCGACTTCTGGGCATTGCGATGCCGCTGGGTATCGCCATGATGGCTGTCGGCGCCGCCTGGATCCTCGGTCTGGGGGCTGCTTCCGCCATTCTGCTGGCTGCTTGCCTGGCGCCGACCGATCCGGTCCTGGCGAGCGATGTCCAGGTGGGACCGCCGCAAACCGGGGCGGAGGACGAAGTTCGGTTCGCTCTCACATCCGAAGCCGGTTTGAACGACGGTCTCAGCTTCCCGTTCGTGTATCTGGCGATTGCGATCGCACTAGCCTCCGATCGGTCTGACTGGTTCGCCCATTGGCTGCTCGTCGATGTCTTGTGGCGGCTTCTTGCCGGGGTCGTGATGGGGTGGATCATCGGCAAGGTGCTAGGCTTTGCTACATTTCGGCTGCCGAAAGGGGCATCGCTGGCGCGCACCGGCGACGGCTTCGTCGCATTGGGAATTACCTGCCTCGCCTACAGCCTGACGGAACTCGTCCACGGCTATGGATTCGTGGCCGTATTCGTCGCCGCGCTTTCCTTCCGCACCGTCGAGCGACACCACGAATTTCACCGGGAGCTTCATGACTTCTCCGAACAGATCGAAAGGCTCCTGATGATGGTGCTGCTCGTCTGCTTCGGTGCCGCGGTCAGCATCGGGCAGTTTATTGCCGAGTTTGATTGGCGCGTGGTCGCCTTTGCCCTGTTCGTGCTGGCGATCGCCCGACCGGCCACAGGATGGGTGAGCCTGCCATCGACCTTGCCCAAAGGAGAAAGGGCCGCCATCGCCGTCTTCGGGATCCGCGGCCTCGGCTCGATCTACTATCTCGCATTTGCAACCGGAATCGCCGGTTTTGAAGAAGTGGGCGTCATGTGGTCCGCCGTCGCCCTGATCGTCCTGGTCTCCATCGTCACGCACGGCCTGACTGTCACTCCCGCGATGCGCTGGCTCGACCGGCGACGTAAGATTGACGGCAGATCCGTAGACGTGAAGCCGTGACCACGAGTGCGAACCATTCTCCACGACGCGCCCTTCAGCCATGGGCGGTCGCGCTCATGCTTGAAATCCATTATCGTCCGGCGAAGTATTGCATCCCGGTCGGCTCCGTGGTTCCGTCTCGACGCAGAGCCGCCGCCTGATTTGCCACGAGGAGCACAATGACGGATAGGACAGATCAGAGCGCCCGCATGCTCGCCGGACGGTGTCTGTGCGGCACCGTTCAATACGTCGTCGCCGACGAATTCCGCTATGCCGCAAACTGCCACTGTACCGATTGCCGGCGCACGACCGGGTCCGCTTTCAAGCCGTTTGCCGGCATCGAGGGGGAGAAATTCAGCGTCATCAAAGGAGCAGACCACCTCCACACCTATGGCGAGGAGAAAGCGCACGACGCCCGCTGCGGCAAATGCGGGTCCTTTCTCTATTCGGTCGTCCGTGATGGCGCCTATGTGCATGTCGCGCTCGGCCCGCTCGCCAACGAGCCGACGATCCGGCCGAGCGAGCACATTTTCGTCGGCTCGAAGGCGCCCTGGTTCACGATCACCGACGACCTGCCGCAGTATCGCGCCCATGTCGCGGACGGGCCGCCGATGAATCGCTGAACGTCCGGGACGCTCACCACGTAGCCGCACCCGAGCATCCAGAGTATATTGCGAGCGGAGGTGTTGCATGCGCCGGCCTCTCGTCCTTGCTGCCGTCTTGGCTTCTACACTCGGCTTCCCGGTTCAGGCGGAAGTTCTGATCGGTGTCGCGGGCCCGATGACGGGAAAGCTCGCCTGGACCGGTACGCAGTTGAAGCGGGGCGCGGAGATGGCCGTCGCCCGGATCAATGCCGCCGGCGGCGTGCTCGGCGAGCAGATCCGATTGATCGTCGCCGATGATTTTTGCGATCCCCAGCAGGCCGTTGCGGCTGCCCGGAAGCTGGTCGCCGACAAAGCCGTCTTGGTTATCGGACATTACTGCTCGGGAGCTTCGATCCCGGCATCCAAAATCTACGCCAAGGCCGGCGTGCTGCAGATCTCGCCGTCCTCGACCAATCCCACCTTGACCGAACAAGGCTATGCCAACGTTTTCCGGGTGTGCAGTCGTGACGATGCGCAAGGCTTGCAGGCCGGCAACTACCTGGCGGACCACTGGGGCGGCAAGAAGATCGCGATCCTTCACGACGACACGACCTACGGCAAGGGACTCGCGGAAGAAACCAGGAAGCAACTGAACAAGCGCGGCGTCAACGAAGCAATCTACCAGAGCTACGAGCCGGGTAAGGACGATTACTCTGCCGAAATCGCAGGCTTTCAAACAGCAGGCATCGCCGTGCTCTATCTCGGCGGCTACCACACGGAAGCAGCGCTTATGGTCCGTGCCGCGCGCGAGCGCGACTATCCGGTGCAGGTGATCTCCGGTGACGATACGGCGACCGAGGCATTCGGTCTTATCGCCGGCCCCGCGGCCGAGGGAACCCTTTTCACCTTCGTCGCCGACCCGCGTCGGAATGCCGAGGCGGCCGAAGTCGTCGAGCGCTTTCGGGCCGAGAATTTCGAGCCGGACTCCTGGACCTTGCACAGCTACGGCGCAGCCGAGGTCTGGGCACAGGCGGTCAGGAAGGCGGGATCGCTGGAACCGCAGAAAGTCATCGATTCGCTGCGCAAATATCAGTTCGAAACGGTGCTCGGGCGCATCGATTTCGACGAGAAGGGCGATCTCACCGTTCAGAATTGGGTGTGGTATGTTTGGAAGGGTGGCGAGTACGTGCCGCTGGAATAACCAGCGCTGATGGCAGCAACTCGCGTTTGAGAAAAAATCCCGTGCGGACGATGTTGACCGCCTCAGCCGGAGCGATGGGCCGCGATGTTTGATCGTCTCGGCATTCGCGGTCGTCTGCTGTTCGCCTTCTTGAGCATCAGTGCCTTCGCTGTGCTTGCGACCATAGGCGCTCTGTACGCCTTCCTGCAACTGAGCCAGGTGCTCGAACGGGTAACGGCGCGCCGGGCCCCCTCCGCCCTTCTATCATTGGAACTCTCCCGCCACGCCGAACGCGTCGCCGCCACCGCGCCCTCCGTCCTTGCTTCGACTAGCCGGACCCGGCACGGCGAGGTGTCGGCCGCGATCGGCATCGAGATGACGCGTCTGGAAGAATTGCTTGCTGCCCTGAAAGGTACGACGCTGAGCTCAGCGGTCGTCTCCGAAATCGAAGAAGCGGCCGTGGGGTTGCGGCGCAATCTGAACGCCCTCGATGGTCTCGTCACCGCCCGCCTGGCCGCGGTCGCGCGCAAGGAGGAACTGCTGCGTCGCCTGTCGGCGACGACGAATGCCAGCCAGCGCCTCGTCGCCCCCGGCATTCTCGTGATGAACTCCAAGGTCCCGCGGTGGCGGGCCGCGACCGTCGATCCAACGCTTTCACCCGAAGCGGAAGCGTCGGCGACGCGAGACCTGGCACGGGCGATCGCGGCCTATATTCCGCAACAGACGGCACAGCGGGAGATTGCGGCCATCAACGACACGCTTCTGCAGGCCGCGGTCGTGCCGACGGCCGGCGACCTGTCGCTGCTCGCGTTTCCCTTACACCGATCGGTCGGCGCGCTGGAGGCTGTCACCCCTGAATTCGACGAGCAATTGCGCAAACGCTTCCGTCAGCTCGTCGACGAGTTCAAGGCACTCATCGACGGCCCCGGAAGCATCCCGAACGCGCGCGGCGACGAACTGGCAGTCCTGGCCGAGGGCGAAAAGCTGGTGGCGGAAAATGATCAGCTCTCGCGCAAGCTGACGCTTGCCGTGGACCGCCTCGTGGCGGCGGCGCAACGGGACATCTCCGAGGCGGGTGCGGAAGCGGCGACAGTGCGGCGCTACGGCACCGGCATCGTGCTCGGCTCCGCACTGCTCAGTTTGCTGAGTTCTATCCTGATCGTCTGGCTCTATGTCGACCGCAACCTGCTTGCCCGTCTCGCTGGCCTCAGCCACAGCATGCTTGCCATTGCCGCAGGCAACCTGCGGGTGGCGCTGCCGGAGACCGGTGGCGACGAGATCGGCCGAATGGCCAAGGCGCTGCGCGTCTTCCGCGACACGGCGATCGAGTTCGAGGAGAAGAACCTTCGCGACGTCGCCGAAGCCCGCCAACGCCTGATCGATGCGATCGAGAGCATTTCCGAAGGCTTCGCGCTCTACGACGCCGAGGACCGGCTCCTCCTCTGCAACAGCCGTTATCGTGAAATTCTCTATCCAGGCATGCATGATGCCGTCGTCTCCGGAACGAGCTTCGAGGCGATTATCCGCGCGGCGGCCGAGCGTGGCCTGATCGAGGATGCCGTCGGCCGGGAGGAAGAATGGATCGCGAAGCGGATCGAGGCGCATCGCAATCCGGCCGGGACGCTCCTCCAACAGCGCGAACCCGATCGCTGGATCCAGATCAGTGAACGCCGCATTTCGGGCGGCGGCACCGTCGCGGTCTACTCGGATATTACGGAGCTGAAGCGTCACGAGCAGGACCTGTCCGAGAAATCCGCAGCGCTCGAAGCGCTCTCCGCCAAGCTTGCCAAATACCTCGCACCGCAGATTTACAACTCGATCTTCAGCGGCCGGCAGGATGTCAGTATCGCGAGCCAGCGCAAGAAGCTGACGATCTGCTTTTCGGACATCGCCGGTTTCACCGAGACGACCGACAAGATGGAGTCGGAGGAGCTCACTCAACTCCTCAATCAGTATCTGACCGAAATGTCGAAGATCGCCCTCTCCTTCGGTGCGACGATCGACAAATATGTCGGCGATGCCATCCTGATGTTCTTCGGCGATCCGGAGACGAGCGGCGTGAAGGAGGATGCCATTGCCTGCGTATCGATGGCGCTTGCAATGCAGAAGCGAATGGCCGAGCTCGGTGAGATTTGGCACAGCGCCGGAATAGAGACGCCGCTGCGCTGCCGGATCGGCATTCACACGGATTACTGCACCGTCGGCAATTTCGGCAGCGAAGACCGGATGGACTACACGATCATCGGCGGGGCGGTAAACCTCGCCGCGCGATTGGAGCAGGAAGCGGAGCCCGGATCGGTCCTCATCTCCTACGAGACCTTCGCGCAGGTGAAGGACGTCATCCATTGCGAGGAGGTGGGACGAGTCCGTGTCAAGGGCATAGCCTATCCGATCGCGACCTTCAACGTCGTCGACTTCAGGGCCAATCTCACCGCCGCTTGTGATGCAATCCATAAGGAGTTGCCGCATCTGAAGCTCGATGCCGAGCCCGAACTCATGTCGTCCGGCGAGCGCGAAGAAGCTGCGGCGACGCTTCGCGAGGCGCTGGACAGGCTCTCAAGATGAAGCGCTGCTACGCCCCACTCCGGCTGTGCTGCAGTGTAGAGCGGCGGCTGCCCTTCTACAGCGCCGCGCGTCCAATCGGACGCGTAAGGTCGT
>NZ_AUTC01000152.1 GCF_001461695.1 Sinorhizobium fredii USDA 205 | reverse complement strand
GCACTTTGAAATGCTGCATGATTTTGTCCTTAAATCGATTCCGATTTAGGGAATCATGCAGTAGTACAGAGCATTTCCGGAGGAAAGCGGAATGATCGTCATACGCCCCGCGCTGCCGGACGAAGTAGACACTCTTGCTGATATCGGCCTCGCGGCTTGGCGCAAGGGGATCAAACCCTTGGTCCCGGCCGAGATTGCGCTGGCGATCGAAGAGGACAACCCATTCGTCCCGTTCCTGCGACAAATGGGTCCAGGTATCCTGGTGGCGGAAATCGGAGGCCAAGCTGCCGGGATCGGAGCCTGTGAGCACGCCGACGATACCATCAGCGATATCTGGGTGGCTCCGGTGTTCGAGGGGCGAGGCGCCGGATCGGCACTGATAAAAGCACTCGAAACGCAGATCTTTGATCGGGGATATTCCGAGGCTCGGATCGAGGTGGCGGCAGCCAATGAACGGGCGCTCGAGCTTTATCAGCGGCTTGGCTATCGGCCGCTTTGGAGGAAGGTCGTTCTGGATCCGGTGCTGCGCACGGACCTTGCGAAAATCGGCCTGGCGCGGCGTCTTTGACCGCCGGACCGGCCCTCGACGAACACAAGTTTACCCCCCGAAAGACAGGGGACCGTTGGTGAAGGCGAGAAGGTGTTATATCCTGGCTTGATGCGTCGGCCGGCCTGCGATGCGGGAGGATGCCGCCTACGGCGAGAGTCTGGCTTATCTCCGTGCCGGGCTCACGAGCAAGGCGGCCGTCGCCGCAACGAAGTCGCCGCAAAGCCGAGCCCGGGTGGCAGCCATCCTCGCCGACCGCGCAATCGCCGCCTTCGACGCCGGCCGCTACCGGGAGACACTGATATTTCTCGGTCAGTTGCGGCGGATTTCGGGCGAGCGCACCGACCTGATGGTGCTGCGCGGCTATGCCTATCTCAGGCTCAACCGCTTTCCCGAGGCGAAACGCATATTCGCGGCCGCCGCCGCGACCGGCAACCGGGACGCCGGCGAGGTCGTGCAGACGTCAGCCGGGAGGAAGAGGTCTGGCCGAACAAGTAGCAAGCGGCGCCTTCGATCGCGGTGCCCCTAGGCTTCCCCGACAGCCGCCCTACTTGCATAGCGAGGCTTCCCCGAATGAAGGTTGCGCCATGCTCAAATGGGCTCTTATCTTTCTGGTCATATCGCTGGTCACAGGTTTTCTCGGCTTTTCCGGCATCTCGGCCGCAACGGCAGGTATCGCCAAGATCCTCTTCTACCTGGCACTGGTCCTATTCTTGATCTTCCTGATCCTCGCCCTCATGGCCGGCAGCGCCGTGGTGTAGCCTCATCTTGCCCCAAACCCGGCGGAGATGCACAAGGGAGTCTGAGGGTGACGGGGCATAGGGAATAAAATGTTGAGGTTTTCGCGGAAAGCTGGCCAGGACCAGGACCAAGCCGCCAGCCGATCGATGCAGATCGCATTTGCGCCTGGATCGGCGGCGATTGCCCAGCCTTCCCGGCTTCCAACGCTTGCGGCAACGGCGGCGACGGTCGCCGTTCTTTATTTCGCCAGCGAAGTGTTTCTGCCATTGGCGATCGCCATCCTGCTTACCTTCGCGTTGGCGCCCGTGGTCTCCCGGCTGCGAAGAGCCGGTTTGCCGCGTTCGGTCGCCGTCATCGGCACGGTCGCGACCGCCTTCCTGTTTCTCTCGGCATTCAGCATCATTCTGGCCGTGCAGGTCAGCGAAGTGGCGCAGAACCTTCCCACCTACCAGTACAACATCATCGAGAAGATCAGGGTGCTGAAGGAGGCGGGATCGGAAAGCCAGATCGTCGAACGCCTCAGCCGCGTCGTAGAAAGAATCAGCACGGAGATCAGCCGCCCCAAACCCGAAACGCCGGTATCGCCCGCTCCGGAGCCCGAGCAAAAGCCGCTTCTTGTGGAGATATTTTCTCCTGATCGCCCGCTCCAAACGCTGAAGAATATCATCGAGCCCCTGCTTGGGCCGCTGGCCACGACGGGTCTCGTCATTGTCGTCGTCATCTTCATGCTTTTCGAAAGAGAGGAACTGCGCGACCGGTTCATCCGGCTGGTCGGCTATGGCGACCTGCACCGCACGACCGAAGCCCTGCAGGATGCCGGCGCGCGGGTCGGCCGGTATCTGCTCATGCAACTGGTCGTCAACGTCACCTACGGCATTCCGCTTGCCGTCGGCCTTTGGTTGCTCGGCATACCCAATGCGATCCTATGGGGAATGCTCGCCATCGTGCTGCGCTTCGTTCCCTATATCGGCCCGGTCATCGCCGCCGTCCTTCCCCTGTTTCTCGCTTTCGCTGCAGCTCCGGGTTGGAGCCTGCTTGTCTGGACGGCGGCCCTGTTCATTGCCCTGGAACTGCTCAGCAACAATGTCGTCGAGCCGTGGCTCTACGGGTCGCGGACCGGCCTTTCGCCGCTCGCGATCATCGTCTCGGCAATTTTCTGGGCCTGGCTCTGGGGTCCGATCGGACTGGTGCTGTCGACGCCGCTGACGGTTTGCCTAGTGGTGCTCGGCCGCCATGTCCCGCAGTTCGAGTTCCTCGAAATCCTGTTGGGCAACGAACCGGTGCTCGACCCCAAGGAACGGCTCTATCAACGACTGCTGGCCGGCGATCCGGACGAGGCGACCGACAACGCCGAAGAAATGCTCGAGGAGAAATATCTCGTCGAGTTCTACGACACGGTCGCTATTCCCGCCTTGCTGCTCGCGCAGCACGACCGCATGCGCGGCGCGCTGACCGATCCGCAGGTGGCGCAGATCGCCCAGAGCGCGCGTACGCTGGTCGCCAATCTCGAGGAAATCGCTGCCGAAGAGGAGGACGAGGAGGAAGAAGACGCCGGCGAAGGGACCGGCGGCACAGACGAACAGATCAATGACTATGACTTGCCTCTCGGCGATGGAAAGTCCGTGCTCTGCATCGGCGGGCGCGGCGATCTCGACGATGTAACCGCATCGATGCTGGCGCAAGTCGTCCGCGTTCAAGGGGCGGAAGTGGCCTCCGCGAGTCACACAGACTTGAAGCCCGGAACGATCCGGGCGCTTCCCTTGCCAGGGCGCAACGCCATCCTCGTGAGCTTTCTCGATCCGGAGTCGCTGCGGCATGCCAAATTCATCGTGCGCCGGCTGAAGCGTGTTGCTCCGACGGCGCGCATCGGCATCGTGCTGTGGCAGGAGAACGGGACGACGAGAGCCGAGCTGGTCGAAGAGTTGCAGGCGGATTTTGTCGTGTCTGTGATCGCCGACGCGGTCCGCGAGGCTCTCTCCGACGAGGTCGCCCGGCCACGGAAGGCGGTGCGCGCCAAGATTGCCCCTCGTCACCAGGCGCGCAAACGACGGGGCTCGACAGGAGAGAAAGCACCTCCCGTGGACGAGAAGGCGGTATAGGCGCCGCGCTTCAGATTGTCAGGCAGCGCAGGCGGCAGTGTCTCGCGATGCGGGCAGACCGGCGGCCCGGTTCCGCTGCATCAGGGCCTCCAGGATCGCGGGGTCCTTGAAAAGCTCCTGGCCAATCAGATATTCGGCCGACAGCGTCGGATCGAGGCCGAGCGCCTGGGCAACGAGCTCACCTGCTCGCTCGACATCACCGAGCGCCATACGCGCCGCAACACGATAAAGGTAGGTGCGCCGCGTCTGGAACGGCAGCTTGTGCGCCACCTCGAACATCTCCTCGTACCGGTCGAGCGCGTAAAGAGAGGCTACCCGCTCCTCGGTGATCCAGACCGGAAGGAACGGATCCAGCGTTTCGGCGCGATCAAGGAGTTCAAGCGCACGCAAGGGTTCGCCAGCGAACAGATAGAAGGCCGCGCAGCGGCCGATCGTGTAGGCATCGTTCGGCGCCAGTTCGATCGCCCGTTCATGATGAAAGCGCGACGCTACGAAATCGCCACGCTTCATCTTGATCGCGCCCATGATGCGGTGGGCCTCCGGATCGGTGGGGTCTAGCTCCAAAGCATGAGCCGTCTGCTGTTCGCCGGCCTCGAGATCGAAGCTCGGCAGCGAGCTCCACGAGCAGACATGCATGGCGAAGGGACGCCCGAAGCCGGGATCTGCCTGCATTGCCTTCTCGAACCAGCCCATCGCTTCATGCAGATGCACATCAGCCACGCCAGCCAGACGGTGATGATCAAGGCCTCTCAGATAATGCTCATAGGCGGACATGTTCTCCGGGCGTTTGAGCCGGGCCGACGCGAGCTCGGACTGCTCGATCCGGCCGGAAACGGTCGCCGCGACCCGCGCCGTGATCTCGTCCATAATGTCGAGGATCTCCGCAAAGGGGCGCTGAATACGATCCGACCACAGCAGATGCCCCTGTCCCGTCTCGATGAGGGAGATATTGACGCGCACCTGGGCGCCGGCCTTGCGCACCGAGCCGGCGACCACATAGCGCACCCCGAGCACCTTGCCGATTTCGACCGGGTCGGCGGTTCGAAGCACGCTGGATGCAGACCTGGAGGTGACGAACAGGCTTTTCAGCCGACTGAGCTCGAGCGTCAGGTCGTCCGTCATCCCTTCAGCGAGAAAAGTCTGGTCCTGGTCGGTCGCCGATGGCGTGGCGAACGGCGTCACCACGACGGAATTCGGCCGGACCGACAAGGTCTGTGCGGCGCGGGTGGGCGCTATCAGGAAGCGGTGCCGATCCATCGCCGCCCCGACCCGGTATATTCGAACCGGCTCCGACACGCCCTTCAACTGTCGCTCGCCGATCGCTTCGAACGCGCAGGGCGAAACACGGCGAACATGGTCGTAGAGTGGTCCGGAAACCTCGATTTGCCCAGGTTCGGCCGACGCCTCGATCCGTGCGGCGACATTGACGCCATCGCCGCGCAGGTCATCCCCGACGACGACCACGTCGGCGAGGTGCAGGCCGAAGCGCATGTCCTGCGGCGAGGTTCGCGGCACGGCACCAATCGCACCGCGCATTTCCATCGCCGCCCGCAACGCGTTTACGGGGCTCGAGAATTCCGCGAGGATTGCATCGCCTGCCGTATTGAAGACCCTGCCCTCGAAGCGGGTCACGATCTCTGCGATGATCGCCATGCAATCGACCACGCGGGCGATCGTCTGCTCCTCGTCGTGCTCCATCGCCGACGTTGAGGCGACGAAATCGCCAACCAGAATGGCAGCCAGCTTCCGCTGCATCTTCGCTGTTCCCTGTACGGTCCAGGACGCGCGAATGATAGCATAGTGGTTCGTGAAGCGCCTATGCCCATGAAGGAGGAGGCACGCCGGCACAGGCCGGCATGCCTCGGGCTCCGAGCTACTTTGCCGGGGTCGGTTCCCCTAGCGTCAGCATCAAGCGGTTCGCCCAGTTGAAGAAGGCCGCACCGTGGATGACATCGGCGATCTCGAGTTCGTCGAGGCCGGCGGCGCTCAGCCGTTCGACGTGACTGTGATCGAAGGCCGTCGGCGTGGCGGTGAGCGCCACGGACGCCGCGACGATCGCGTTCCAGCGCTCACCGAGATCCGCCTCGATCCCGTCGTCGAGCAATCGCTGAACGTCCTGCTTCCGTTTCGAGTGATGCGAGGCGAAGCGCGAATGCACGGAAGCACAATAGATGCAGCCGTTGAAGCGCGAGGCGGCCGTAGCGGCAAGTTCCCGCTCGGCCCGCGGCAGTCCGCTCCGCGTGTTGTAGAAAATGTCCTTGTCCAGCTTGGTGCGCGCCTCCAGCACTTCCGGATCGCGAACCAGCAGCCGGAAATAGGCTGACTTCGCCCTCGCCTCCTCGACCAAGCCAGCGTAGTGCCGATCGGTCAATTCGCTTTCAGAGAGCGGATCGATCCACGGCGTCCAGCCGATTTCCTCCCGCGTGAAGGCGGCCGGTGCATTATGCACGGGAACGGCAATAGTGTTCTCAGTCATAGGTTTACCCTCATTTGTTCAAGCAGCGGCGCGTTTCGTCGCCGAAGCAAGAACCGCCAGACCTGCGATAACCCGGACCTGGAATGCGACGAAGGAAACAAGCTGCGAAAGCGTCACGACGCCGGTCGCCGTCCAGCCCGCATCGAAAAGCGCCTGGAGAGCCTCGGGGCGCGCATCTCTCGGATGGAAAACGAGAAGGTGCGCGTGTTCGAATGCAGCGGTTAGGCGCGATCCGAGCGCCTCGCGGCCGGCATCGGAGACGCGGAAGGTCGGCCCCGGCTGGTCCTCGGCCGTCAATGGACCGGCGGGATAGTGACCGTAAGGCCCTGCGGGGAGTGCCGCGCCGACCTCGGCCTTCAGCGTTTCAAGGAGGCGCGGGTCGCCAGTCTCCTCGAGCGCGGCTGCGTAGAATTCAAAGGCGTCCGAATGCCGATGGAGCCCGGCAACGAAGTTTGCCACGGCGTGCCGCTCCTCCTGAGAGACGTCAGTGATATCGCTCGGCTGGAAGAGAGCAAGGTAGCTCTGCTGCGCCTGCTCCCGTGTCTGCGGCCGTTGCGCACGGACGCCGTCCAGGGCGGAGCCGGGCTTCACTCCGGCGAGAAGATCGATGACGTCGGGTGTGGAAATGCTCATGCAACAGTCTCCTTCGTTGGATTTTCGGCGATCAGATTGTTTGGACTGATGGGGCGGCTTCTCAGCCGACGGCGCCGATCCGCCTCCTCTCGGCGGGGCGCTCCGGAACCCAGCCCAGCGCCGGGGCGACCTTGCTGGCAATCAACTCGATCGAACGGAGGATCAGGGCATGCGGCGGATCGACCGAATGGACCTGGAAGACGAGATCCGTCACGCGATCGAGCGTCCTATCCGCCGCGAGGCTTTCGATGACGTCGTCAGCCGTGCCGACATGGACGTCGAAGGCGCGGATGAGATCGGCGAGCGTGTCGCCTTCGACCCTGTGGCCGGCGGCGATCAATCGCTCGGCGCCGCGGCGAAGCCCGGCTTCGGCGAACCGCAGGGCTTCTGCCCTGCTGTCGGCGACGAACAGGCTGCGGGAACCGAGAATGCGCGGCGTCCGTCCCGAAGGAAGGGCCGCGAGATATGCGTCGATGATCGGGGTCTGCAGATCGGCGAGCGAGGCATCGAGCCGGTCGGCCGGCCTCGGCTGGGTGCGAGACAGCATCAGCCCGTCGGCGGCCCTGCCCGCCCTCCCACCGCCGCCGACCGAGAAGGTCGCCTGCCAGACACGATCGACGAGGTCGGGTGCGGCGGGATAAAGCCGGTCGCCGCCTTCGAGCTCCCGCCCGGCCCAGGCATCGAGAACGACCTTCAGGTGCCGCGCGAAGATCTCGCCACGCTCAGCGCTTTCAAGGCCGAAGGCGGTGAAGGAGGACGGCGTGCCGCCGGTCCCGAACCCGATTTCGAGCCGGCCCCGGGAAAGAAGATCGAGCACCGCCGTATCCTCGGCGACACGGATCGGGTTTTCGAGCGGCAGCGTGATGACGCCGGTGCCGAGCCGGATGCGCGAGGTTTGCGCGGCGACATGGGCGAGGAAGACGAGCGGCGCCGGCAGGCCGCCTTCGTCCGCATGGAAATGATGTTGCGCCACCCAGGCACTGTCGAACCCGAAGCGCTCGGCTTGAGCGATCTGCTCGGCTGCCAGGCGGTAGCGAACGCCGGCTGTCGCGTCGTCCAGGAGGCGCGTGAAGAAGCCGAGCCGCTTACGGGATTTTGTCTCTGCCATGATTTTCCTGTCGAGCATGGCGTTACGCGAAGACCGGATGATTCCGGCCGGGTATGGCGTTGATGAGTTCCCGGGTGTAGTCGCTGCCCGGCTGTTCGAAGACTTGCGCGACTGGTCCCCCGTCAACCAGCCGCCCGCCGCGCAGAACCGAGACGGTGTCGGCGATCTGCCGGACGACCGCCAGGTCATGCGAGACGAAGAGATAGGTAAGCCCCAGGTCCTGCTGCAGTTCGTCGAGCAGGTCGAGGATGCGCGCCTGTACCGTCACGTCGAGAGCCGACACCGCCTCGTCCAGGACCACCACCTGCGGCTCGAGGATCAGGGCGCGGGCGATCGCAACGCGTTGCCGCTGGCCGCCGGAGAGCGCATGCGGCCGGCGGAGCGCCGTCGCTTCGGGAAGACCTACGCGTCCCAGGATGGACATGACCTTCGCGCGGCGCTCGGTGCGCTTCACGGCGCCGAAATTCAGCAGCGGCTCCTCGATGATGCCGAAGACCGTCTGGCGCGGATCGAGTGAGGCGTAGGGGTTCTGATAGACGAGCTGGATCTTCCGTCTGAACTGCCGCAGAGCCTCGCCGTTAAGGTTGGCCAGGTCTGTGCCATCGACGCGAATAGTACCGGAAGTCGGTCTCTGGAAACCGACGACGGCCCGGATGGTCGTGGTCTTGCCGGAACCGGATTCGCCGACAAGGGCGTGCGTCGTCCCCCGCCGGACGCGGAACGAAACCTTGTCGACGGCGAGGAGCGGCGGTTGTCCCGTCCCCGGTCGCCGGAACGCCTGCACCAGTTGCTCGACGACGACGATATCGTCCGCAGGCGCGGATTCGTCCGGCAAGCGCGCAGTCGCCGGCGCGCGCGTCACTGACCGCGCCAGCGATGGCGCGTCGGCGATCAACTGACGCGTATAGGCGCTGCGCGGCGAGGCCAGAACGTCGATGGCGCTGCCCTCCTCCTGGACGCGCCCGCCCTGCAGCACGACCACCCGATCGGCGCGATCCGCCGCAATGCCGAGATCGTGAGTGACGAGCAGCACGGCGGTGCCGTATTCCCGGCGCAGCTCGTCGATCAGGTCGAGGATGCGCTTCTGTACCGTCACGTCGAGCGCGCTCGTCGGTTCGTCGGCGATGATGAGCTGGGGTTTGAGCGTAATGGCGATGGCGATCAGCACCCGCTGGCGCATGCCGCCGGAGAGTTCGTGCGGATATTGCCGGGCTCTGAATTCCGGCTCCGAAAGACCGACGCGATCGAGTAGCGCGACGACTCGGCGCTCAAGATCCTTGCCCCGGAGCTTGCCATGGATCTCCAGGATTTCGCCGACCTGATCGCCGATCGTCTTGACGGGATTGAGGGAGCTGCCCGGATCCTGGGGAACGAGGCTGATGCTGGCCCCGCGGATCGTGTCGAGCTGCTTGTCGGACCAGCGTGATATGTCAGTGCCGTTCAGCTTTATCGCGCCGCGATCGACGCGGCCATTGGCAGCAAGCAGCCCGATGATGGATTGCGCCGTGGTCGTCTTGCCGGAGCCCGATTCGCCGACGAGCGCGACGACCTGGCCGGCCTCCACTCGAAAACTGACGCCGTGAACCACCTCCTGGTAGGCCCCACCGTCGTGATAGGAGATAGCGAGGTCCGAAACCTCCAGCACCGGGACACGAGGGTTGGTCAAGGAGGTCATGAGATCACCTTTCCGAAGGATTGGCTGACGCGATTGGCGGCGAGAACGACGAGGACGACGACGACGCCGGGGGCGGTCGTCAGCCACCAGGCCGTCGAGATGTAATTGCGGCCCTCGGCGATCAGCAGCCCCCACTCCGGTGTCGGCGGCGGCGCGCCGTAGCCGAGGAAGCCGAGCGTCGAGATCTGCAGGACAGCGGAGCCGAATTGCAGCGCCGCAAATGCGATCACCGAGGTCAGCGAGTTCGGCAGGACATGCCGCCAGAGCACCGCCCAAAACGTCCCGCCGCTGCCGAACGCGGCTTCGACATAATCGCTTCTGCGCACCCGTACGACCTCGGATCGTGCAAGGCGGGCAAACCCGGCGATCGAGGTTACGCCGACGGCGATCGCGGCGTTCACCGTGCCAAAGCCAAGCAGGATGATGATGCTGAGGGAGAGCAGGAGCGGCGGGATCGACAGGAGCACGTCGACAAGGCGCATGATCGCGTCGTCAAGCCTTCTGCCGACCGAGCCGGCGACGACACCGAGCGCCGTGCCGACGACGAGACCGAGCCCGACTGCGACGAAGGCACCGGTGAGCGAATGGACGGCTCCGTAGACGATGCGAGCGTAAAGATCACGGCCGAGCGCGTCAGTACCCAGCAGATGGGCCGCATCCGGTCGTTTGAGCTGCGCCCCACCGATTCCCTCGACGGCGCTGTAGCTCGTGAAAAGGGCCGGGGCGACCGCCCAGAGGAAGACAATCGCGAGGATCAGCCAGGAGAGGGCGAGACCCGGCGGAAGGCGTCTTTGAAGCCGGCCGAGGCGGTCTGCCAATGAGTGTCGTGTGGCATGCCGGTCGGTGCCGGCGTCACTTTGGATCGTGTCGAAGCTGGTCATGCCGCCGCTCCCGGATTGGTCCTGAGGCGCGGGTCGAGAATGGGAAAGACCAGATCCACGATCAGGTTGATGATGACGAAGGCGGCGGCCGACAGGACAACGATTGCCTGCAGGACCGCAGCATCCTGGCTCCCAACCGCGCGCTCGGTGAGGCCGCCGATGCCATTGAGGCCGAACACCGTCTCGGTGACCACGGCGCCGGCGATCAACTCGCCGAAGAGCACGCCGGCGATCGTCAGCGTCGGCAGGAGCGCGTTCTTGGCGACGTGCCGCCAGAGAACGCGGTTGCGTGTCGCGCCCTTGGCGCGCGCCACCGCCACGAAAGGCCGGGTCAGGACTTCGTCGATATTGCGCACCAAAACCTGGGCGAGCGGCGCGGAGATCGGCACGGCAAGCGTGATGACGGGCAGAATAAATTCCTGCCACGGATCTGGATTGATAACCGGGACGAGCTTCAGCCGGAAGGAAAAGATCTGGATCAGCATGATGCCGAGCCAGAAGGTCGGGACGGAGATGAACAGCGACGGGATCGACTGGATCGCGGAGCGAAGCCAGGCAAAGGGTGCAAGGCTCGACAAAAAGGCAATCGCCACGGCGAAGATCGAAGCAAGCAGGAAACCAAGCATCGCAAGCTTCAGCGTCACCGGCAGATGCGCCGCAAGGCTGGCACTGACCGGCACGCCGGCCTGGACGGAATAACCGAAATTGCCCGTCAGGAAGTTGCCGATACTGTGTATGTACTGCAGCCAGAGTGGACCCTCCGCGCCGTACGAAGCGCGGATTTCGGCAATCTGCTGTGCCGTCAGGCCGAGATCAGGGTTCTGGAACTTGATGAGGATCGCATCTCCCGGCATCGCCTGCAGCAGGACGAAGGACACGGTGAATGCCGCCCAGAGCACAAGGAGAGCCTGGCCGACGCGGCCGAGCAGGTATCGGGACGTCATGGTTTTCTGACTCCGGTTCCGATCAGGCGACCGGCACGCCAGTCAGGCGCGCCGGCCGATGCGGTCAATGCTCGTCGAGCCAGGTGCTGTAGAAGCTGGGTCGGCCGACCGCCTCGAAGGCGACGCCCTTGACGTAGGGAGCACCGGCGAATGCCTGCGGTTCCTCGAAGAGCGGGATCGCATAGGCTTGATCGACGACGTAGTTCTGCACCTCGCCGGCGATCGCCAGCCGCTTGTCGCGATTAGGCTCGGAGGCAAGTTGTTCCAGAAGGCCGTTCAAATCGCCGTCGACGAAATTCTGCACCTTGTCGCTCAGGCCGCCTTTCTGGCGCAGCACGTCGCGGTTCTTCGGGTAGTACTGGCTCTTGATGACGTCCGGGTCGGCGCGCCCGACCATCGCCGGGGAAACCGGCGTCTTTGCGGGGTCGAGGTCGTCGACGGTCTTGCTGCCGCTATCGCCGGCGAGCACATTGAGCTTCACGCCGAGTTTGCTCCACTGCTGGGCGACGAGTTGCAGCGTTTCCTTGTTTTGCGGCTGCGGCAGGGATTCATAGGCCGTCAGCACCAGATCCTTGCCGTCCTTCTGTCGCAGGCCGCTCGACCCGAGCGTCCAGCCCGCCTCGTCCAGGAGCTTCTTCGACTTATCCGGATCGAAGGCGAGCTTCTTTGACAGGTCGACGTAGCCGAGGGCCGTCGAAGCGATGATCGAAGTCGCCTGAGGATAATTCCTGGAGAAGAGCGTCGAAACGATCTCCTTCGAATCCGTGCCATGCAGCAGCGCCTGGCGGACGCGGAGATCGGCAACGAGCGGATTGTCCGGGCGGAAGACGACGCTGTTGTTCACGCCGCGGGTGGGCGGCGCATAGATCTGGAAATCCTGCGCCTCCACCTGAGCCTCGTCATAGGCCTGCACCTGGCGGATGAAATCCGCCTGCCCGGCGAGCAACGCGCCGATGCGGACGCTGTCCTCGCCGGTGATGATGTATTTGATCCCGTCGAGATAGGCGCGCCCCTGATGTTCGAGCTTCGCCGGACCCCAGGAGTAATCCTCGCGCGCCTTGAGGTTCAATTCCTTGCCGAGTGTCTCGCTTTCGACGACGAAGGGGCCAGAGCCGATGATCTTGGTGGCGTCGCCCAGTTCCTCGAAGGGGAGCGCCAGCGTGCTCGGGGAAACGAGGCCGGAACCGATCACCGAGGTTCCCTGCAGGAAGCCCGGCGACGGTTTCTTGAAATAGAACTTCACCGTCAGCGGATCGATGACTTCGCTGCGCTCGTAATTGTTGATCACCTCGGAGACCGGCTGCTTCAGCGCCTTGTTGCCGAGGCCGAAGACGTCGAAATTCTTTGCAACCGCCGCCGCGTCGAGCGGCGTGCCGTCGGAAAAGCTGACGCCCGGCCGGATCTTGAAGGTGTATTGCGTCGCATCGTCGTTGATCGTCCAGGACTCCGCGATCCAGGGCTCGATCTCCAGCGTCTTCGGGTTCTGATAGGTCAGCTTGTCGGTGATCTGGTTGAGAACCCCGCCATTGGGGTAGAAGCCGCCGGCCGGCGGATAGAGATTGGTGTGGGCTTGCTGCTCCAGGTAGACCAGCGTCCCGCCCTTGAGCGGCTCGCCCCCTTCTTCAGCATAGGTGCTTGGCGATAGAAAACTTGTGGCCGCGAGCGCCGCCAAGGTGAGAGCGAACCGTTGGAGTCTGGTGGTCATGGGAGCCTTCCTTCGAATGATCGAAGACTATGGTACGAGCAGGCGTCCATTTATCAACTAAATCTAGTAAATTAATATTCTATATCTCCGCGGCAGCCGGCAAGAAGCTTCTCTCGGCAACGTCAGGATGAGGCATTCTGTCCAACACCACCCTCGGAGAGATGTTCACAAGTCTCCACGGCGTCGGTCTGGGCGAGGCGCCACCGTCTGGTACCAGAACGCCAAGACGTCATGGAATCTCGCATTCGCGGGGCAACAAGCGTATAAAGTTCATAGCTAAGTCCCGGGAGCGTCCAAAGCCCGGAACGTTCCGACGAGGCAGGAGTTCTGGGCACTCGGGGTATGAACCTGGAGTGAAGCCATGGAACAGTTGAACGCACGCAGGCTCGCAGACGAATATCTGCGTCTCGGCGGCCACCGTCGCGTCGTCATCGACGATAACGAGACATCGATCCGGAACTGGGAGCCCGAACCTGATGAGGCCGAGGCCTTCTGGAAGGCCTACGTGGAAACGCTCAGCCCCGAGCGGCAGCGGGAAGTGGAGCTGCTCTTGCCCACGATCAATCGCGCCTGAAGCCGAAGTCCTCTTTCGGAAATTGGAACCGAAAAACGCGGCCGGAATTGTATCCGAACACCGCATCCATCGAGAGCGATGGATGCGAGAGCGGAACCATGAATATGAGCGTAGCTCGGCAAACCGATGATTTGACCCTGACCGCCGCCGGTGAATGGTGGACGCAGCACCGCGGCCAGTCGCCCGTCGTCGCCACAGCCATTCACAATGGCCACGCGATGCGCGATGCGATGAAAGACCTTTGCAACCTCAGCGAGGAAGAGCGCCTTCGCGAGGAGGATCCCTTTACCGAGTTCATCGTCCGTGATGTGCCGAACCGGATCGTCGTTCACCGGTCGCGCTTCGAGGTCGATATCAACCGGCCGCGCGATGGGGCCATCTATCTCAGGCCGGAACAGGCCTGGGGCCTCAATGTGTGGGCCGGCGACTTGCCCAGCGAGATCACCGAAGCGTCGCTCGCCGTGCATGATGAATACTATGCGATGCTGAAATCCTACCTGCGCGGTATCGAACGCTGCCATGGACGTTTCGTCGTCCTCGACGTGCACAGCTACAACCACCGCCGGGCCGGCCCCGGGGCCGATCCGGCGATCGCCGCCGAAGCGCCGGACGTCAATATCGGCACGATCTCCATGGACCGGAAGAAATGGGCGCCCGTCATCGATGGTTTCATGGAAGCGGTACAGTCCTTCGACTTTCCCGGCGGTCGGCTCGACGTCGGGGAGAACATCGCCTTTCAGGGCCGCGGCTATCAGGCGCGCTTCATCCATGAGCAATTTCCGGACACGGGCTGCGCGATCGCGGTCGAATTCAAGAAGATCTTCATGGAGGAATGGACCGGAGAACCATTCGTCGAGACGCTGCGCGCGCTGAGGCAAGTGCTCGCTTCGACGCTGCCGGTGATCGCCGACGCAGTCGAGTCGGTACGATGAAACCGGCAAGCGCACCTGTAACCGCGGCTCGGGACCATCCGGATTGGCTGGTCGACGTGCTCGAGGCGATCGAATCGGGCAAGCCGGTGCGCAAGGACCTGCCGAGCGGCGGGCGCCTTCATATCGATCGCTCCCTACCCTTTCTCTGCGTCCACATCTCGAGTGGCGGCAGCGCTCCTGTGGCGCGCGAGATAACCCAGGCCAATGCGTCCTATCTGCTTGCACCGGACGCCCCGACCGCCGAGCTGATCGTCGCGGCGGTCGGGGCGCTTCTCGAGCGCCGCTTCGGAGCGTTCATGGTGCTCGACATGGGCGAACTCGCCTCCGACGCGTTGCTCACCGACCAAGCCCCTTTTCTTCCGCCCTTCACAATCGAAGTAACGGCCGAAAAGGCCAGGCCGCTCCGTGCAGCGGTACGCGCCTTCGTCGCGGCCATCGAGGCGATCCAGGTCAAGTTCCGCACGCCGCGGGTCGAAGTACACAGCTGGCCGGAAGATGGGCGAACCGCGGCCGGGGCGCTCGACATACCGTTCCCGTTGATGCGCGTGCGCTTTGCCCCGGTTTATTGCCAGCAGACGTCGGGCAAGATCTATCCGGAACTTCGCGAGCGGTTGATCGCCACCATCTTCGATGCCGGCCTGCACGCATTTGCGGCATTCGCCAATTCGACGGAAAGCCTGACCGCCCCGACGCATCGCGCCCTGGGGCGGAAGGCCTTTGTCGATGCCGTGGTGCGCACCGACCGCTGCATCGACGAGGTTGCCTCCACCTTCGATTTCCTGCTTGCCGTCACGCCGATAAACGCCGAGGCTGCCTGGAACGAGTTTGCCGCGAGCGGCTTCGAGCGGGCACCGCGATTCCTTTACCGGCCCTTGACGTTGCAGGTGGAGGCGGCGAAACGAAAGCTCTTTTCGATTCCCTTCGAGCACCTCGAGGATCCGGTGCTCTACCAGCTCTACCGCGAGAAGCAGCAGGAACTCGATCTGCAGCTTTCGATACTTTCCGCGCGTGAGACGGCCAAGTTCATCGAGTTCGGCCGTGCGCTCTACGGGCCTGTAGAGGCCGGCCTCCTGCGGGCCGCAAGCTCTGTCCTTGCCCATTGCGGCAGAGCGGAAGCTCGGGCTGCTGCGTCGACCATCCATGACAGGGCGGATTGCTACTTCGTCGAAAGACGCGCCCATGAAATGATCGCCGAATATGCACGCCGTTGCAGTGACTTCGAGGCGCACGTTGAAGTGCGGGATGATCTTCCTTCCGGCCTGCTGGTGTCGGGCCGACGGCTGTTGATCGCTCGAAGCACGCTTATGCCGGTCGATCGTGTCGAGGCGATCCTCAGCCACGAGATCGGCGTCCATCTGCTCACCTATTTCAACGGCTCGGCACAGGGACTGCGTCTCTTTCGCTCGGGCCTTGCCGGATACGAAGGCATGCAGGAGGGCCTGGCGGTCTTTGCGGAATTTCTGGTCGGCGGCATGACGGGCGAGCGGCTCCGCCTGATCGCAGCGCGCGTCATTGCCTGCGCAGCCATGCTCGACGGCGCGGCCCTGCCGGAATCCTATCGGCTTCTCGTGGCTGAGCACGGATTGCCGGAGGCGGATGCCTTCAATGTCGTCCTGCGTGTCTATCGCGGTGGCGGGCTCGTCAAGGATGCGATCTATTTGCGGGGACTCCTCCACCTGCTCGACCACCTGGCGGATGGCGGGGCGCTGGAACCCTTCTGGATGGGAAAGATCGCAGCCGCGCATTTCGGCGTCATGCAGGAACTCAGTGCGCGCGGCCTGCTCGGCGGGCCGGCAGTGCGCCCCATGTTCCTCGACCATCCTCAAGCGCCGACGCGGCTCGAGAGAGTCCGATCGGGAATGTCTCCGCTCGACCTGTTGGACAACTAGGAGCCGCCCATGCGCATCGCCTTTTTCGTCAACTCCATCGAGGGCGAGGCGACGTATTATACGACGACGTCGCTCGCGCTCGCGGCACTCGCCCGCGGACATGAGGTTTGCTATGTCACGCCCGGAGATTTCGTGCTGCGACCGGACGACAGCCTGCTGATCCGCGCCGTCACCTTGAACGGTCCCAAACCGAAGAAGCCGGAGACATTGCTCAGCAGCCTCAAGGAGGCCCAGGCGAACGTCACCACCATGGACATCCGCGAGGTCCAGGTGCTGTTTCTCAGAAACGACCCCTCCGAGGATGCCGACCGCCGCTCCTGGGCGGTTTATGTCGGGACCAATTTCGGGAGGTTGGCAGCAGCCCGCGGGGTCATCGTGGTCAACGATCCCGATGGCCTGGCGCTGGCGCAGAACAAGCTCTACTTCCAGGGATTTCCGGAAATCGTCCGACCCACGACGATGATCTCCAGAAGCATCGAGGAAATCCGCAGCTTCATCGAAGACCACCCGGACGGCGTCATCCTGAAACCGCTGCAGGGGTCGGGCGGCAAGAATGTCTTCAAGATCCAGTCCAGGGACGAGGCAAATCTCAACCAGATCTTCGAGGCGGCGAGCGGGGCCGGATACCTGATCGCCCAGACCTATCTACCGGACGCGGTCGGCGGCGACATTCGACTTTTTCTGATGAACGGGCGGCCGCTCGAACGCGACGGCGTCCATGCTGCCTTCCGGCGCGTGCCGGCGAAAGGCGATGTTCGCTCGAATCTGCATGCCAGCGGCACTGCCGAACCGGCCACCGTCACGCCGGAAATTCTCGCCATCGCGGACAAACTGCGCCCCAAACTGATCGAGGACGGCATGTTCCTGGTCGGCCTCGATATCGTCGGCGATCGGGTACTGGAAGCCAACGTCTTCACCCCTGGCGGACTTCCTGAGATCGAGGCGGCTCACGGTGTCGATTTCGGCGAGGACATCATCACGGCATTGGAGGAGAAGGTGCGCCTGCAGCAACTCTATCAAGGCGCTTTGCCCAACCGCACGCTAGCGACGCTGTAACACCCGCGCGAGGCGTCGAAGAACCAGCACAAACGAGGTCAAGCTATGCGCAAATTCACAGTTATCGCTACCAAAGTGTTCGAGGCCGACACGGCCGAGGAAGCCGCCTTGTTCATGTACCAGGAACTGACCAGGGGGCCGGCACCTCTTCATTATCTGGTCACCGATGAGGCAAGGATTGCCAGCAGTTTAACGCTAGACCGGGAAAAGGCGGATGAGTTTGCCAGTGTCGACCACACGGCAGACCCCGGCAATTGGTAGCGCATCGCAGAATCGATGGATGTCGAAGCACGAAGAAGACCGGCGAACACCGGCGCCGTCGACCGATTCTTTAAGCTCGCCTATTCCGGCGAGTCGGGTTGATCGGCGTCGCTCGACTCACTCCTGTTTGCGTCATGCAGAGGCGCAATCGCTGAGACACCGGGCTCGCACGCAAATTTCTCCCGAATACGTTGCACAATTTTAGTGGATGCAGGCCAGTCTCATTCGAATGTGAGTTTACAAAAGTAATATTATATGATTTTTTCTCGACAGCTGCATGGAGAGCAGCTTTCTTTGGGAGGAAATCATGAAATTCGTGAAGGCACTTGCTAGTGCAACGATCCTTGCTGCCTGCACTTTCGGCAGCGCCTCGGCCGCCGACCTCGTCGTCGGCTTTTCGCAGATCGGATCGGAATCCGGCTGGCGCGCCGCCGAGACGACGCTGACCAAACAGCAGGCCGAACAGCGCGGCATCGATCTCAAATTCGCCGATGCGCAGCAGAAGCAGGAAAACCAGATCAAGGCGATCCGTTCCTTCATCGCCCAGGGCGTCAACGCCATCCTGCTCGCACCGGTCGTCGCGACCGGCTGGGATGAAGTGCTGCAGGAAGCCAAGGACGCCGAAATCCCGGTGATCCTGCTCGATCGTACCGTCGATGCGCCGAAGGAGCTCTACCTGACGGCCGTGACCTCCGACCTCGTGCACGAAGGCAATGTCGCCGGCAAGTGGCTCGTCGATACGGTGGCGGGCAAGCCCTGCAACGTCGTCGAGCTTCAGGGCACGACGGGCTCATCGCCCGCCATCGACCGCAAGAAGGGCTTCGAAGCGGCGCTCGCCGGCAAGGACAACCTGAAGATCGTCCGCAGCCAGACCGGCGATTTCACCCGCACAAAGGGCAAGGAAGTCATGGAAAGCTTCCTGAAGGCGGAAGACGGCGGCAAGAACATCTGCGCGCTCTACGCCCATAACGACGACATGGCCGTCGGCGCCATCCAGGCGATCAAGGAAGCCGGCCTGAAGCCCGGCAAGGACATCCTCGTCGTCTCGATCGACGCCGTTCCGGACATCTTCCAGGCCATGGCCGCCGGCGAAGCCAACGCCACGGTTGAACTGACGCCGAACATGGCCGGCCCGGCCTTCGATGTGCTCGCCACCTATCTGAAGGACGGCAAGGAGCCCGAGAAGTGGATCCAGACGGAATCGAAGCTCTACACCCAGGCTGACGATCCGATGAAGGTCTACGAGGAAAAGAAGGGCCTCGGTTACTGATCTCGCTTTCGGCCTGCGCGGCACACCCGCGCGGGCCGTCAACGCTCCGCGGTGCCCGCTTTCGCCGGTCGCTGCGGAAGACCGCCTGATCCTTGGCGAGGATTGGCGCACATCCGTCCGCAAGGGCGTGTGCGCTGCCTTCCAATGCAGAGACAGTTTCCATGCAGACCAGCAGCGACAATATCCTTTCGGCCGTCCGGATCGAGAAGGGCTTTCCCGGAACGAAGGCTCTCGACAAGGTCGATTTTCACCTCAGGCGCGGCGAGGTCCATGCGCTGCTCGGAGAAAACGGGGCCGGCAAATCGACGCTCATCAAATGCCTGACCGGAGCCTATCGGCGGGACGGCGGCAGCATCCTGCTCGACGGCGCGGAAGTCGATCCGCGCGATACTTTCGACGCGCAGAGACTGGGCATCGGGACGGTCTACCAGGAAGTCAATCTCCTGCCAAACCTGACGGTTGCCGAGAATTTGTTCCTCGGACGCCAGCCGCGCCGCTTCGGCATGGTCGATACCCGCACCATGAACCGCAAGGCCCGCGAGCTGCTCGCCGAATACGAACTCGACCTCGATGTGACGCGCGACCTCGCTAGCTATTCGGTGGCGATCCAGCAGGTCGTGGCGATCGCCCGCGCCGTCGATCTCTCCGGTAAGGTGCTGATCCTCGACGAGCCTACGGCGAGCCTCGACGCGCACGAAGTCGCGATGCTCTTCCGCATCGTCCGGCGCCTCAAGGCACGCGGGCTCGGCATCATCTTCATCACCCACTTCCTCGAGCAGGTCTACGAGATTTCCGACCGCATTACCGTGCTGCGCAACGGCCAGCTCGTCGGCACGCGCGACACGTCGGACCTCAACCGGCGCGACCTGATCGCCATGATGATCGGACGCGAACTTGCGGCCGAGATCCATTCCACCCGCACCGAGACCACCGAGGGCCGGCTGCGCTACCGGTTCAGAAACTACGGCCGTCGTGGCCGTATCAATCCTTTCGATCTCGACGTCCGAGCCGGCGAGGTCGTCGGCATCGCCGGCCTGCTCGGCTCCGGACGCACGGAAACAGCCGAGGTGCTTTTCGGCGCTCGTCGCGCCGACAGCGGCAGCGCCGAGATCGACGGCCAGTCCGTCGACCTGTCCTCGCCGCGGGCGGCCATCCGCAAGAAATTCGGCTTCTGCCCGGAGGACCGCAAGACGGCCGGTATCGTCGGCGATCTGTCGGTACGCGAAAACATCGTGCTCGCCCTGCAGGCGAGGCGCGGCTGGACGCGGCCGATCTCGCGTGCCGAGCAGAACCGGCTGGCGGACCACTATATTCGCGCGCTCGACATCCGCACTGCCGACCGGGAGAAGCCGATCAGGCTGCTTTCCGGCGGCAACCAGCAAAAGGCGATCCTCGCCCGCTGGCTTGCCACCGAACCCGAATTCCTGATCCTCGACGAGCCGACGCGCGGCATCGATGTCGGCGCGCATGCCGAGATCGTCAGGCTGATCGAGAGCCTGCGCGAGAAGGGCCTGTCGCTGATCGTCATCTCATCGGAAATCGAGGAGCTGGTCGCCTACAGCACGCGGGTCGTGGTGCTGCGCGACCGCAGCCATGTCGCCGAACTCGGCGGAGACCGTATTACCGCGCATCAGATCGTCGAAGCGATTGCCGCGGCCAACCAGCGGGAGGCATCGTGACTTCGACCGTCCGGACCTATCTGACAAGACTGCTGCCGCAGCTAATTGCTCTAACGATCATTATCGTCGCAATTTCAATGATTTTTCCAGGGTTCTTAAACCTTAAAATTCAGAACGACCGGCTCTACGGCAGCCTCATCGACATCCTGAACCGCGGCGCTCCCGTCGTGTTGCTGGCGATCGGCATGACGGTCGTCATCGCCACCAAGGGCATCGATCTCTCGGTCGGCGCCGTTATGGCGATCTGCGGTGCGGTGTCCGCCTCGCTGATCACCTCCGGCCATTCGCTAGCCGAAACGCTCCTCGTCACGCTTGCCATCGGCATCCTCTGCGGCATCTGGAACGGCATCCTCGTCGCCGTCCTCGATATCCAACCGATCATCGCGACGCTCGTGCTCATGGTCGCCGGGCGGGGCATCGCCCAACTCATCACCGAGGGCGCCATCCTCACCTTCAACGATCCCGGTCTCATCTTCATCGGCAGCGGATCCTTTGCCGGCCTGCCGATGCCGGTGGTCATCTGGCTGCTCTTCGGCATCCTGGTCGCGCTGGTCGTCCGCCGGACGGCGCTCGGCATGCTCGTCGAGGCGGTCGGTGTCAATCGTGAGGCGAGCACGCTCTCGGGCGTCTTCACCCCGGTGCTGCTTATCGCCGCCTATGTCCTTTCCGGCCTGTGCGCAGCAATCGCCGGCGTCATCGCTGCGGCCGACATCAAGGGGGCTGACGCCAACAATGCCGGGCTCTGGCTGGAGCTCGATGCGATCCTGGCGGTCGTGGTCGGCGGCACATCGCTGCTCGGCGGCCGCTTCAGCATCGCCGCGTCGGTGCTCGGCGCCATCATCATCCAGGCGATCAATACCGGCATTCTCCTTTCGGGCTTCCCGCCGGAATTCAACCTCATCATCAAGGCGGCGATCATCGTCTTCATCCTGGTGCTCCAGTCGCCGCGTTTCCGTGCCGCCTTCACATTCGTGAGCATTCCGCGCGCAGCCGGTAAACCGACCGAGCGAGAAGCAAAATGAAGCAGAAATATCTTCCGCTTACGGCGACGATCCTGATCTTCCTTCTGAGCTATGCCCTTTGCATCGCGCAGTACCCGAACATGCTTTCGACGCGAGTGATCGGCAACCTGCTGACCGACAACGCCTTCCTCGGCATTGCCGCCGTCGGCATGACCTTCGTCATTCTGTCCGGCGGCATCGACCTGTCGATCGGCGCGGTGATCGCCTTTACCGGCGTTTTCCTCGCGGTCGTGCTGGAACAGACCAGCATCCATCCGCTTGCCGCTTTCGCCCTTGTTCTCGTGATCACGACGCTCTTCGGCGCGCTCATGGGAGCGATCATCCATCATCTCGAAATGCCGGCCTTTATCGTCACCCTTGCCGGCATGTTCCTCGCCCGTGGCATGGCCTTCGTGTTGTCGATCGATTCCGTCCCGATCAAGCATCCGTTCTACGCAACGCTGAAGAGCCTCTACTTCAAGCTGCCGGGTGGCGGGCGGATCACCCTCATCGGCGGCCTGATGATGCTTGTCTTTGCCGCCGGCATCCTGATCGCACACCGGACCCGCTTCGGGACGAATGTCTATGCACTTGGTGGCGGCACGGCGACGGCCAAACTCATGGGCGTGCCGGTCGCAAGCACGACCGTCAGGATCTATGCGCTTTCGGGACTGCTGGCGGGTCTCTCCGGCATCGTGTTCTCGCTCTACACGTCCGCCGGCTATTCCCTCGCGGCCGTCGGCGTCGAGCTCGACGCGATCACCGCCGTCGTCATCGGCGGGACACTACTGACCGGCGGCTCCGGCTTCGTCGCCGGCACGCTGGTCGGGATTTTCATCCAGGGCCTCATCCAGACCTACATCACCTTCGACGGAACGCTTTCGAGCTGGTGGACCAAGATCCTGATCGGCCTGCTGCTGTTCGCCTTCATCCTTCTTCAGAAGGGGATCATCCGCCTGTCGCGCAACGGCCGGCAGCCCGCATGACGAGGTGGGGGGCCGTGTAAAATGCCGTCGTCGGGTTTCGGGCATCAACCGGGCAAGCGGACCAGCCACCGGCTCGTCGTCGACGAGCTTGGCCAGGCGATCGTCTCTGGGCGGTTCGCCGTCGGCGATACACTTCCCGGCGACACCGAACTTGCAGCGCGCTTCAACGTCTCCCGCACTGTGCTGCGCGAAGCGATGAAAACGCTCGCCGCCAAGGGACTCGTCGTGGCGCGGGCGCGGATCGGCACGCGCGTCCTGCCGCGTGCCAATTGGAACCTGTTCGACGGCGACGTGCTCACCTGGCATTTCAGCGCCGGCGTCGACGAAGAGTTCCTGCGCCATGTCAGCGAAGTGCGCCTCGCGCTCGAACCCTATGCCGCAAGCCTTGCCGCCCGCCGCGCAACGGATGCGGACATTGCCTGGATGATGCGGCTTGCGGTGGCGATGGCGGATGCCGGCCATAGCGGGCAGACGCTGGCGAAAGCGGACCTCGACTTTCACCTGCGGCTGCTGGAAGCCTCGCTCAACCCGTTCATGCGCTCGGTCGGGAGCTTGATCGAAGCCGCGCTTGTCGGCGTCTTCCGGCTCACCAGCCCCTCGGCGGACGACAGCGAAATCGACCGCGTCGCAATGGCGCATATCCGCATCGTCGAAGAAATTGGCCGCCGCAACGAGGAAGGCGCCCGCAGCGCCATGGAAAACGTCATTCGGGTGGGCCAGGAACGGCTGATCCTGAACCTCAGGGCGCAAGAGAGTTCTGGGTGATGTCGCCAGCGTAGGTGGGTGGGCGGCCCCTCATCCGGCCTGCCGGGACCTTCTCCCCACAAGCGCAGGGCTGTCCGGGGAACGGCCTGGGTGAATCGAAATGTCGCAG
>NZ_AUTC01000151.1 GCF_001461695.1 Sinorhizobium fredii USDA 205 | reverse complement strand
CTTGCACGGCGGCCGGACGGTCTCTACGCTCGCCTCCACAATCTGCAGGGCAGCAGCGCTGACCTGCCCGATGAAGCGAAAATCCTATAGACGCGAGGAAATCTGGCGATGAGCGAAACGGACATGAAGCTCGTGGTGGTCGGCGCGGCCGGTCGAATGGGCCAGACGCTGATCCGGATCGTTCACGAGACGGCCGGCGTGCGGCTGCATGCCGCGATCGAGCGGTCGAACTCGCCCTTCATCGGCCGCGACGCGGGCGAACTCGCAGGATTGGGGCCGATCGGCGTCCCGATCACCGACAAGCCACTCGAAGCCTTCGTGGAGGCGGAGGGGGTGCTCGATTTCACCGCACCGGCGGGAACCGTCGAATTCGCCGGCCTTGCGGCACAGGCGCGCATCGTCCATGTCATCGGCACGACCGGATGTTCAGCCGATGACGAGGCGAAGGTCCGCGCCGCGGCCCGCCATGCCCGCGTCGTCAAGTCGGGCAATATGAGCCTCGGCGTCAACCTTCTCGGCGTGCTGACGGAGACGGCGGCGCGTGCGCTTTCGGCCAGGGATTGGGACATCGAGATTCTCGAAATGCATCATAAGCACAAGGTCGACGCGCCTTCGGGCACGGCGCTCCTGCTCGGCGAGGCGGCGGCCAAGGGGCGTGGCATCGACCTTGCCGATCAGTCCGTCAAGGTGCGCGACGGCCATACCGGCCCGCGGCCGCAAGGCACGATCGGCTTCGCGACGCTGCGCGGCGGCTCGGTCGTCGGCGAGCACTCGGTGATTCTTGCCGGCGAGGGCGAACTGGTGACTTTGTCGCACAGCGCCACGGATCGCTCGATCTTTGCTCGCGGCGCCGTCGCGGCCGCCCTTTGGGGCCGCAACCAGAAGCCCGGCTTCTATTCCATGCTCGATGTTCTCGGGCTCAACTGACACGTCAAACTCTCAAAGAGGAAATTGAAATGAGCGGCACTCTCGTCCTCGTCCGGCACGGCCAGAGCGAATGGAACCTGAAGAACCTTTTCACCGGCTGGCGCGATCCGGACCTGACCGAGCTCGGCGTCGAGGAGGCGAAGGCCGGCGGCAAGGCGCTCGCCGAATACGGCATCAAATTCGACATCGCCTTCACCTCCGTGCTCGTCCGTGCCCAGCGCACCTGCCAGATGGTGCTCGATGCCGTCGGGCAGTCGTCGCTCGAAACGATCTGCGACCAGGCGCTCAATGAACGCGACTACGGCGATCTTTCCGGCCTCAACAAGGACGATGCCCGCGCCAAATGGGGCGAGGAGCAGGTCCATATCTGGCGCCGATCCTATGACGTGCCGCCGCCCGGCGGCGAGAGCCTGCGCGACACCGGCGCGCGCGTCTGGCCCTATTACCTGACCGAAATCCTGCCGCGTGTGCTGGCCGGCGAGAAGGTGCTGGTCGCGGCGCACGGCAACTCGCTGCGATCGCTGGTGATGGTGCTCGACCACTTGACCAAGGAGCAGGTCCTGAACCTCAACCTCGCGACCGGCGTGCCGATGGTCTACAAGCTCAAGGCGGATTCCACCGTCGCTTCCAAGGAAGTGCTCGGCGACATGTCGGCCGCGCACTGAGCGCCCAAATCCTCCATCGAAGCAAGAGGGGCGCCGCGGCGCCCCTTTTTTGTCTCACGCTTTTCCCGCTTCCCAACCGAGGATCGCCCGCTTTCGCGTCAGCCCCCAGTGGTAGCCGGTGAGCTCGCCGCCCTTGCCAAGCGCCCGGTGGCAGGGCACGACGAAGGAAATCGGGTTGCGCCCGACCGCGGCGCCGACGGCGCGCGACGCCGTCGGCTGGCCGATTTCGCCGGCGATCTTCGAATAGGTCGTCGCCTTGCCGAGCGGAATGTTCAAGAGCGCCTGCCAGACCCGGATCTGGAAATCCGAGCCGATCAGCACGATGTTGAGCGGTTCCTCGGCGCACCAGCGCTCCGGGTTGAAGATGCGCGCCGCGTACCGCGCCGTGGCGGCGCTGTCCTCCAGGTAGGTGGCGTTCGGCCAGCGGCGGGCCATGTCCTCGAAGCTCTCGCGCTCCTCGCCGGCATCGGCAAAGGCAAGGCCTGCGAGGCCGCGGTCGGTGATCATCACCAATGCCGTGCCGAAGGGCGAGGGGTGGAAGCCATAGCGGATCGTCAGGCCGGCGCCGCGCGCCTTCCACTCGCCCGGCGACATCGCCTCATGGGTGACGAAGAGGTCGTGGAGCCGCCCGGGGCCTGAGAGCCCGACTTCGATGCTGGCCTCGAGCAGGGGCATGCCCTCCTGCCGCAGCAACCGCTTGGCATGGTCGAGCGTAACCGCCTGCAGGAAGGCTTTTGGCGAAAGGCCGGCCCAGCGGGTGAAGACCTTCTGGAGTTGCGTCGGCGACTGGCGGAGGCGGCGGGCGATCGTCTCGAGCGACGGCTGGTCGCGGTAATCCTCCGTCAGTATCTCGATGACGTGCCGCACCGTGTCGTAATCGGTGCCATCAGGGGTGATTTCGGTAGGAATGCTTGTCACGACGTTCATGGATCATCTCCTGTCATGCCGCAGGAAACCATGCGGGGGACCGGATAACCACCCGATTCTTGATTCATCGCGATCTGGCCGTGGCCAAGGCGCGGGAGAAGGCGACGGCGAAGGTTTCGCGGTCGTCGCGGTTGAGGAACGAGCCGATGTCCGTCTGTCGGCCGCCGCCGCTGATCTTCATCGAGACGATGCCGATCTCCTGGTGGCGCCTGATGCTGAAGCGCGCCCAGAAGGGATTGAAACGGAGCTCGGTCATCCGCCCCGACGGAGCGAACTTCCTCACCGACACGTCGGTGCGCGACACGCTGACCTCCTCGCGGGCGTGCGCCGAGTGATAATTGAGCCAGAAGGCGCCGAGGAGCAGCACGAAATCGAGGCCGAAGAAGAACACGATCGGCCAGGCGCCGACGACCAGGAACACGAGGACATGCATTGCACTCATGGCCCCGGCGATCATCAGCAGGATCTTGAAGCCCCTGAAGCCGAGCGAGCGGTAGGGCGTGAGCTCGGCCGCGAAGATCGGCTCATCGTTGATGCTTGTCTCGGCGTTGCCTTCGGTCATACCCAATGACTATAGATGTGGCATGAAAAACGTGAAGCTCAAATTGTCGCCAGGGACCGCGAACCCGAGAGCGGCGTCGGCTGCCCGCCGAGCCACGCGGCAACGCAGTGTCTACCGCAAGGCGGATGTCGAGGAGATCTTTCGCCGCCTCTCGGTCCAGCGGCCGGAGCCGAAGGGCGAGCTCGAACATGTCAACGCCTTTACGCTGCTGGTGGCGGTGGCCCTGTCGGCGCAGGCGACGGATGCCGGCGTCAACAAGGCGACGCGGCCGCTCTTCGCCGTCGCCGACACGCCGGAAAAGATGCTTGCCCTCGGCGAAGAAAAGCTGCGCGACGCCATCAAGACGATCGGCCTCTACCGCAACAAGGCGAAGAACGTCATTGCGCTCAGCGAGAGGCTGATCGCCGACTTCGGCGGCGCGGTGCCGAAGACGCGCGAGGAACTGATGACCTTGCCGGGCGTCGGCCGCAAGACCGCCAATGTGGTTCTGCAGATGGCCTTCGGCCAGTCGACGATCGCCGTCGACACGCATCTCTTCCGCATCGCCAACCGCATCCGGCTGGCACCCGGCAAGACACCGGACGAGGTCGAGGCCAATCTGATGCGGGTCATCCCGCAGAAATATCTCTACCACGCCCATCACTGGCTGATCCTGCACGGCCGCTATGTGTGCAAGGCGCGCCGGCCGGAATGCGAGCGCTGCATCATCGCCGATATCTGCAAGTCGCCCGAAAAGAGTTGCGACATTCCGGCGCCGCTCGTCGAACTGCCTCCGCAGGTCATTCCCGTCGCCGGCTGACATTCCTGCGCGTTTCGCACGTCACCGGTCGATCAGCCCGTCGATCAGTCGGCCGATCGCATGAAGATAGGGTGCCCGCGCGGCGCCGGCCTCGATTTCGAGCGCCGCCCGGTCGAAAGCGGCCGAGAGCAATACCGCCGTCGCGGCGAGGCCTTTCTCGTCGATTCGACCTGGCGGCATGGCGGCCGCGAGCCCCTCCTGCAACGTCCGCCCGCCATGCGCTGCGTCGATGGCTGCTATTTCCGCAACGCCGAGAACTGCAGGGCCGTCAAGCAACAACAGGCGGACTCGCCCCGGCATCGCCATCGCGTCGAAATAGGCGGAAGCACCCGCAAGCAAAGCGTCTCGGGGCGCACCCTGCCCAGTGTCGGAGAGCTCGATCGCCGCGGCGACCTGGCCCGCCTCCTGTTCGACGACGGCTCGAAACAGGGCCTTCTTGTCCTCGAAGTGGTGATAGAGCGCTCCGCGGGTCAGTCCCGCCGCGGCGACGATGTCCGGCGTCGCCGTGTCCGCATAGCCTTTGGCGATGAAAAGTTCGCGCGCCGCATCGAGGATGGCAGCGCGGGTCGTGTCCGAGCGCTCGCGATTCGAGCGGCGGGGTTTTTCTGGTTGCATACATACAGATTGTATGAAAAAGGTCGATGGAGGGAAAGCATGAAATCGACGAGCTACTATCCGGTGATCATGACGGCCGATGTGCGGGCGACCGCCGACTTCTACGTGAGGCACTTTCGCTTCGAGGCGCTTTTCGTCAGCGACTGGTACATGCATCTGCAGTCGACGGAAGACGAGCACGTCACGCTTGCCGTTCTCGACTATCGTCACGAGACCGTGCCGGAGCGCCACCGAGCTCCCGTTCAAGGCCTGCTCCTGAATTTCGAGGTCGACGATCCCGATCGCCTCTACGCCGAGCTGCAGTCAGCCGGGCTTCCGATCCTCAAGGCGCTTTGCGACGAGGACTTCGGCCAGCGCCATTTCATCACCGCCGACCCGAACGGCGTGATGATCGATGTCATCAAGCCGATCCCGCCGAGCGCGGAGTTCGCCAAGGCCTATGAGGAGAAGGCCCTGCCGGCATGATCGCCGGCATCGCATCGGAGCCGATTTGATGACTGAGCTTGTATGCTGCGGCGATTTTCGTGCGTCTGGAACGTCGCACGGCGCTCTACAGCGCCGCGCGCCTTATCAGGCGTGCAAGGTCGCTGTAGAACTTTGAAGTGCTGCATGTCTTTGTCCTTAACTCGAGGTCGATTTAAGGAGACATGCAGTAGTGTCTTCCAAATGGCCGGAAAACCGCTATTAACGAACACCGGCCATTCAGGAACCGGACGGAGCTCATGACGAAATTCGATGTACTGACGATCGGCAATGCGATCGTCGATATCATTGCGCGCTGCGATGACAGCTTTCTCGTACACAACGGCATCATCAAGGGCGCGATGAACCTCATCGATGCGGAGCGGGCGGAACTCCTCTATTCGCGCATGGGCCCGGCGGTCGAAGCCTCCGGCGGCAGCGCCGGCAACACCGCCGCGGGTGTGGCGAGCCTCGGCGGGCGGGCGGCCTATTTCGGCAAGATCGCCAACGACCAGCTCGGCCAGATCTTCACCCACGACATCCGCGCCCAGGGCGTGCATTTCCAGACCAGGCCGCTCGACAGCCAGCCGCCCACTGCGCGCTCGATGATCTTCGTCACCGAGGACGGCGAGCGCTCGATGAACACCTATCTCGGCGCCTGTGTCGAGCTCGGCCCGGAGGACGTCGAGGTCGACGTCGTCGCCCAATCCAGGGTCACCTATTTCGAGGGCTATCTCTGGGATCCGCCGCGCGCCAAGGACGCCATCCGCGAGGCGGCGCGAATTGCCCATGCCCATGGTCGCGAGACGGCGATGACGCTGTCGGACAGTTTCTGCGTGCATCGCTATCGGGACGAGTTTCTCGAACTGATGCGCTCCGGCACCGTCGACATCGTCTTCGCCAACAAGCAGGAGGCTTTGGCGCTTTACGAGACGGAGGATTTCGAGCTCGCGCTCAGGACGCTCGCCAAGGATTGCAAGCTCGCCGCCGTGACGCTTAGCGAGGAAGGCTCGATCGTCGTGCGCGGCGAGGAACGGGTGCGCGTCCGCGCCAGTGCGGTGGGGCAGGTGGTCGATACGACCGGCGCGGGCGACCTTTATGCGGCCGGCTTCCTCTATGGCTACACCGCCGGCCGTTCGCTCGAGGATTGCAGCAAGCTCGGCAATCTGGCGGCCGGCATCGTCATCGGCCAGATCGGCCCGCGCCCGATGCTATCGCTCGCGACCGCGGCGCGCGAAGCCACTCTCGTCTAAGGGGGCTTGCACATGAAAGGATCCCCTCACCCGCTTGCGGGGAGAGGGGACTGAAGGGCGTGCGGCGCAGGCCGGGCGCGGCCTATTTGAAGGCTTCGCCCGGATAGGCGCCCCAGATTTCGCTCTGGGCGATCCAGCCTTCGACGCCTTGCGTCTCGGCATGGCACCAGTCGCCATTGCATTCGCCGATATGCAGCAGCACGCCCGGCTGCATGCGGGCAACGATCGGTGCCGTACTCTGTGGGTCGCGTCTCAGATTGACGAAGATGCCTTCGCCCTTGCCGCGCATCCACGGTGCGGCAACGGCGGTGCGATCGCCGGAGAGCAGCGCCTGGTTGACCCAGCCCTCCGTTCCGTCGGCGTCGCGGATGCGGCGCCAGTTGTCGTACTCCTGGATGATCTCGACGGGAACGCCGGTTTTCAGATAGCGGAAGGCCACCGCGTAATCGAGGCTCGGCCCGATCCTCAGGTTGACGCTCCTGGACTTGAGACTGACGAAGCGGGGGAGCGGCAGACCGCTCGGGCCCTTGGCCGCTTGGGCAAAGGCCGTGGAATTCATGATGGCGGTTCCGAGGAACATAGCCAGCAACCATATAGAGGCTTTGGAAATGATGTGACGCATGACGAAGCCCATATCCGATCGTAAGCGAAGCCTTGCGGCGTCTCCACTGCGCGCCCCTTCACCGTCTCAGGCGCACAAAGGACGCTGTAGCACTTTGAATTGCCGCATGTTTTAATCCCCGGGGTCGTCTTCGATCCAAGGAAGCACGCAGAAGCGCCCTGGCCGGACGCCCGCCGCGAATCCTGAACCCGGACAGCGACTTTCAATTGTCTTCCCCACCGGGTCTGGTAGAAGTTGCGGCTATAGGGAGAAACTATCACTCAACTTGGTTAACGACCCGTCAACGAGGGCCGCTCACAGGAATGACAAGCAAGAAGAAGCCAACCGTCTACATCACCCGGCAACTGCCGGAAGTCGTCGAAACCCGGATGCGCGAACTCTTCGACGCCGAGCTCAATGTCGACGACACGCCGCGCAGCCAGCCGGAGCTGGTTGCCGCGGTGAAAAGGGTCGATGTGCTGGTGCCGACGCTGACGGACCGGATCGATGCGGCGCTGATCGAGCAGGCGGGGCCGCAATTGAAGCTGATCGCGGCCTTCTCGAACGGCGTCGACAACATTGATGTTGACGCCGCGGCGCGCAAGGGCATCACCGTCACCAACACGCCGAACGTGCTGACGGAAGACACCGCCGACATGACCATGGCGCTGATCCTCGCGGTGCCGCGCCGGCTCGCCGAGGGTGCGCAGGTGCTGACCGACCGCAGGGGCGAATGGGCCGGCTGGTCGCCGACTTGGATGCTCGGCCGCCGCATCGCCGGCAAGCGCATCGGCATTGTCGGCATGGGGCGGATCGGCACTGCGGTGGCTCGCCGCGCCAAGGCCTTCGGCCTTTCGATCCACTATCACAACCGCCACCGCGCCAAGCGGGAGACCGAGGAGATGCTGGAGGCGACCTATTGGGACAGCCTCGACCAGATGCTCGCCCGCGTCGATATCGTTTCCGTCAATTGCCCGTCGACACCCGCCACCTATCACCTGCTCTCGGCGCGGCGCCTCGCGCTGATGCGCCCCGACAGTTACATCGTCAACACCGCACGCGGCGACGTGATCGACGAGACGGCGATGATCAAATGCCTGCGGGAGGGCAAGATTGCCGGTGCCGGCCTCGACGTCTTCGAGAACGAACCGGCTGTCAACCCGAAGCTGATCAAGCTCGCCGGCGAAGGCAAGGTCGTGCTCCTGCCGCATATGAGCTCGGCGACGCTCGAAGGCCGCATCGACATGGGCGAAAAGGTGGTGATCAACATCCGCACCTTCTTCGACGGTCATCGCCCGCCAGACCGGGTGCTGCCGGGACGGGAATAGGACGTGCTCGGCGACCCCTCCCCACAAGGGGGGGGAGGGGCTTGCGGGCGTCGCCGTCTCGCCCAGCGAAACACCTCCGCGAGTGACAATGATTCAAATGTGTGGAGCGGCCGCCGCCGGGAAGTCCCGCCCCCTTGTGGGGAGGGGTTGGGGAGGGGCTTACGCTTTGGAACTGGTGGCTTTCGTCGAAAGCGTTTTCCGCATCTCGATCGAGGTCGGGCGGGTGAAATCGGGATGGGCGGAGCGGCTCGTTTCGACGAAGCCCCAGGCCGCGAAGGTGGCGTGATTTTCGGTTAGTTCTATGCGCGTCTGCAGTCTCAGCGCCGGCAGGCCGAAGCTTCGGGCGGTCTCCTCGGCGGCGGCAAGCAGCCGGCGTCCGAGGCCTTTGCCCTGGTGGGCGGGATCGATGGCCAGCTTGCCGATATAGAGGCAGTCCGGTTCGGGTTTGCAGAATACGCAGCCGATAATATCGGGCCCGGTGGTAGCAGCGAAGCCGATCTCCTCCTCCGACCTCCGGCGTAGCGACTCGGCCGTCAGCGCATGGGAGGAGGACGGCGGATCGATGCGCCCGTCCATATAGGCGAAGGATTTCAGGATCAGCGCCAGAAGCTCCTCGTAGCGGTCGAAGCTCGGGCCGAGGCGAATCGTTTCCATCCGGCTCTCAACGCTTGTCGCGGCGATAGCGGATCGTGTTGAACGCGGCCGCCAGCCCGTCATAGAGGAGCAGCCGTCCGACGAGCGGCTCGCCGATGCCGGCGATGAGCTTGATCGTCTCCATCGCCTGCAACGTGCCGATGACGCCGGTCAAGGCGCCGACTACGCCCGCTTCCGCACAGGCCGGCACCGCGCCCGGCGGCGGCGGCGTCGGGAAGAGATCGCGATAGGAGGGGTTGGGATGGCCGTCGGCGTCCGTCTCGTAGGGCTTCAACACGGTAACGGAGCCGTCGAAGCGCCCGACGGCGCCGGTGACGAGCGGGATCCGGGCCGCCTCCGCCGCATCCGCCGCCAGATAGCGCGTCTCGAAATTGTCCGAACCGTCGACGACGAGATCGTATTGCCGCAAGATCGCTTCGGCGTTTTCCGCTGCGAGGCGCTGTGCGTGCGGCGCGACCGCCACGTGCGGGTTGAGGTTGGCGATTGCGGCGGCGGCGCTTTCGACCTTCGACCGGCCGATATCGCTGGTGGCGTGAATGACCTGGCGCTGCAGGTTCGACAGCGAGACGACGTCGTCATCGACGATGCCGATCCTGCCGACACCGGCGGCGGCGAGATATTGCAGCACCGGAGCGCCGAGCCCGCCCGCACCGATGACCAGCACGCGCGCCGCTTTCAGCTTCTGCTGCCCGGCGCCGCCGATCTCGGGCAGGACGATATGGCGCGCATAGCGGGCGATTTCCGATGAGTCGAGGGCTGCTGCGGTCATTTCCGTCTCCGTAGGATTTCTGCCGCCCGTTCAGCAGCGGCCGCCGAGCAGGCGGATGTCACTCCGAAACGCAGCCGTTTGCAACGGTCAGATAGTGGGCCCGCTCACCCAGCGCCTCGAACATCGCCCGGTCCGTCCCGGTCATGAAGGCCTGGCCGCCGAGCTCGTCGACGCGATCGAAGAGCGCGGCGCGCCGTCCCTGGTCGAGATGGGCGGCGATCTCGTCAAGCAGAAGGATCGGCGCGTGCCCGGTCATGTCGCCGACGAGCCGCGCATGGGCAAGCACAAGCCCGACGAGCAGCGCCTTCTGTTCGCCGGTCGAGCAGCGTTCCGCCTCCATGTCCTTTTCCCGGTGGCGGATCATCAGATCGCTGCGGTGCGGTCCGTCGAGCGTTCGACCGGCCGCCGCATCGCGGCCGCGGCCGTCCTGAAGCATCGAGAGATAGCGCTCTTCGAGATCGTAGGCCGGCAGGCCGTGGCAATCGTCGAGAAATCCGGCAAGCGACAGGCTGGCGGAAGGGAAGGTGCCGCCACTCTGGCTGCGCTCCACGAGCGCCGTCAGCAGACCAAGCATTTCCAGGCGGGCGAGCGCCATCGACACGCCCAATCCGGCCATTTCCCGCTCGATGGCGGTCAGCCAGGCGGGATCCGGCCGGAATTCCGAGAGCAGCCGGTTGCGGCTGCGCATGGCCCGGTCGAACTCGCTGGCACGCCGGCCGTGCTCGGGATCGAGCGACAGCACCAGCCGGTCGAGAAACCGCCGCCGGTCGGAGGACGGGCCGGTGAACAGGCCGTCCATCGCCGGCGTTAGCCACAGCACGCGCAGATGGTCGGTGAGCTCGTCGACGGTGCGGGCCGGCGTGCCGTTGAGCCTGAGGCGGCGCGATTGCCCTTCCTCCGTACCGGCCGTTCCTGTGCCGATCTCCACCGGGCCTTCCATGCCCTCGACGGCCGCGAAGACCGAGAAGCCGTCCGCCGCGCCGACGCGGGCGACATCCGCGTAGGCGGCGCGCCGCAGGCCGCGGCCCGGCGACAGAAACGAGATCGCCTCCATCAGATTGGTCTTGCCCGCGCCGTTCTCGCCGGTCAGCACCACATGGCGCTGGTCGAGATCGAGCGCCAGCGCCGCATAGTTGCGAAAGTCGGTGAGCTTCAGGCGAGTGAGAGAGACCTTGTGGGGCATTGCGGGTCCGAATTCGACGTGCCTGTCAGGTAGGACGAAAGCCCGGCCAAGGCAAGGCGAAAGCCTCGCCCGAGGGGCAACCCCGCCACCTTGCCCGCGTCAGGCGCGTTCGGAGCCGAAACCCCTGTGGGAAAGCGCTGATTTTCCGTCGCTTCGGAACTTTTCACGGGCGTGCAGGTACAATATGACAGGCGCATGACAACAATCGTATGGATCGCTGATGCTCGGCCTGTTTCGCAAGCTTCTCCCCCGTGAAGACCGCTTCTTCGATCTCTTCGAACAGCATTCGCGCACCGTCATGGAGGCGGCGGAGGCATTGAACGCATTGCTCTCCGGCGGACCGGACATCGAGCGCCATTGCGACCGCATCGTCGCGCTCGAGAACGAGGCCGACGAAATCACCCGAGAAGTCCTGCTGGCGGTACGCCGCAGCTTCATCACACCCTTCGACCGCGGTGACATCAAGGATCTCATCCAGTCGATGGACGATGCGATCGACATGATGCACAAGACGGTGAAGACCATCCGGCTTTACGAGCAGAAGAGCTTCGACCCCGGCATGCAGGCGATGGGCGCGGCGGTCGTCGATGCCGCCCATCTCGTCGCCGAGGCCATCCCGCTGCTCAACCGGATCGGTGTCAACGCGCAGCGCCTGAGCACCATCGCCGAGGAGGTCACCCGCGTCGAAGGGCGTTCCGACGAACTGCACGAGCAGGGCCTGAAGGACCTGTACAAGCGCCATGGCGGCACCAATCCTATGGCCTATATCATCGGCAGCGAGCTCTATGGCGAGCTGGAAAAGGTCGTCGACCGCTTCGAGGATGTTGCCAACGAAATCAGCGGCATCGTGATCGAGAACGTCTGATGGACGCGACGCTCGCCTTCCCGCTCCTTGTGGGCCTCATTGGGGTTGCCCTGTTCTTCGACTTCCTGAACGGATTGCACGACGCGGCCAATTCGATCGCGACGATCGTTTCGACGCGGGTGCTGCGGCCGCAATATGCCGTCATGTGGGCGGCGTTCTTCAACTTCATCGCCTTCCTGTTCTTCGGCCTGCACGTGGCCGAGACGCTCGGCAAGGGTATCATCGATCCCGGGATCGTTACGCCCCAGGTCATCTTTGCCGCGCTGATCGGCGCGATCGTCTGGAATATCTTGACCTGGGTCTTCGGCATCCCGTCGAGCTCCTCGCACGCGCTCGTCGGCGGTCTCGTCGGCGCAGGTCTTGCCAAGGCCGGCTTCAGCTCCATCGTCTGGGCCGGCCTCTTGAAGACCGCCGGCGCCATCGTCATGTCGCCTGGGATCGGCTTCGTGCTGGCTCTCCTGCTGGTGCTGATCGTCTCCTGGCTGTTCGTGCGCCAGACGCCCTTCGCCGTCGACAACACCTTCCGCGGGCTGCAATTCATATCGGCCTCGCTCTATTCTCTCGGCCATGGCGGCAACGACGCCCAGAAGACCATGGGCATCATCGCCGTGCTTCTCTTCTCCCAGGGCTATCTCGGGCCGGAATTCCACGTCCCCTTCTGGGTGGTCATCACCTGCCAGGCGGCGATCGCCCTCGGCACCCTTTTCGGCGGCTGGAGGATCGTCCACACGATGGGATCGAAGATCACCAAGCTCAACCCGATGCAGGGCTTCTGTGCCGAGACCGGCGGCGCCATCACGTTGTTCGCCGCCACCTGGCTCGGCATTCCGGTCTCGACGACCCACACGATCACCGGCGCCATCATCGGTGTTGGTTCGGCCCGGCGCGTCTCGGCCGTGCGCTGGGGCCTTGCCGGAAACATCGTCATCGCCTGGGTGATCACGATGCCGTCGGCGGCGCTGATTGCGGCGTTCACCTATTTCGCCGCCGATCTGATCGGTTAAGGCGCACCCAAGCCCGCTCCCGCCCCAAAATGGTTCGTCGCCAGGGCGCCGTCGCGCGTTGGCAGCGTTTCCGGCGCGGTGTATATTTTCCTGGCCTGACGAATTGTCTCTACAGCGCCGCACGCCTTATCAGGCGCGCAAAGGTCGCTCCTTAGATCGAGGTCGATTTAAGGAGACATGCAGTAGGAGGGGACGATGACGGACGTCAAATGGACGATCAAGGGCCGCGAATTCATTCATTGCAACTGCGCCTATGGCTGCCCCTGCCAGTTCAATGCCTTGCCGACGCACGGGCATTGCAGCGCGGTGGGGGTGATCGAGATCGAGGAAGGCCATCACGGCGACATCCGCCTCGACGGCCTGAGGTGCGGGATGATCGTCGCCTGGCCGGGCGCCATCCATGAGGGCAGGGGCGAAGTCGTGCCGATCGTCGACGATCGCGCTTCGGATGCGCAGCGCGAGGCACTGCTGCGCATCATGAGCGGGCAGGACACCGAACCCGGTGCCACCTTCTTCCAGGTGTTCTCGACGACCTTCGAAACGTTCCACGACCCGGTTTTCGCGCCAATCGGCTTCGAGGTCGACATCGAGAAGCGGACGGCGCGCGTCAGCGTGCCGGGGTGGATCGAGGGGCGCGGCGAGCCGATCCTCAATCCGGTCACCGGAGAGGCGCACCGCGCCCGGCTCAATCTGCCGAACGGCTTCGAGTACGACACCTGCGAGATGGGGCGTGGCTGGGCCGATACGACCGGTCCGCTGTCGCTGTCCCTGTCGGACTCGCACGCCCATTTCGCCAGGATCCACATGACCGAGCGCGGCGTGGTGCACTGACACCATGACCGACTCTGCGCTTGAAACCCTGTTGCGCCGTGACCGGGCGATCGTCGCTGCGGCGATCGCCTTGTTGGCGGTGATCGCCTGGCTCTACATTCTCTGGCTGGCCGCCGGGATGGATATGGGCGGCATGTCGATGCCCGAGGCGGGCATGGATGCGACCATGCCCATGGACCCCGGCATGGATATGGACATGGGAAGCGGGGCGGGGGCTGGTCCGCTCGACGCAATGCTCGGCCTTTCGCCGCGTCCCTGGAGCGCCGTCGAAGCCGCCTTCACCCTGACCATGTGGGTGGTGATGATGGTCGGCATGATGCTTCCTTCGGCGTCGCCGATGATCCTTCTCTATGCCCGTGTCGGGCGGCAGAGCCTCAGGGACGGCAAGCCTTTCGCTTCGGCCGGCTATTTCACCGGCGGCTATCTCATGGCGTGGACCGGCTTCGCGCTCGCCGCCACGCTCGGACAATGGCTGATCGAAGGCACGCTGCTGACGTCGTCGCTGGCGAGCGCCAGTCCTGTCTTCAGCGGCATCGTGCTGATCGTTGCGGGAATGTACCAATGGACGCCGCTCAAGGACGCTTGCCTGGCACAGTGCCAGGCGCCGATCGTCTTCCTGCAGAGACACGGCGGCTTCCGAAGCGATCCGCGCGGTGCCGTCAGGCTCGGTTTCCGCCATGGTTTCTATTGCGTCGGCTGCTGTTGGGCGTTGATGGCTCTCCTGTTCGTCGGCGGCATCATGAATGTGCTGTGGATCGCCGCGATTGCTTCCTTCGTGCTGGTCGAGAAGCTGCTGCCGGCCGGTCGCCTTCCGTCGCGGCTCGCCGGGTCGGTGCTGGTTGCCCTCGGCCTGTGGCAATTGGCGGGGGCGGTAGGCTGAGGGTGCTGCGAGTGAACTGCCCTCATCCCGCTGCCACGACCTTCACCCCGCAAGCGGGGCGAAGGGGCAAGCGGAGCGCGCCCAGTCCCCTCTCCCCGTCCTTACGGCGAGAGGGTCAGTCCTCGGGTTAAACCCGAGGAGAGGGGCAAAATCGAAGGCTCGGCTTGGCTATTCGCTCAGCGTGTCGAAGAAATCCTTCATCCGGGAGAAGAAGCCCGTCGATTGCGGGTTGTTCTCCTTGGAGGAGATTTGCTCGAACTCCTGCAACAGTTCGCGCTGCCGCTTGGTGAGCTTCTGCGGCGTCTCGATCTGGATCTGGATATAGAGATCGCCCGTCTGGTTGGAGCGCAGCACCGGCATGCCCTTGCCCTTCAGGCGGAACTGCTTGCCGGCCTGGGTGCCCTCCGGCACGGTGACGCGCGATTTCGTGCCGTCGAGCGTGGTGACGTCGAACTTGCCGCCAAGTGTCGCGGTCGTCATCGAGATCGGCACGCTGCAGTAGAGGTCTGCTCCGTCGCGCTGGTAGAACTCATGCGGCCTGACCGACAGAAAAATATAGAGGTCGCCGGGGGGACCGCCGCGCAGGCCGGCTTCGCCCTCGCCGGAGAGGCGGATGCGCGTGCCGTCCTCGATGCCGGTCGGAATGTTGACCGACAGCGTGCGCTCCTCGGTGACCCGGCCCTGGCCATGACATTTGGTGCAGGGATCGGTGATCGTCTGGCCGCGGCCGCCGCAGGTCGGGCAGGTGCGTTCGATCGAGAAGAAGCCCTGGGCGGCGCGGATGCGGCCGGAGCCCTGACAGGTGGCGCAGGTCTTCGGGCTGGTGCCCGGCTTCGCGCCCGAGCCCGTGCAGACGTCGCAGGTGACTGACGTCGGCACGCGGATCTGAGCCGTCTTGCCGGAATAGGCCTCCTCGAGGGTGATCTCCATATTGTAGCGAAGGTCCGCACCGCGTTCGCGTCCGCCCGACGAGCGGCGCTGACGGCCGCCGCCCATCATCTCGCCGAAGATGTCTTCGAAAATGTCCGAGAAGCCGCCGGCGCTGCCGCCGGCGAAGCCGTTGCCGGCTCCCATGCCGCCCTGCTCGAAGGCTGCGTGGCCGTAGCGGTCGTAGGCCGCACGCTTCTGCGGATCCTTCAGCGTCTCGTAGGCCTGGTTGATTTCCTTGAAGGACTTTTCCGCTTCCTGGTCCCCGGGATTGCGGTCCGGGTGATATTTCATCGCCAGTTTGCGGAAGGCGCTTTTCAGCTCCTTCTCGTCCGCGTTTCTTGCAACGCCAAGCGTTTCGTAAAGATCACGTTTCATGCTTCAAAGATTGTCCAGTTGACAAGGCTTGCCAGCGCGATCCGACTCTGCCCGATTATCTTGCCACAGGATTTAGTAAACCTTGAAGCGCGATACCATAGCCAAGCGAGCGACCGAGCGCTTTTTTGTCGGAAGAATGGCGTTCCAGTACCATTTACCGCAACCTGTCCTTGCATCATCGTGCGGAATGATCGCCGAGCGCCGGCGACGCCGCTACGCGGCCTAACAGAAAAGCCCGGGAACGGTCCCGGGCTTCGCTGGTTCGTCGGAGGAGTGCTTATGCCGACCGCTTGCGGTCGTCGTCGTCCTTGACTTCCTCATAGTCGGCATCGACGACATCGTCGCCGTCGCGCTTGGCATCGGCGGCGGCATCCGCATGCGCCGCTTCCGCCTGCTGGGATTCATAGATCGCCTGGCCGAGCTTCATGGAAACCTCCATGAGCGTGTTGGTCTTGGCCTTGATGTCCTCGGCGTCCGGCTCGGACGTTTCGACGGAGGTCTTCAGCGCCGCGATCGCGTCGCTGATCGCCTTGCGATCCGTCTCGGAAACCTTGTCGCCATATTCCTTCAGCGACTTCTCCGAAGAATGGATCAGGCTTTCGGCCTGGTTCTTGGCCTCGACCGATTCGCGGCGCTTCTTGTCCGCCTCGGCATTGGCTTCGGCATCCTTGACCATCTTCTCGATGTCGGCGTCGGAAAGGCCGCCGGAGGCCTGGATGCGGATCTGGTGCTCCTTGCCGGTGCCCTTGTCCTTCGCGGAGACCTGCACGATGCCGTTGGCGTCGATGTCGAAGGTGACTTCGATCTGCGGCATGCCGCGCGGTGCCGGCGGAATGCCGACGAGGTCGAACTGGCCGAGCAGCTTGTTGTCGGCCGCCATCTCGCGTTCGCCCTGGGAGACGCGGATCGTCACGGCGGACTGGTTGTCGTCGGCCGTCGAGAAGACCTGCGACTTTTTGGTCGGGATCGTCGTGTTGCGCTCGATCAGGCGGGTGAAGACGCCGCCGAGCGTCTCGATGCCGAGCGACAGAGGCGTCACGTCGAGGAGCAGGACGTCCTTGACGTCGCCCTGCAGCACGCCGGCCTGGATGGCGGCGCCCATGGCGACCACTTCATCCGGATTGACGCCCTTGTGCGGCTCCTTGCCGAACAGCTGCTTCACGGTTTCCTGGACCTTCGGCATGCGGGTCATGCCGCCGACGAGAACGACTTCGTCGATTTCGGCAGCCGAGACGCCGGCATCCTTCAGCGCCGCCTTGCAGGGCGCGATGGTCTTCTGGATCAGGTCCTCGACGAGGCTTTCGAACTTGGCGCGCGACAGCTTCATCGTCAGGTGCTTCGGACCGGAGGCATCGGCCGTGATGAACGGCAGGTTGATCTCGGTCTGCTGCGAGGACGACAGCTCGATCTTGGCCTTTTCGGCAGCTTCCTTGAGGCGCTGCAGCGCAAGCTTGTCGTTCTTGAGGTCGACGCCCTGCTCCTTCTTGAACTCGGAGGCCAGGTACTCGACGAGGCGCATGTCGAAGTCTTCGCCGCCGAGGAAGGTGTCGCCATTGGTGGACTTCACCTCGAAGACGCCGTCGCCGATTTCGAGCACGGAAATGTCGAAGGTGCCGCCGCCCAAGTCGTAGACGGCGATCGTCTTGCCTTCCTTCTTGTCGAGGCCATAGGCAAGCGCGGCCGCGGTCGGCTCGTTGATGATGCGCAGCACGTCGAGACCGGCGATCTTGCCGGCGTCCTTGGTGGCCTGGCGCTGGGCGTCGTTGAAGTAGGCCGGAACGGTGATGACGGCCTTCTCAACCTTCTCGCCGAGGTAGGACTCGGCCGTTTCCTTCATCTTCTGAAGGATCATCGCGGAGATCTGCGACGGGGAATAGTTCGTGCCGTGCGCCTCGACCCAGGCGTCGCCATTGTCGGCCTTGACGATCTTGTAGGGGACCATCCCCTTGTCCTTCTGGGTCGTCGGGTCCTCGAAGGTGCGGCCGATCAGGCGCTTGATCGCAAAAAGAGTGTTTTCCGGATTGGTGACGGCCTGACGCTTGGCCGGCTGGCCGACCAGGCGTTCGCCATCTTCGGAGAAGGCCACCATCGACGGGGTGGTGCGCGCGCCTTCGGCGTTTTCGATCACCTTCGCGTCCTTGCCGTCCATCACGGCGACGCAGGAGTTGGTCGTTCCCAGGTCAATACCAATAACTTTAGCCATGTCGTTCTCTCCTTGCAGCGGACTGTCGGAACCCGGTCAGGCATTCATGGGACAGCCCCTAACGGGATGCTCTTTGGATTTGATCGCAGCCGGCAGGCTACGTCGATGCGGCGTATATAAGGACCGGCGTTTCGGACTGCAAGGCATTCTGCGGCGCGAGCAGGGCCAAATGCAAGCCGTCTTCGGCTGTCCCATGCGCGCGATAC
>NZ_AUTC01000150.1 GCF_001461695.1 Sinorhizobium fredii USDA 205 | reverse complement strand
CGGCGGCCCGCCGCTGGATGAGCCTTGCTCAGCCGCCGGTCAACAGTTCGAAAAGCGTCGTGCGGCGGGTTGCGCCGGTCGTCTCGCCGACGCCCGCCGGCGGGACCGGGCCGCCCGTCGGCTCTCCTGCCGGGCGGCTCTGATCGACGGCGATCGCCCCGTCCATCGCTGCCGGCCGTTCCGGGAAGGCTGCGGGATCACCGAAGCCGTCGGGGAGCGCTTCGCCGCCGGCGACGGGGCTACCCTCGTCGAAGACCGGCTGGACGCCCGTCGTGCCGAAGAGCGGCGAGGGCGAAAGCCCCTCATGCGCGGCGACCATGAAGTCGTGCCAGGCCTTGGCCGGCAGTCCGCCGCCGGTGACCTTCTTCATCGACTTGCCGTCGTCGTTGCCGAACCAGACGCCGGTCGTCAGGTTGGATGTATAGCCGACGAACAGCGCGTCGCGAAAGGATTGCGTCGTGCCGGTCTTGCCGGCCGCCTCCCAACCGGGCAGGCGCGCTTTCTTGCCGGTGCCGTCGGTCAATACCCGCACCAACATTTGGTTCATCTCGCTGACGATCGCCGGATCGAGCACGCGCGGCGGGTTGTCATAGGTGTTCTCGTAGAGCACCGTACCGTCGGCGGTGGAAATGCGGCGGATGACATGCGGCGTCGCCTTGAAGCCGCCATTCATGAAGGGCGCGTAGGAGGAGGTGAGCTCGACGAGCGAGACCTCGGAGGTGCCGAGGGCGATCGAAGCGTTTGCCTGCATCTCGGAATCGATCCCGAGGCGATGCGCGAGCTTGACGACGTTCGGCGGACCGACCTCCATGACGAGTTGGGCGGCGATGGTGTTCAGCGAATTGGCGAGCGCATCGGTGAGCGTCACCTCGCCACGATATTTCTGGTCGTAGTTCTCCGGCGTCCAGTTGCCGATCCGGACAGGCGCGTCGTTGCGCACCGACATTGGAGTGCGGCCGATTTCGAGCGCGGCTGCATAAACGAAAGGCTTGAAGGCCGAGCCCGGCTGGCGCTTCGCCTTCGAGGCGCGGTCGAACTGGCTCTCCGCATAGTCCCTGCCGCCGACCAGCGCCCGGATCGCGCCGGTCCCGTCGATCGAGACGAGCGCCGCCTGCGAGGCGTTGAGCTTGCCGCCCTCCTCGTCGAGTGATGCCGCGAGCACCTCTTCGGCCTTCTTCTCGAGCGACAGATCGATGGTGGTGTCGACGATCAGGTCTTGGCTGACCTCGCCGATCATGCCCGGGAGCTGGTCCATCACCATGTCGGCGACATAGTGCTCGGCGCCCGACCAGAAGCTCTTGGCCCTGGTCGGCGTCTGCGACATCGCCGTCTTGATCTCGGCGTCGGAGATGAAGCCTTCCTCGCGCATGGCGCCGAGCACCACCTGGGCGCGCGCCTCGGCCGCTTCAGGATCACGCGCCGGCGACAGTCGCGACGGCGCCTTCAACAGGCCGGCAAGCACCGCCGCTTCGCCGAGATTGACGTCGCGCGCCGACTTGTTGAAGTAGCGCCGCGACGCCGCCTCGACACCATAGGCGTTGGAGCCGAAGAAGACGCGGTTGAGATACATCGCCAGGATCTGGTCCTTGGTGTATTTCTGCTCCAGCCAGAAGGCCAGCAGCACCTCCTGCACCTTCCGTTCGAGCGTGCGCTCCGGCGACAGGAACAGGTTCTTGGCAAGCTGCTGCGTCAGCGTCGAGCCGCCCTGGACCATGCGGCCGCTCGTCAGATTGGTCAGCATGGCGCGCGCCAGCCCCAGCGGGTCGACGCCGAAATGCGAGTAGAAACGGCGGTCCTCGATGGCGATCACCGCCTGCGGGATGTAGGGGGACATGTCCTCGAGCGCCAGCGCCTCGCCGCCGGTGGCGCCGCGATTGGCAACGATGTCGCCGTTGACGGCAAGAATCTTGACGTTCGGCGGACGCTCGGGGATCGACCAGCTCGTCGCGCTCGGCATGCGCGCGCCGTAGTAAAGCACCAGGCCGCCGACACCGATCGCCCCCCAGATGCCAAGCACGACGCACCAATAGGCAAGCCGCCGAACCGGCCCGAAGAGGCCGCCACCGGACCCGCCGGCTCGGCCAGCACGCCTGCCGCGCGTCTGGCGCCCGCCCTTGCCGCTCGGCGGCGTGCGCTTCACCTTGCGTCCGCCACCGCTGACGCGGTCGCTCGCGTCGATGCGCAGACCGTCGTCGTCATCGTAGTCGCCGCCGAAGGAAGGCTCGATCCGCTGCCCTGATTTTCTGCTCGCCATGCCGGTAGGATCTGTCCCCTGAAGCCGGACCGGTTCATCGTCGCTCTTGGGCGACGCCGGCGGCGCGATTGTCGTGCGGCGCCGGTCGTGCCGTCCCGCTTCATGCCGATCCGTCGACTCTAAATGCGGTAATTTAAGGGGGAGTTAAGAATGGGATCGGGGAAAAACCTAGCGCCTTCAGAACCTTGGCATCGACGGCCCGACTGGCGCTGCGGCTGCAGGGCCTTGTCTCGATCGGCGACGCACTACGGGGCGGTCACCCGGTAGCGCGCGCCGCGGTGCAGACAGGACACCAGCAGTCCGCTTTGCATCCACTGCAATGCTGCGATGCAACATTGGCGATATTAAATCAGCCGGAATGACTTATGATCATCCTCATCGAAGCGCTGCACCTCCTCCCGCGGCGCCCGATGCGGGTCGGTTTCACTCCTCCTCCCAGGAACCGGCCGAGTTTGAAGACCCCGACGCCACCTCCTCCCGGCTCGGGGTCTTTTTCTGTCAACTCACCCGATCTCGGAGCTGCTGCGGCGCGGCTGCAGAAAATGCCTGAGAAAATCGTGGTCTTAGTCGCTGGACGCGTGTATCGACGGGCGCATGGGATCCAAGGCAAACGGCTACGTCTTCGCACTCCTGGCGATCGTCATCTTCTCGATCCAAGACGGGCTTTCCAAACATCTCGGCGCCAACTATCCGCCGGTCTTCGTGGCGATGATCCGCTACTGGGCCTTCGCCGCCTTCGCCATCACCTTGGCGTGGCGGTCGCCGGCCGGGCTGCGCGCCACCGCGGTGACGAAGAGGCCGCTGCTTCAGGTGCTGCGCGGCGTGCTGCTGCCGGCCCAGATCGTCGTCGTCATCACCGCCTTCACCGTCGTCGGGCTCGCGCATTCGCAGGCGATCCTGGCGGCGACGCCGATCTTCGTCGCGCTGCTGTCGATGCCGCTGCTCGGCGAGCGCGTCGGCTGGCGCCGCTGGTCGGCGATCGCCGCCGGTCTCGTCGGCGTGCTGTTGATCCTGAAACCGGGCGAGGGCACGTTCGAGGTCGACTTTCTCCTGCCGCTCGCTGGCGCACTGATGTTCGCGGTCTATGCCATCGCGACGCGACTTGTCAGCCGCGAGGATTCGGCGATGACGAGCTTCTTCTACACGGGCGTCGTCGGCGCCGCGGCGATCAGTCTCGTCGGCCCGTTCTTCTGGGCGACGCTGTCGGGGCCGGACTGGGTGTGGATGCTCCTCCTCTGCGTCACCGGCAGCCTCAGCCATTATTTCCTGATTCGCGCCTACGACCTGCTCGATGCCGTCGCGGTGCAGCCGCTCACCTACCTGCAGCTCGTCTTCGCCTCGATCATGGGTGTGACGATCTTCGGCGAGACCCTGACGGCCAACATGATCATGGGATCGCTGCTGGTGGTGGCCGCGGGGATCTTCACCGTCTGGCGCGAGCGCGTCGTCGCAAGGCGCAAGGCGGGCCTGCCGCCGGTGTAGCGGGTTTCATCGTCTCAACTCAAAATCGTCGTGATCATGACCGATCGTGCGGACGTCTGGTCGGCGGTGTGCCGGCCATAATGATCCGCTCGAAAGGGAGATGATGAGGCTTCGTTCGATAATCCTTCCGGCACTGGCAGCCCTTTCGGTATTGAGCACCGAGGGCAGGGCGCAGGAATCCGTCCCTTACGTCGACGACCGTTCCGACGGCGCGGCACTCGTTCGCTCGCTCTATAACGCCATCAATCGCAGGGAATATGCCCGGGCCTATGCCTATTTCGGCGATGCGAAGCCGGTCGGCGAGTTCAAGGCCTTTGCCGACGGTTACGCGAAGACCGAAGCGGTCGAGGTGCGGATCGGCGAGGTGACCACCGAGGGTGCCGCCGGCAGCATCTACGCGGCCGTGCCGGTGGCGATCAAGTCTGTCGAGCAGGAAGGCAGGATCCGCTTCTTTTCCGGCTGCTATGTCGCGAGAATCATCAACCCGTCGCTGCAGGTGCCGCCGTTCACCCCCTACCAGATCGAGACGGCGCGCCTCGATGAGGCGGAGGGACCGATCGAAAAGGCGATACCCGGCGTTTGCAATGCGCCCTGATAGCCTTATCGGCAGCTATGACCCCTTCGCGTCGCGCTGTTCCAGGAAGCGCGAATGCTCAAAGACGAAGATGACGACGAGCGCCATGACGAACGGGATCAGCAGGTAAAGCAGGCGGAAGATCGCCAGCGCCGCCAGCACGTCGGCCGGGTCCATCTCGGGCAGGGCGGCGATGAAGACGAGTTCGAGTACGCCGAGGCCGCCCGGAGCATGCGACAGCAGCGCCGCCGAGAAGGAGGCGAGGAAGATGCCGAGAACGACGATATAGCCGGGATTGCCGGCCTCCGGCAGCGCGAAATAGATGATGCCGGCGGCGCCCAGCAGTTCGACCGGGGCGATGACCAATTGCCGGAACACGATCGAAGGCCGCGGGTAGTGAAGCTGAAACCATCGGGTGCGCAGCGGCCGAAGGCCGATCAGACTTCCAAGGATGTAGAGGCAGATAAGTGCCAGCAGCAGACCGCCAGTCGTCAGCGACATCTCGATCGGCAGCACCTCGGCAAACCGCTCGATGATGTCCGGCTTGGCAAGCAGCACGATTGCCGAGAGCATCAGCGTGCCGAGGGTGAAGGTGAAGGAGCAGAAGGCGACGAGGATGCCGATCTCGCCGGGCGTCAGTCCTTTCGAGCGATAGGCGCGATAGCGCACCACGGCGCCGGAAAACACCGAGGCGCCGAGATTGTGCGACAGCGCATAGGTCGTGAACGAGCAGAGCGTGATGAACCAGATCGAGATCCTGTGGCCGAGATGGTCGAGCGCCAGCTTGTCATAGGCGGCAAGCGCCGCATAGGCGACCAGCGTCGCGGCGATTGCGAGCACCCAGCTCTCGATCGAGATCGCCTGGAAACTGGCGATGAACTCGTTCAGCGACAGCCCGCGCAATTCATGGATCAGCGCGCGGACCGAAAGGACGATCGCCGCCAGCCCCACGGCGGGCCAGAAATATGCCTTGAGCCGTTTCATGCTGGCGCCAGAAAGACGGATCGACCGCGGCTTGTCCGGGTATTGAGGGCGCCGCCAGAACGGCCATACTCGCCATTGCAGAAAGAATCGCGTCTCAGACGCGATGCCTCGATACTCGCCCTTGCCAACAGCCCATTCCCATTCTGTGCGTTTTCAAAAAGGGAAGCATCCCGAAGCGGTGAGGTCAAGCAGCGATGACCGATCCTGCGTGTTTCCTCAAATCGTCGCCGATTTAAGTGTAAAAACATGCAGCAATTCAAAGAGCTGAAGCGGCCTCAGCGCGTCCGATTGGACGCGCGGCGCTGGAGGGTTCCGCGCGACCTCAACCGGCAAGCGCGTCGAGGATGCGGATCCATGAGCGGATGCCCTTGTGGAAGGATGTCAGCTCGTATTTCTCGTTGGGCGAGTGAATGCGGTCGTCGGCAAGGCCGAAACCGCAAGCAGCGATTCCATGCCGAGCATCTTCTGGAAGTCGCCGACGATCGGGATCGAGCCGCCCATGCCGATGACGATGGCCGGCTTCGGCCATTCTGCGGAGAGCGCCGCCTTGGCGGTGGTCAGAAGCGCCGAATCGTAAGGAAGATGGATAGCCGGCGAAGCACCATGGGCGTGGAACTCAACCGAGCAGTCCGCCGGAATCTTCGAGCGGACATAGGCGCGGAAGCTCTCGCGGATCCTTGCCGGGTCCTGGTCGCCGACGAGGCGGAAGGAGACCTTGGCGGAGGCCTGCGCGGCGATCACCGTCTTGAAGCCTTCGCCGGTATAGCCGCCGCTGATGCCGTTGACCTCCGCGGTTGGCCGTGCCCAGGTCAGTTCCAGCACCGAACGCCCCTTCTCCCCGGCGGGAATGGAAAGGCCGACATCGCCGAGGAATTTCTCGGCCGTCCTGCCGAGCGTCTCCCAGCTCGCCTTGATCGCAACCGGCGTCTCCTCGACGCCGTCATAGAAATTGTCGAGCGTCACGCGACCGGTTCCGTCGTGAAGTCCGGCGAGGATGTCGGTGAGGATATGGATCGGATTGGCCGCGGCGCCGCCGAAAAGGCCGGAATGCAGGTCGCGGTCCGCCGCCGTGACGACGATTTCCTCGCCGACGAGGCCGCGCAGGCCGGCCGATACCGCCGGCGTCTCGCGGTCCCACATGCCGGTGTCGCAGATCAGCGCATAGTCCGCCTTGAGTTCGGCGGCATTGGCCTCGAGGAAGGGCTTCAGCGAAGGGGAGCCGGATTCCTCCTCGCCTTCGAAGAGAATTGTGATTCGGCAGGGAAGCGCCTTGTGCGTCTCCTTGTAGGCCCGCACCGCCTCGACGAAGGTCAGCAACTGCCCCTTGTCGTCGGACGTGCCGCGGCCGGTGATCACTTTCCGGCCGGGTTCGAGCTCCTTGATCGCCGGTTCGAACGGAGGCGCGTCCCAGAGGTTCAGGGGATCGACCGGCTGCACGTCGTAGTGACCGTAGAAGAGCAGGTGAGGCGCGCTGGCCTTTTCGGCGGCATGATGGGCGACGACCATCGGATGGCCGGGCGTGTCGCGCACCGAGGCTTCGAAGCCGAGGGCTTCGAGTTCCGCCACCAGCCATTCGGCCGCCTTGCGGCACTCGGCCTTGAAGGCCGGGTCGGTGGAGATGGACTGGATGCGGACGAGGTCGAAAAGCCGCTCGAGGCTTGCAGGGAGGTTTGCGTCGGCGCGCCCGAGCACGGGGGTGATATCTGCCATCATGCGAATCCTTTGTGGGTCTCGCGGGCGAACCTAGAATCGAATGCGGGCGGCTTTAAGCAAAATCTTTTGATGCAACGATAAATTGCGCGGATGGCAATCAGGAAGGCTCGCCGCCGCGTGCCGCATTGGCGAGCGCCATGCGCATATATTCGAGCATGAGCTCCTTCTCGAAGCGCCGAAACCCGGCGAGAAGCGATTGCTCCGCCGCCAGCGCCGCCTCCTTGGCCGCCGCTTCCATGTCCCGGGCCCGTTCGGTCAGGAAGATCTGCTGCGAACGCCTGTCGTTCGGATGCTTGCGGCGGACGACGAGGCCGTCGCGCTCCATGCGGGCGAGCGTATTGGCCATGGTCGCCTGTTCGATGTCCAGACGGTCGAGCAACTGCTTCTGCGTCAGCCCATCCTCGGCCCATAATTCGAGCAGTATGGGAAATTGCCCGGGGGCGAAGCCGAGCTTCTGGGCCCGCGCCTGCAGAGCGCGCGAGAAGCTTCTTGCCAGCAGGCTGGCCAGATAGGTCGCAGAGTCCATCCGATTGAAGGCCATGCCTCATGGGTAGGCGCGAATCGGCACGAAGACAAGTTACAAAGCAGGCGATGGAGTTGTCGGTGCTCGATCCAAACAAAAACCGCCACGGCGCGGAGGCGGCGCCGTGGCGGCTCTGTGAAAGCGGGACAAAGGCCCGGAGAGGGGGATGAGGCCTTTGTCCACATCTGGTGCGGGCGGGGGACAGGCCAATCACCAGACGACGGCATCGTTTAAGTGCCGCTCACCCTGATTTGAGGATTCAAATGTGGCTTTTCAAGGATTGCCCGGCCGACTCGCACATTACAAATGCGTAACGTTTCCGTGAGGGTTCGGACGAAACCGCAATGGACCTTTGCCTCCCCCCGCGCTATCCATGGCCGCATGAAAAACGGTGATCATCTCTTCCTCGTCGACGGCTCGGGTTTCATCTTCCGGGCGTTCCATGCCATCCCGCCGCTCAACCGCAAGTCGGACGGGCTTCCGGTCAACGCGGTCGCCGGCTTCTGCAACATGCTCTGGAAGCTTCTGACCGATGCGCGCGACACCTCGGTCGGCGTGACCCCGACGCATTTCGCGGTGATCTTCGACTATTCCTCGAAGACGTTCCGCAATGCGCTCTACGACCAGTACAAGGCGAACCGCACGGCGCCGCCCGAAGACCTGATCCCGCAATTCGGGCTGATCCGCCACGCCACCCGCGCCTTCAACCTGCCCTGCATCGAGAAGGAAGGCTACGAGGCGGACGATCTGATCGCCACCTATGCGCGCCTTGCCGAGGAGGCGGGCGCCGGCGTCACCATCGTCTCCTCCGACAAGGACCTCATGCAATTGGTCACGCCCCATGTGACGATGTACGACAGCATGAAGGACAAGCAGATCACCATTCCCGACGTGATCGAGAAATGGGGCGTGCCGCCCGAGAAGATGATCGATCTCCAGGCGATGACCGGCGATTCGACCGACAACGTGCCGGGCATTCCGGGCATCGGTCCGAAGACCGCGGCGCAGCTCCTCGAAGAATATGGGGATCTCGACACGCTGCTTTCGCGGGCCGGCGAGATCAAGCAGCAGAAACGGCGCGAGTCGATCATCGCCAATGCCGAGCTGGCGCGCCTGTCGCGCGAACTCGTCACTTTGAGGAAGGACACGCCGCTCGACGTGCCGCTCGAGGATCTGCGGCTCGATTCGCAGGATGGACCGAAGCTCATCGCCTTCCTGAAGACGATGGAATTCACCACCCTGACGCGCCGCGTCGCGGCGGCCACCGATACGGATGCGGAGGCGGTCGAGCCGGCGCATGTGCCGGTCGAATGGGGTGCGGCCGCGCACGGGCCGGACCTCGACGTGGGCGAGGCGGCCGGGCCGCCGCCGACGCCGGCATCGTCGAGCGCCGCGCCGCCGCGCGGCAATGCGGCCAAGGCGGCGGTTTCGTTCCTGACAGGCAAGGGCGACGCGGATGCCACCGGCGCCACGCCTCAGGGATTGGCGCAGGCGCGCGCCGAATTCTTCGCCAATGCGCCGTTCGACCATTCGGCCTATGTGACGATTCGCGACCTTGCGACCCTCGACCGTTGGATCGCCGATGCGCGCGAAACGGGAGCCCTCGGTTTCGACACGGAGACGACGTCCCTCGACCCGATGCGGGCCGACCTCTGCGGCGTCTCGCTGGCGATCGCCGATTACAGCAACAATCCTATGGGCGGCACCATCCGCGCCGCCTATGTGCCGCTGATTCACAAGAGCGGCGTCGGTGACCTGCTCGGTGGCGGTCTCGTAGAAAACCAGATCGCCATGCGCGAGGCGCTGAGCCGGCTAAAGGTTCTGTTGGAAGACCCGTCCGTCCTTAAGGTCGCCCAGAACCTGAAATACGACTATCTCGTCATGAAGCGGCACGGCATCACCCTGCAGAGCTTCGACGACACGATGCTGATGTCCTATGTGGTCGATGCCGGCAACGGCACGCACGGCATGGATTCGCTCTCGGAGCGGTGGCTCGGCCACACGCCGATCCCCTACAAGGACGTTGCCGGCACCGGCAAGGCGTCGGTGAGCTTCGATTTCGTCGACATCGACAGGGCGACTGCCTATGCGGCCGAGGACGCCGATGTGACGCTGCGCCTCTGGCACGTTCTGAAGCCGCGGCTTGCCGCCAAGGGGCTGACGCGCGTCTATGAACGGCTCGAAAAGCCGCTGATCGCCGTGCTGGCGCATATGGAAGAGCGCGGCATTACCGTCGACCGGCAGATCCTCTCGCGCCTCTCCGGCGAGCTGGCGCAGGGGGCCGCGGCCCTCGAGGACGAGATCTATCGGCTGGCCGGCGAGACCTTCACGATCGGCTCGCCGAAGCAGCTCGGCGATATCCTGTTCGGCAAGATGGGCTTTCCGGGCGGATCGAAGACGAAGACCGGTCAATGGTCGACCTCCGCTTCGGTGCTCGAGGATCTCGCCGCCGTCGGCCACGAACTGCCGCGCAAGATCGTCGACTGGCGCCAGCTCACCAAGCTCAAATCCACCTATACCGACGCGCTGCCGGGCTTCGTCCATCCGGAAACGAAGCGCGTTCACACCGGCTATGCGCTTGCCGCGACGACGACAGGACGGCTTTCCTCCTCGGAGCCGAACCTGCAGAACATTCCAGTGAGGACCGCCGAGGGTCGCAAGATCCGCACCGCCTTCATCGCGACGCCTGGGCACAAGCTGGTCTCGGCCGACTACAGCCAGATCGAGCTGCGGGTGCTCGCCCATGTCGCCGACATCCCGCAGCTTCGCCAGGCCTTTGCCGACGGCGTCGACATTCACGCGATGACGGCATCCGAGATGTTCGGCGTTCCGGTCGAAGGCATGCCGAGCGAGATCCGCCGGCGCGCCAAGGCGATCAACTTCGGCATCATCTACGGCATCTCCGCCTTCGGCCTTGCCAACCAGCTGTCGATCGAGCGCTCGGAAGCCGGCGACTATATCAAGCGCTATTTCGAGCGCTTCCCGGGCATCCGCGACTATATGGAGAACACCAAGGCCTTCGCCCGCGAGCACGGCTATGTCGAGACGATCTTCGGCCGCCGCGCCCACTATCCGGATATCCGCTCCTCCAATCCTTCGATGCGCGCCTTCAACGAGCGCGCCTCGATCAACGCGCCGATCCAGGGTTCGGCCGCCGACATCATCCGCCGCGCAATGGTCAAGATGGAGCCGGCGCTCGAGGAAGCGAAGCTTTCCGCACGCATGCTGCTGCAGGTGCACGACGAACTGATCTTCGAGGTCGAGGAGGGCGAGATCGAGCGCACCCTTCCGGTGATCGTTTCGGTGATGGAGAATGCCGCGATGCCGGCGCTCGACATGCGGGTGCCCTTGAAGGTGGATGCCCGCGCCGCGCAGAACTGGGACGAGGCGCATTAGTGGTGAAAACCTGCCGCTCCATAGCCGCCACAGACTTCCGTTTTGAGTGGGAACGAGACTTCAGTTCACCAGCTATCCGACGGCACGTGCGCCACAAGCGGTCTCTTTCCGTTGATAACGCGAAGGTCCTGTCACGGACCCCTGCGGGCCTTCGTTTCTCGGCAGCGAACGGACAGGTCTGACCCGAAGGCGACCTTCGCGGCGTCGGGCCGGAAGGTCTGCTTAGAGATCAACTCGCCTCCAATCTGAAAACATGTGTCGGCTCGTGCCGGCCGCGCAATATATGCTCGCCGACAGGTTGCGCCGAGCATTCGGGTCCCGCAGATCGCAGCACGGCGTCGCTGACCAGAATGACCGCTTCGTCTTCGTTGGTCATGCATTTCTTGGCGACATCCTCGATGCGTTGGGCGGTGTTCACGATGTCTCCGACCAGCGTATAGTTGATCCGCCCTGGAGCCCCGATATTTCCCACCATCGCCGGGCCGGCATGGATGCCTATGCGGATTCGCACGGGGGGCAGGCCAAGCCCTCGTCGACGCCGATTGTCGCCAACTATCGCCGCCGCGATCGCGATCGCTGCCCGACAGGCCCGGGCGGAATGATCGGGCTGCATTTCCGGCGCCCCCCAAAATGCCATCAGCGAGTCGCCGATGTACTTGTCGATAGTGCCACCTTCCGCCTCCACGCAGGCGGCAAGCTGCTGGAAGTGGTCATTGAGGAACGTCGCCGCATCGGACGCCGATAGCCGTTCGGCAAAGCTCGTGAAGTCGACAATGTCGGTAAACAGCACCGTGACTTCCCGCTCTACAAGTGCTGACGCCTGTTCGCCCTGTGCCATCAGCTGCTTGACCATAGGTCTCGAACCAGTGCAAGGTCGCGATGAGCGCGTTGTAGGCTCGTATTGCCTCGTCCAGTTCGCGCAGATGACTGCCAGCGAGCGGGCGGGCAGAAGTGAGATCGAGCGTACGAATTGCAGACGTTGCGCGCGCCAGACGCAATATCGGCTTTCCAATCGCATAGCCGACCAGCCAGGCGCCAGCGACCGCCACAAGGACGGCCCCGAGCCCTAGCCAGGCCGCGTGTTCAAGTCTGCGGACTTCGCTGCCAATCTCGTCGAGCGGCAGGTAGCGGCCAACGACCCAAGGTTGGTCGCTGTATCCTGTGATGTCGCGATAAATGAAGACATAGGGAACGCGATCGACAGTCACGACGTGGCTTTTCGAAGAACCGACGAAGGCGGCTGCGCCCAAATCGGGATCTGGACTCCAGATCGAGGCCAGCACCGGGTCCCCGATCTCGGTCACTTCCGGAAGGGGTTTATCGCGCTTGAACAACTGTGGCTTGTGCGCAAGTGCTGCATGAGCGAGGACGTGGTTGCGGCCGAGAAGAATGAACGCGCCGACGTCTGACCCGGCGGGCGATTCGGCGAGAAAACGCGACAGCTCCGAAACAGTAACCGCGGTCAATAAAATCCCGAGAAAGGAACCCTCATGCCACAGGGGGGTACGAACGTTGACGAGAGGCTGGTTCAACCGTTCACTCCACAGAAGCTCTTCCCAGACAGGGTGACCCGCGCTTCGCGCCATCTCGAACGCTTCGTCCAGCCCGGGCACGGTTCGCATGTCGATCTGTCGCAGAACGATATCGTCGCCATGGCGTTCGGCGCGCAGTTGCTTCAGATCGGTGCGAATGACGGCTAGCGCGGCGACCTGTGGGATACCTGCGAGTGCCGCCCGAAGTTGGCTCAGTGAGGCAGCTTCATCCTGCGGGTCGAGATCGCCATCGCGGAAGAGCCTGGCCAGGAATTCGGACTGGTCGCGGGCTGGATCGAGGTGCAATCGAGTCCGTTCCACAATCGTGTCGATAATTCGCTCACTGCGGTCGCGGACGAGAGCGACGGTGTTCTGGCGACCACTTTCCAATGCGAGGATCAGCGCGGCTGCGGTCACTGCGATGATGACACCAAAGGTGAAAGCCAGCGCAGCGCGTATGGAGACGCGGCGCGGATACCCCGACGATGCTTCCTCACCGCTATTGGATCGAGCCTTTGCGGCGCCTGCCGATCTCACCCCGGGAAACAACTTCCCGGCCAGAACCCTTCGCAATTTCGGACCGGCAATGGACATCCGACGATCAGCGAACTGCGAGCAAGAGAAAGGGCGGTCTGTAGTCCGGAACACAACCCTCCCGTTAGGTCGCTCGCTTGATGGGTCGAAGCACGCAGCTTCAATTTTCAGTAGTGTCAGTAGTGGAGGTGCAGCACGATCGGCGCCTGCTCTTCCTTCGGGACGACCACGAACAGGTTGTCATATGCACTTCGTTCGATCTTGACTTCCTCAGGATATCCGAGCGCCTTGAGAATCTCTGGAATGGTGCTCCAATGCCCAACGACAAGCACTCTGTCTCTGCCGTTCTCTGAGCGAAGTAGACGGACCAAGCCGTCGCTGTCCTCGTAAGAATGAACACGAATTCCGAGTCCACGGGTCTTCGCGAGTGGCTCTGCCGTCTCAACGGTACGCGTGGCTTGTGTGGCATAGATAGCGGTAACGCCGGCGTCTTTCAGTCGCTCAGCCAGCATTTTTGCCCTTTGTTGTCCGGACTCCGACAGCGGGGTTTCGTCGAGAATCTCATCCAGGTTCAGTGTCGATGGCGGATCACTGTGCCGAACGATATAAATCACTTCCTGCGCACTGACTGGATGGGGCAATACGAGAAAGCCAGCAGCTAAACCGACCAGAAAACGGATGGTCCTGGCTCCCATGCCCGTTGCTCCCTGCGTCCGGCTCTCCCAGACGAAACTCCCGATGGTAACATGCAAGGCACGTTGCAGATAGCCAGTGGTTCCGCGCGAGGAGGCGACAGGAGTGTTCGGAAGCTGCCCAGCAGGCGACGGCAATGGAGCCCGAAACGGCTGTAGCGGACGGGTATGCTAAACGTCCGTTCATGGGCGCTGGTTGCTCGTTCCATGGCCTGACGGGAATGACGGCTCTCAGGCCGAGACCTGCTCGTTTTTTTCCACCACCCGCCGGAAGCTTTCGAACAGGCGTCCAAGAGCGTCGCGCCCCTCGCCGGCGAGGTCGAAGCGGCGGCCGAAAATCAGCCAGTCGGTGCAGAGCCCCATCATCATCCAGTTTAGTGTCCGCACCGCGGAGGCGGGTGTCCACGTCTCCTGCAACTGCCCACGCTCCAGGGCCCGCGCGAAGGCATGTTCGAGTATCGCGTTGTGGCGCTCGTCTACGACCTTCTGCTTGATGAGCACCGTCGACATGTCGTCGTCATAGTCGCAGCGCAGCATGATCGCCAGAATGCGCTGCCGTTGCTCGTCCCTGGCAAGCAGATCGAGCCAGTCGACGGTCGCTTCCTCGACGATGGCGAGCGTGTCGAAGGCCTCCGTTTCGATCTCGCGCGCGATCATGTCTTCGTGCGGCAGCGGCACTGCCTCATAGAGGGCGAGGAAGAGATCGGTCTTGTTGGCAAAATGCCAGTAGATCGCGCCGCGCGTCACGCCGGCTTCGCTGGCAATCTCGTCGAGGGTCGTGCCTGAGACGCCCTTCTTGTAGAAGACGCGCTCGGCGGCGCTCAGGATCTTCCTTCGGGTTTCCTCGGCATCGGCCTTGGTTCGGCGCATGGCGTTCTCCTTACTGCAGCGCCGCGCGGCTTATCAGATGCGCAAAGGTCGCTGTAGCACTTTGAATTGCTGCATGTTTTTCTCCTTAGATCGGCTACGATTTAAGGAAACAGGCAGGAGACGGCCCGCCGGTGAGCGCGGGCCGTCATTACGCTTCATTCAGCGGGAGTGGCGCTCTCGGATGCGGCCCGCGTTGCTTTTCTGCGCTCGAAGATCTTCATGACGAACACGAAGAACACCGGCACGAAGAAGATCGCCAGCACGGTCGCCGAGATCATCCCGCCCATGACGCCGGTGCCGATGGCGCGCTGGCTGCCGGAGCTTGCGCCGGTCGCGATCGCCAGCGGCAAGACGCCGAGCGTGAAGGCAAGCGAGGTCATCAGGATAGGCCGGAAGCGTAAGTGCACGGCTTCGAGCGTCGCGTCGATCAGCGACTTGCCCTGTTCGCGCAGTTCCTTGGCGAACTCGATGATCAGGATGGCGTTCTTCGCCGAGAGCCCGATGATGGCGATCAGGCCGACCTTGAAATAGACGTCGTTCGGCATGTCGCGCATCATCACCGCCAGCACCGCACCGATGACGCCGAGCGGCACGACCATGATGACCGCGACCGGAATGGACCAGCTCTCGTAAAGCGCCGCCAGGCACAGGAAGACGAGCAGGCAGGAGAGCGCGATCAAGAGCGGCGCCTGAGAGCCCGACTGGATTTCCTGCAGCGATTGTCCGGTCCATTCATAGCCGAAGCCCGGCGGGAGCTGGGCCACCAGCCGCTCCATCTCGGCGATCGCATCGCCGGAGGAGTAGCCGGGCGCCGCCTCGCCGCTGATGCGAACCGCCGGATAGCCGTTATAGCCGACCGTCTGCGTCGGCGCCTTGACCCATTCGATGCTGGCGAAGGCCGACAGAGGAACCATGCCGCCGTTCGAATTGCGGACATTGAGGTTCAAGAGATCGGCCGTCTGCATGCGTTGGCCCTCGTCCGCCTGCACCGTGACGCGCTGCATGCGTCCGGCATTCGGGAAGTCGTTCACATAGGACGAGCCGAGATTGGTCGAGATCGTCGAGTTGATGTCGGCAAAGGTGACGCCGAAGGTGTTGGCCTTCTCGCGGTCGATGTTGACGCTGACCTGCGCCGCATCGGGCATGCCCTCGAAGCGGACGCCGGTCACGACCTTGCTTTGGGAGGCAAGGCCGAGAAGCTGGTCGCGCGCCTCGGCAAGTGCCGTTTCCCCGAGCCCGGCGCGATCCTGCAGGCGGAAGGAGAAGCCGCCGGTGGTGCCGAGGCCCTGGATCGCCGGCGGCGACAGCGCGAAGCTGATCGCGTCCTTGATCTGGCCCATCGCCATCGTCGCGCGTCCGGCGATCGACTGGGCGGCGTTGTCCGCGTCTCGTTCGCTCCAGTCCTTGAGCGTCACGAAGGCGAGGCCCGCGTTCTGGCCGGTGCCGAAGAAGGAGAAGCCGTTGATCGCGACGATCGTGTCGACCGCCGGCTCCTGGCCGAAAATATGCTCCGCCTGTTCGATGACCTCGGTCGTTCGGTTTCCGGTGGCTTCCGACGGCAACTGCATCATGACGATGACGAAGCCCTGGTCCTCGTCCGGCAGGAAGGACGAGGGAAGCTGCATAAAGGCCCAGGCGAGCCCGCCGAGCAGCGCCAGGTAGATGATCATGAAGCGGCCGGCCCGCGTCACCAGGCGCCCGACCATGCCGGTATAGCCGCGCGATGTCCGGTCGAAGCTGCGGTTGAACCAGCCGAAGAAGCCGCGCTTGGCGTGGTGATGACCCTTCGGAACCTGTTTCAGGAAGCTGGCGCAGAGCGCCGGCGTCAGCGACAGGGCAAGGAACGCCGAGAACAGGATCGATACCACCATGGTGAGGCTGAACTGGCGATAGATCACGCCGACGGCGCCCGGGAAGAAGGCCATCGGAATGAACACCGAGGCGAGCACCAGCGTGATGCCGATCACCGCGCCGGTGATCTGCTTCATCGCCTTGCGGGTCGCCTCCTTCGGCGTCAGCCCCTCCTCCGACATGATCCGTTCGACGTTCTCGACGACGATGATTGCGTCGTCGACGAGGATGCCGATCGCCAGCACCATGCCGAACATGGTGAGCACATTGATGGAGAAGCCCATCGCCAGCATGACCGCGCAGGTGCCGAGCAGGGCGACCGGCACGACCAGCGTCGGGATGATCGTGTAGCGGATGTTTTGCAGGAACAGGAACATCACCAGGAAGACGAGTGCGACCGCTTCGACGAGTGTCTCCACCACCTTCTGGATCGACACGGCGACGAAGGGCGAGGTGTCGTAGGGAACGGAATATTCGAGCCCCGGCGGGAAGAACTCGGCGAGCTCGTCCATGCGCGCTTTGATCGCCTCCGAGGTCGAGATTGCATTGCCGCTCGGCGACAGCTGCACGGCGATGGCGGCCGAAGGCTTGCCGTTGAGGCGCGTCGAGAACGAATAGCTCTCGCCGCCGATCTCGATGCGGGCGACGTCGCGCAGCCTGACGGCGGAGCCGTCGGCGTTGGCCCGAAGCACGATGGCGCCGAATTCCTCGGGCGACGAAAGCTGGCCCTTGATCACCACCGGGGCGCTGATCTGCTGGGTGATCGGGTTCGGCTGGGCGCCGATCGAGCCGGAGGCGATCTGGGCGTTCTGCGCCTGCACCGCCGCGGTTACGTCGGCGGCAGTCAGATTGAGGCCGAGCATCTTGTCCGGATCGAGCCAGACTCGCATCGAGCGCTCGGTCGCGAACATCTGGGCGCGGCCGACGCCGGGCACGCGCTGGATTTCGCTCAAGACGTTGCGGCTTAAGTAGTCACCGAGGGCGATCGCGTCCATCGACCCGTCGGTCGAGGTGAGCGAGATGATCAGCAGGAAGCCGGAACCGGCTTCGTCCACCTGGACGCCCTGCTGCTTCACCGAATCGGGCAGCCGCGGCTCGACGCGCTGTACCCGGTTCTGGATGTCGACGGAGGCTTGGCTGGGGTCGGTGCCCGGGGCGAAGGTGGCGTTGATCTCTACTGAGCCGGACGCACTCGAAGTCGATTCGAAGTAAAGCAGCCCCTCGACGCCGTTCAGCTCATCCTCGATCAGCCGCGTGACGCTCTGATAGGTGTCCTGCGACGAGGCGCCGGGATAGGTGGTGTTGATCGAGATCTGCGGCGGCGCGACGTCCGGATATTGCGACACGGGCAGCAGCGGAATGGCGATGATGCCGGCGACCATGATAAAGATCGCCACCACCCAGGCGAAGATCGGCCTGTCTATGAAGAAACTGGGCATGGGTAGGCTCTCACTTCACTGCGGTGGCGGACTTGTCGCCGGCCGCTGCGCTCTGCTGTTCGGCGCCGGGCTTGGCGCCCGGCTTCCAATCGGTGGGTTCGACCGGGGCGCCGGGACCGATCTTCTGGAAGCCTTCGACGATCACCTTTTCACCGGCCTTGAGGCCGGAGGCGACCTGCCAGCGCTCGCCGACAGTGCGGCCGAGCGTGACGTTGCGGAACTCGACCTTCTTGTCGGCGGTGACGACATAGACCTGGGACTGGCCGGCATTGTTGCGCTGCACGGCCTGCTGCGGAACGGTGATGGCGTCCTTCTCCAGCCCCTGCTGGATCTGCACCCGCACATACATTCCCGGCAGCAGGTCGTTGTTGGGGTTGGGAAACTCGCCGCGCAGCGTCACCTGGCCTGTCGTCGCATCGACCGCCGCCTCGGAAAAGAGCAGCCGGCCTTCCAGGCCATAGGGCGTGCCGTCGTCGAGGATGAGCTTGACCTCCGCTTCGTTCTTGCCGCTGATGAGCTGGCCATCCTGCAGCGCCTTGCGCAGTCGGATCAGGTCGGTCGCCGACTGGGTGAAGTCGGCATAGATCGGGTTGAGCTGCTGGATCGTTGCCAGGTTTTCCGAGCCGGTAGTGCTGACGAGCGCACCTTCGGTGATCAGCGCCCGGCCGATGCGGCCGCTGATCGGCGCAGTCACATCGGCGTATTGAAGGTTGAGCTTCGCTTCCGCGAGGCCGGCCTCGGCAATGCCGATATCGGCCTCGGCCTGGGCGAGCGTTGCTATCGCGTCGTCATATTGCTGGAGGGCCGTGACCTGCGCTTCCTTGAGGCGCGACTGCCGGTCGGCGGTCTGCTTGGCCTGGTCGCGCACGGCAAGCGCCCGCTTCAGCGTCGCTGCGGCGCTGTCGACCTTGACCTGGAACGGCGCCGGGTCGATCCGGTAGAGCACGTCGCCTTCCTTGACCATCGTGCCCTGCTCGAAGACCCGTTCGACGACGATGCCCGAGACGCGCGGCCGAACCTCGGCGATCCGCGTCGGCGTGATGCGCCCTGGCAGCTCGTTGGTGATCGGCAAGGGTTCCGCCGCCGTGGTGAAAACGGCGACCGCGGCCGGGGGAAAGGCCGGGGCGGCTGCCTGCTCTTCGTTCTTCTGGCAGCCGGCGAGAAAGAGCACGGTTGCCAGCGAGGCGGCCAGTATCGGTCGGGTCATATGCATCGCAATGTCCAATATGCAAAGGACCGCCCGCGGCGTCTGCCGCGCGGTCCGTCAGGGAGATGGAGCAAAGCCGGAATCGGGGGAAGATACCGGAAAGCTAATATACAAACAGGAATGTATGTTAATTTCCGCCGGGGCGCAACCCGGATCGCCGCGGCAGAATGTTGGGCAAGAAAGCCAGCAGTGGCAGTGCCTTTGGGTTTGCTGCTGCTTTCTGTTCACGCAGTTGTGATGGCGCGTGACCCCTCTCCAACCCCTCCCCACAAGGGGGAGGGGCTCGCACCCGCCGCCCCGCCCAACGTCATCTTCAACATCCGAGGATTCCAATCCGATGAGACATGAAGGAAGCGGGCGCGGCATCGCAAGCCCCTTCCCCTTGTGGGGAGGGGTTGGGGAGGGGTATCGACGCGAGCCGATTTCGCGAGAGTCAGGTAGATTCTGCTACTGCCCGGAATTGATCACCCGGCCATCGGTGTCGAAGCGGTGCATGCCGCCGATCACCGGGGTGGCGTGTACGACGTCGTCGGCCGCATAGCGGTGTTCGCCGAACAGCCGCACCGTGAGCGGTCCGACCTCATCGGATTCGAGATAGACGATGGTGTCGGCGCCGAGATGCTCGACATGGATCACCTTCGCCTTCCAGTCGCCGCCGTCGCGCGACAGGCCGATATGCTCGGGACGGATGCCGACCGTCTTTGCCTCACCGTCGCCGAACCTGTCGCCGTCGATGAAATTCATCTGCGGCGAGCCGATGAAGCCGGCGACGAAGAGATTGGCGGGACGGTTGTAGAGTTCCATCGGCGAGCCGACCTGCTCGATGCGGCCCCCGTTCAGGACGACGATCTTGTCGGCGAGCGTCATCGCCTCGACCTGGTCGTGGGTGACATAGATCATCGTTGCCTGAAGGCTGCGATGCAGCCGGGCGATTTCCAGCCGCGTATTGACGCGCAGCGCCGCGTCGAGGTTCGACAAGGGCTCGTCGAAGAGGAAGAGCTTCGGTTCGCGCACGATGGCGCGGCCGATCGCGACGCGCTGGCGCTGCCCGCCGGAAAGCTCGGCGGGGCGGCGCGCAAGATAGGGTTCCAGCGACAGCATGCCGGCCGCCTTGCCGACCTTCTCCTCAATCTCGGGTTTCGGCACGCCGGCCTGTTTCAGCCCGAGGCCCATATTGTCCTTTACCGTCAGGTGCGGATAGAGCGCATAGGACTGGAAGACCATGGCGATGCCGCGCTTGGCGGGTGCGACATGGCCGACTTCGACGCCGTCGATCTGCACGCTGCCGGAGGTCGCGTCCTCGAGGCCGGCAATGGTCCGGAGGAGGGTGGACTTTCCGCAGCCGGAGGGGCCGACGAAGATGACGAATTCGCCGTCCTTCACCTCGAGGTCGATGCCCTTCAGCACCTCATGGCCGCCATAGGCCTTGCGGATGGATTTGAGTTGCAGTGATCCCACGTGTCGCCCTCTTGGGTTAAAGCTTGACCGGCTTGCCGGTGCGAACGCTTTCGTCCGCCGCCAGGCAGATGCGGAGCGACTGCACCGCATCGTCCATGTGCCGGTCGAGATTGATGTTTTCGCGAATGGCCTTGAGCACGAAGGCCTGCTCGCGGTCGCAGAGGTCCTGATGGCCCGGCTCGCCTTCCATCTCAAGGTCCTCGTCGGGCTTGACAAAACGCCCCTCCGGACCGGTCGCCGCGCTGTGCAGGCGGATGACGGCGGTCTTGGTGTGCACGTCGATGTCGTCGGACTTGGCGCCCTGGTCCATGACGATCGAGACCGATCCGTTCGGCGAGATCACGTCCTTCACGAAGAAGGCGGTCTCGGAGATCATCGGCCCCCAGCCGGCCTCGTACCAGCCGACCGAGCCGTCCTCGAAGATCACCTGCAGGTGGCCGTAATTGTACATGTCGGCGGCGATCTCGTTCGAGAGCCTCAGGCCCATGCCGCGCACCTCGACGGGTTTGGCGTCGGTGATCTGGCACATAACGTCGACATAGTGGACGCCGCAATCGACGATCGGCGCGGTCGTCTGCATCAGCGACTTGTGCGTCGCCCAGGTTTGCCCGCTCGACTGCTGGTTCAGGTTCATGCGGAACACATAGGGCGGACCCAGCTTGCGCGCCTCGCCGATCAGCCGCATCCAGGACGGATGGTGGCGCAGGATATAGCCGATGATGAGCTTGCGGCCGTTGGCCCGGGCGCAGGCGACGACGCGTTCCGCGTCGGCGACGGTCGTTGCCAACGGCTTCTCGACGAAGACATGGCAGCCGGCCTCCATCGCCGTCACCGCATAGGCCGCGTGGCTGTCCGAATAGGTGTTGATCGAGCAGAGCTCCGGCCGGAGTTCGAGCAGCGCCTCCGGAAAGGAAGGCAGGATCCCGTAGCCGGAAAGTGCCTCCGGCAGCGCGACCTTCGAGCGGTTGACGAGGCCGGCGATCTCGAAGCCCGGGTTCTCGTGATAGGCAAGCGCATGGCTGCGTCCCATATTGCCGAGACCGGCGACAAGCACGCGGATCGGATTTGCGGAAGAACTCATTTGACCGCTCCTGCCGTGATGCCGCGGATCAGCTGCCGCGAGAAGATGACGTAGAGGACGAGCACCGGGAAGATTGCCAGCGACAGGGCCGAAAGAACCGCGTTCCAGTTGGTGACGAACTGCCCGATGAAGATCTGCGAGCCGAGCGTCACGGTCTTCGTCGTTTCGGCCGGCGCCAGGATCAGCGGGAACCACAAGTCGTTCCAGATCGGGATCATCGTGAAGACGGCCACCGTCGCCATGGCCGGCCGCACCAGCGGCAGCACCAGCCGGAAGAAGATCGCGTATTCCGACAGCCCGTCGATGCGGCCGGCGTTCTTCAGGTCGTCCGAGACCGTGCGCATGAATTCCGACAGGATGAAGACGGCAAGCGGCAGGCCCTGCGCCGTATAGACGAGGATCAGCGCCGTCAGCGTGTTGACGAGGTTCGTCGCCACCATGCCCTGCAGGATCGCCACGGTGCCTAGCCGGATCGGGATCATGATGCCGAGCGCCAGATAGAGGCCCATCAGCGTGTTGCCGCGGAACCGGTATTCGGAGAGAGCGAAGGCGGCCATGGCACCGAACAGCAGCACGAGAGCGATCGATACGACGGTTACGACGACGCTGTTCTGGAAATAGCCGACGAAGTCACCCTGCTTCAGCACCGTCTCGTAGCCGATCAGGCTGAAGCTCTCGGGCGTCGGGAAGGCGAGCGGCTCGCGGAAGATCGCGTTGCGGCTCTTGAACGAGTTGGCGATCGTCAGGAACACCGGGAACAGCGCCACAAGCGTATAGGCGATCAACGCGAAATGGACGGCGCCGGTCCGGGCGAACGAGGTTCTTGCTTTCGACATCCTGGTCTCCCCTCAGAACTGGTAGCGGCGCATGCGGCGCTGGATGGCGAAGAGATAGAGCGACACGCCGGCCAGGATGATCAGGAACATGATCGCTGCGATCGTCGCGCCCATCGACCGGTCGCCGAGCTGGAGCTGGAACCCGAAGAAGGTGCGGTAGAGCAGCGTGCCGAGAATGTCCGTCGACTTGTCCGGGCCGGCCAGCGCCCCCTGCACCGTGTAGATCAGGTCGAAGGCGTTGAAGTTGCCGACGAAGGTCAGGATCGAGATGATGCCGATCGCCGGCAGGATCAGCGGCAGCTTGATCTTCCAGAACTGGCTCCAGCCGGTGACGCCGTCGAGTTCGGCCGCCTCGATCACTTCGTCGGGAATGTTGAGCAGGGCCGCATAGATCAGCATCATCGGGATGCCGACATATTGCCAGACCGAGATCAGCGAGACGGCGATCAGCGCTGAATCGGGCCTGCCGAGCCAGGGCGCGAACAGCCACTTTAGGCCGACGAGGTCCATGAGAAAGGGCGCCACGCCCCAGATCGGCGAGAGGATCAGCTTCCAGATGAAGCCGACGATGACGAAGGACAAGAGCGTCGGCAGGAAGATCCACGTCCGGTAGAAGGCGCTGAAGCGCAGCTTCGGGATCGACAGCATGGCGGCGAGCGCGATGCCGATCGGGTTCTGCACCACCATGTGGATCAGGAAGAAGACGAAGTTGTTCCTGAGCGCGTTCCAGAAGTCCGCCGCCCAGCGGGGGTCGCCGAACAGCACCTTGAAATTGCTGAGGCCCACGAAGCCATACTGGCCGTCGACGGTGTTGTAGAAGGACTGCCGCAGCGTCTCGATCAGCGGCAGGATCATCACCGCCGTGTAGACGATCAGAGCCGGCAGCAGAAAGACGAGGATATGCCAGCGGCGAGGGCGCTTGAGCGCGCCGGCGTCCATTGTGGTTTCGTGTGGTTTCATCGGCCTCTGGCCCGCTTTTTCAAGAGCCGTCGCCATTGGCACAGCCCGATTTTCGCTCGAATCGTCGCCGTCCTTCGCGCGTCATGGCGCGCGCTCAAGGACATCGTCGGCACAGCCGCGTTCCGATCCGCCCGGCCTGGCGCCGGTGCTTACCGCGGCGTCGCTCCCCCCACGAAAATGTTTCGCGCGGGGCATAGGTGCGGCGCCAGGGTTGGCGCCGCACGCGGCTCGATCTTATTTTGCCGGCTTGAACCAGCTGTCGAGACCGTCCTGCAGCTTCTTGGCGGCCACTTCCGGCGTGTCGGTGCCGTTGATCACGTTGGCCGATTCCAGCCAGGTCTCGTTCTCTAGGTTCGGCGTGCCGCGCGACAGAATCTGATAGGTCGAGCGGATCGTCGACTTGCACTTCTCACGCCAGGAGACGAATTCCTGCGCCAGCGGATCGGTCATCTTCACGGCGGTCGAGTTCAGGCTGAAGAAGCCGGGCAGGGCGTTTGCGTAGATCTCCGCGAATTCCGGCGAAGCGACCCAGGTCAGGAAGGTCTTGCCGGCTTCGGCGTTCGGGCTCTTGGCGTTGAGGCCGATGCCAATGTCGGTGTGGTCGGAGATGTAGCAGGTATCGCCGGCCTTCTTCACCGGCGGCGGGAAGGCGCCCATCTTGAACTGCGCCTGGGTGTTGAAGCCGGTGATTTCCCAAGAGCCGGCCGGGTAGATCGCGGCGCGGCCGAGCGTGAAGAGGTTCTGGCTGTCCGGATAGGTCTGGGCCTCAAAGCCGTCACCAAGGTAATCCTTCCACTTGGCGATTACGCGGTACGGTTCGACCCATGGCTCATCGGTCAGCTTCTGCTCGCCCTTGATCAGCGCCAGACGGCCTTCCTCACCCTTCCAGTAGGCCGGGCCGATATTCTGGTAGCCCATGGTCGCGGCTTCCCAGAGGTCCTTCGTGCCCATTGCCATCGGGATATAGTTGCCGTCGGCCTTGATCTTCTCAAGAACGGCAAAGAACTCTTCCTCGGTCGTCGGCACGGAAAGCTTGAGCTGGTCGAAGGCGTCCTTGTTGTAGATGAAGCCGTGGATGACCGAGGCCATCGGCACGCAGAAGGTCGACTTGCCGTCATCGGTCGTCCAGGCGGACTTCGCTACGTCGGAGAAGTTTTCCATGCCCGGCAAGCTGGTCAGGTCGGCGAGGTGCTTCCTATTGTAGACTTCGAGCGAAGGGTCGAACGGGCGGCAGGTGATGAGGTCGCCGGCGGAGCCGGCATCAAGCTTGGCGTTGAGCGCGGCATTGTATTCGGTCGGCGCGGAAGGCGAGAAGACGACCTTGATGCCCGGGTTCTTGGCCTCGAAGGCGGGGATCAGCTTTTCCTGCCAGATCGCCAGGTCGTCATTGCGCCAGCTCTCGATCGTGAGCGTCACGTCCTGGGCATGCGCAAGCCCGGCCGAGCCGAGAATGCTCGATGCGAGCAGCAAGCCTTTGATTGTCGTACGGGTCATTCAGGTTCTCCCTCTTATAAGCGCCCAGCGGCGCGGTTTTGGATCCCAGTTTCATTCGCCCGAGGCGATCGCCATCGCCCGGCGCAAATTCTGATCGGCCTTCTCAAGCGCGGCTTCGGCGGCGGTCACGTCCTTGGCTCCCGATGCCAGCAAGATGGCCAGCTTGACTGAACCGGCGGCGGCGCTGATGAGCCTGCCGGCTTCGGCGGCGGTAACGCCGGTAATGTCCGAGACGATCCGGATGGCGCGGCCGCGCAGCTTGATATTGTCGGCGCGCAGGTTGACCATGTAGCCGTCGAGCACGTGGCCGAGGTGGATGCCGATCAGGGTCGAGAACATGTTGAAGGCGATCTTCTGTGCCGTGCCGGCGCCCATGCGCGTCGAGCCGGATATAACCTCCGGCGGCGTCTGGAGCAGGATCGCGACATCGGCGTCTTCGAAGAGCGGTGCGGCGGGATTGTTGGCCATGGTAATGACTTTCGCACCGCGTTTCCTGGCCTCTGCCGCGGCGGCGAGCGCATAGGGGGTCGAGCCGCTGGCCGAGACGGAAATCAGGCAGTCGCCCGCTTGGAGGCCAGCGCTTTCGACGTCGGCGCGCGCCAGATCCATGTCGTCCTCGTAGCCGCCGGCGAGATCGCTGAGGCTTGCGGTTCCACCGGCAAGAAGGACCACAATCTGATCCTGGGCGATGCCGTAGGTGCCGGGGAGCTCCAACGCATCCGCCATCGCCATCAGGCCGGAACTTCCGGCGCCCGCATAGGCGAGCTTGCCGCCGGCGGAAAGCGCGTCCGCGGCAATGGCCGCTGCGGCCGAGATCGCTTCGATTGCCCCGTCGACGGATTTCGCTGCAGCCTGCTGGCCGGAGGCGAGCAGCCGAAGCGCAAGCGCCGGATGCATCACATCCAGGCCTTTGGCTTTGTCGTGGCGCTCTTCGGTCTTGGCTGCCGGCATCGTTGTTCTCCTCTTTTTCCAAATTAATGCCAAAAAAATACCAATTGTCTAGAAGAAATTTAACTTTTGGCTAAACAAAAACAACGCGACCAGAATTACGCAAATTTTTTCAATAGTTTATATGAAATGCACCATGCCGGCTCGAATCGCGCTTGGTTAATGGTATTTTTTTGGTATGTTAGATGGCGGAGGTGCCCATGACATCCTATCTGATCGGAATTGATGGCGGCGGAACGAGCTGCCGGGCGGCGGTCGCCGGTCCGGACGGTCGTATTCTCGGCCGCGGCAAATCTGGCGCCGCCAATATTCTCACGGATCCCGAAACGGCGCTGCAGAATATTGCCGATGCGGCGCGGGCCGCCTTCGAGGATGCGGGCCTCGATCCGGCCGGCATGGGCTCGGCGCACGCCATCCTCGGCGTAGCGGGCCACAATGTCGGCGACGCCGTCCATTATGTGAAGCGTCGGCTGCCCTTCGCGGCGGCCGATATCGAATCGGACGGCCTGATCGCGCTCCAGGGCGCCCTTGGTGATAGGGACGGTGCCGTCGCCATTCTCGGAACGGGCACGATCTACATCTCCCGTCAGGGCGACGCGGTCGGCTATATCGGTGGATGGGGCTTTACCATCGGCGACCACGGCAGCGGTGCCCGCATCGGCCATGCCCTGCTGCAGGAGAGCCTGCTTGCCTATGACGGAATTCATCTCGCCTCGCCGGTAACGGACTCCGTGCTGGCGGAGTTCAACAACGATCCCCGCGACGTCGTCGATTTCGCGCGGCTGGCGAAACCCGGCGAGTTCGGTCGCTACGCCCCGCGTGTCTTCGACCATGCGGGGCGCGGCGATCCGGTCGCGGTGCGCTTGTTGAAGGCGGCCGCGATTACCGTGGATGAGGCGCTCGACGTGGTGGTCTCCCGCGGCAGCCGGACGATCTGCCTGCTCGGAGGGCTGGCGCCGCTCTATCGCCCCTGGCTCGCCGAACGGCATCAGGCGCTCTTCGTCGAGGCGGAAGCCGATGCGCTCTCCGGCGCGGTTGCGCTTGCCGCGGCCCGCTTCGGGGCCCGGCCGGGGGCCGTCGCATGAACCAGCAGCTCGCCACCATCCTGCCGCTCGAAAGCCTCCAGTCGGGAGGTGCGGGTCCGCTTTACCTAAAACTCCGGCAATCGCTTGAAGAGGCGATCCTGTCGGGCAAGCTCAATCATGGCGATGCGCTGCCCGCCGAGCGCGACCTCGCCGACTATGCCAATGTCAGCCGCGTCACGGTCCGCAAGGCCGTCGACGATCTCGTGCGCGACGGCCTGCTGGTGCGCCGCCACGGCTCCGGCACCTTCGTCGTCCGCCCTGTCTCGCGCGTCGAGCAGTCGCTGTCGCGGCTCACCTCCTTCACCGAGGACATGGCGCGGCGCGGCCTCAACACCCGCGCCGAATGGCTGGAGCGGGGGCTTTTCCATCCGTCGCCCGACGAGATGATGACGCTCGGCCTTCCGGCCGATGCGCTGGTCGCGCGTCTCGGCCGCCTGCGCATCGCCGACGACATGCCGCTTGCGATCGAGCGCGCCTGCGTTTCGGCGGAGTTCGTGCCCGATCCGCTTGCGGTCACCTCATCGCTCTATTCCGCACTCGAGAAATCGCATGCCCGGCCGGTCCGCGCCGTGCAGCGCATCTCCGCCTGCAACATCAAGAACCCCGATGCGACGATGCTCGGCGTCGCGGTTGGTGCGGCCGGCCTGTCGATCGAGCGCGTCTCCTATCTCGCTTCGGGGCGCGTCGTGGAATTCACCCGCTCGCTCTACCGGGGCGACACCTATGATTTTGTCGCGGAGCTGACGATTCCGGAAAGCTGACCGCCGGAGGGTGCGGTTTCCCGCCCGCGTCCCGCTCACGCCTGTTTACGAAAGGACCTGACGATGCAGACCAATATGCGGCGCGAGATCGACGAGATTCCCGAGGCCGCCGCGAGATTGCTCGACCGCTCGGCCACGGCACTTGCCGCCGCTGGCGCGGCGCTGCGCGCCAAGGATCCGGCCTTTCTGGTGACCATCGCCCGCGGTTCCTCCGACCATGCGGCGCTGTTCCTGAAATATGCGATCGAACTACAGGCCGGTCGTCCGGTCGCCTCGCTTGGGCCCTCGCTGGCCTCGATCTACGGCGCCGAGCTGAAGCTTGGCGGTGCCGCGGCAATCGCCATCTCGCAATCCGGCAAGAGCCCCGACATCGTGGCGATGGCCGAGGCCGCAACCCGGGCCGGCGCCGTCTCGATCGCGCTGACGAACACCTTGCCTTCGCCGATCGCGGAAGCCTGCAGCCATCCGCTCGACATTCTCGCCGGCCCCGAACTCGCCGTCGCCGCGACCAAATCCTATGTTAACTCCATCGTCGCGGGCTTGGCTGTCCTCGGCGAATGGACCGGCGACGCGGGCCTGAAGCGCGCTGTCGCCGATCTGCCCAATCAGTTCGCAAAAGCGGTGAAGCTCAATTGGCAGGATTTCGCTGCCGACCTCGGCGAGGTAGAATCGCTCTATGTGCTGGGCCGCGGCCCGGCGCTGGCGATCGCCAGCGAAGCGGCGCTGAAATTCAAGGAGACGTCCGGCATGCATGCCGAGGCCTATTCCGCGGCGGAAGTGCTGCACGGGCCGGTGGCGTTGGTCGGGGCCCGTTTCCCGGTCCTGGTGCTCGCCGCCCGCGACGCCGCCGAGGCCTCGGTCACCGAGATCGCCGACGGCATGAGCGCCAAGGGCGCGGTGGTGCATGCCACCTCGGCCCGGGCACAGAAGGCCAAGCGCCTGCCCTTCGTCGAGACCGGCCACCCGATCACCGACGCGCTGGCGCTGATCCTGCCGTTCTACGGCTTCGTCGAAGCCTGGTCGCGCTCGCGCGGTCTCAACCCGGATGCACCGGCGAGCCTGAAGAAGGTAACGGAGACACGATGACTGCGAGGAAGAAGATCACCGGAGCGCGGATTTTCGACGGCATCGACTGGCACGACGGCGCCGCGCTTATCGTCGAGGCGGGGCACGTCAAGGGGATCGTTCCGGCCGGTGTCGCTGCCGGCGAGGCGGAGACGGTCGACGCGCGCGGCCTGCTTCTCGTGCCAGGCTTCATCGACCTGCAGGTCAACGGCGGCGGCGGCGCCCTGCTCAACGAGCAGCCGACCCTCGACGGCATCCGGCAGATCTGCGCGGCGCACGCCAAATTCGGCACGACGGCGCTGCTGCCGACGCTGATCACCGACACGCGGGAGGTCCGCGCCAAGGCCATCGATGCCGGACTCGCGGCCAAGGCTGCCGCCGTGCCAGGCTTCCTCGGCCTGCACCTCGAAGGCCCGCATCTCTCGGTCGCCCGCAAGGGAGCCCACGACCCGGCGCTCATCCGCCCGATGGAGGACGCCGATCTCGCCGAGATGCTCGCTTGCGCGAAGGCGCTCGGCTCCCTGATGGTCACCGTCGCTCCGGAAAATGCGACGAAGGAGCAGGTGCGGGCGCTAGCCGCTGCCGGCGCCGTCGTCAGCCTCGGCCATACGGATGTCGGCTTCGAGACGGCCTGCGCCTATGCGAGAGCCGGTGCGCGGACCGTTACGCATCTCTTCAACGCGATGAGCGGTCTCGGCCACCGCGAACCGGGCGTCGTCGGTGCCGCGCTTGCCACCGGCACGCTGCATGCCGGCCTGATTGCCGACGGCTTCCATGTCGATCCGGCGTCGATGGGCATTGCGCTGCGCGGCAAGCAGGGGCCGGGGCAGATCTTCCTGGTCACCGACGCGATGTCGCCGATCGGCACCGATATGGTGAGCTTCTTCCTGAACGGCCGCGAGATCCTGCGCAAGGACGGCCGCCTGACGCTTGCCGACGGCACGCTCGCCGGCGCCGATATCGACATGCTCTCCTCCGTCCGCTTCGTGCACGAGAAGCTCGGCCTGCCGATCGAGGAGGCGATCCGCATGGCCTCCGCCTATCCGGCCGATGTGATGGGTATCGCCTCGCACAAGGGCCGGCTCCTGCCCGGCACCGACGCCGATTTCGTGCTGCTCACGCCGGAGCTCGGCATGAAGTCGACCTGGATTGGGGGTGAAGTTGTCTTTCGCGCATAGCGCGGAACTCGATCAGATTGCAAAGGCGATTTTGGCCCCCCCTCTGCCCGGCAGGGCAGAGGGGGGATGTTCGCTGGGCACCTTGCCAGATGCTCGCCGCAACTATCCAGCTAGATCTAATTTCTCTCTAGGCCGCGAAGGCTCCGAGCCTCGCCTTCAGCGCACTGACGGTTGCCGCATCCGTGCGGCGTCGTTCGGGGGGTGCAAAGCCCATCTCGACCACCTTCGCATCATTAGCCGGCTCGCGAATTGAGCAAGAGGAATGAACCTCGGTGACGCGCAGCTTTGGCAAGATCTGACCGATCGTATGCACGGTGACGCCGGATCCGGGCAGGATCGAAAGCCGACCGTCAGCCAGTTCCACCAACCGGGCCAGCATATCGACCGCTTCCGGCGCAGTCTTGGCGCCGCCCGAGGTCAGGATGCGCTCGAAGCCGAGCTCCGCTGCATTCTCGATCGCCTCGGCGAAATCCGGCACAAGGTCGAAAGCGCGGTGCAGCGTCCGTCCCAGCCCAGCGGCTTGGCCGATGAGTTCACCGAGCACCTGCGCGTCGAGCCGGCCGTCGGCAAGCGATGCGCCGAGCACGACGCCGGCGAGCCCGGCGGCGCGCGCTGCATCGATGTCGCGGCGCATGATGTCGAGTTCGTCGACATTGAAGACGAAGTCGCCGGGGCGCGGGCGGATCATCGCATAAGCCGGCACCGGTGCGCGGCCGGCAAGCGCCATCAGGCCGGCGCTCGGGGTCAGGCCGCCGACCGCAAGCGCCGAGCAGAGTTCGATGCGATCGGCGCCGCCCTCGACCGCGGCCGCCAGACCTTCGGCGTCGTCGACGCAGACCTCGAGCAGGATGCGGCTCATCGGCCGTTCCCTCCGAAACCGAGTAGGGCGGCGCCGATCAGTCCCGGCTCCACCCGACATTCGCCGCGCACCACCAGCGGTCTTTCGAAGCGGCGGAGGCTGCGCTCACGCACCGCCCGGTCGATCTCGACCAGCAGTGCCTCGGAATTGGAAAGACCACCGCCGACCGGCACGATCGTTGCACCGGTAATGTTGATGACGAGCGCCAGCGGCGCGCTGACGAGGTCGACGAAGATGTCGATGGTCCGCGCCGCCTCGGTCTCTTCGCCCTGCCAGGCCGCGATGATTTCGCGGCTGGAAAGCGACCTGCCGTGGATCGTCTCGTGGAGCCGCTCGAGCCCGCGCGCGCCGCCGACCGTATCGACGCAGCCGCGCTGGCCGCAACCGCAGTCGAAGGTCGGGATGGCGATGGGCGGGTGCCCGGCCAAAGTTGCGGCAACGGGGCCGTGTCCCCATTCGCCGGCAAAGCCGCCATCGGCATTGACCAGCCTGCCGTCCACCACCAGGCCGCCGCCGACCCCGGTGCCGAGGATCGCTCCGAAGACGATGCGATGGCCGCGTCCGGCGCCGATCCCGGCTTCCGCCAGCGCGAAGCAATCGGCATCATTGGCGACGACCACGGGCAGATGCAGGGCCGTCTCGAGCTCGGCAGCCAGTTCACGCCCGTCGATGCAGGGAATGTTGGCGCATTTGATGCGCCGTGTTTCGGGGTCGATGACTCCGGTGATCGAGATGGCGACCCGGTCGGGCAGGCCGCCCGCCTCGTCGAGCACCGATTCCATGGTTTCGACGAAACGGCGAAAATCGGTAAGCGGCGTCGTCCGGCGGGGCAGCGGGAAGATCCGCTCCGGCGAATGGGTGATGGCACCCTTGATCGCCGATCCGCCGATATCGAAGCAGACGATCATGCCTCGCCTCGGATGAGCGCCTCAAGGGCGAGTGCGGCGGAAAGCAGCCGGTCGTCCTGGTGGTGCGGTGCGGAGATGAGGAAGCCGACCGGCATACCGGCGGCGCCTGCGCCGCAGGGAATGGAAACGCCGCAAAAATCGAGGAAGTTGCCGATCGACGTGTTGCGCAGCGTCTTGGCATTGACCTTGAAAAACAGATCGTCGTCGGCCAGCAGCGGATCGATTGGCGGCGCCACATGCGGCACTGTCGGATGCGCGATCAGTTCGCCAGGCTTCAAGCTCTCGACGGTCTCGTGGATCAGCCGGTCGCGGGCATCGAGAAGGGCGATATAGTCGCTGACGGTGATCTTTTCGCCAAGGCGGGTGCGGACGACGACGCGCGGATCCATCCTGTCGGCATCGGGTCCGCCAAGCCGCTCGCGGTGCAGCGCATAGGCTTCGGCGGTCACCAATGCACCATGGCGGGCAATCAGGTCGAAGATCACGGCGAAGCTCGGAAAGGCCTGGCGCCGCACCCGGACGCCTGCTGCTGCGAGCCTCTTGACCGCCGTCTCGAAAGCGGCGACGACCTCGGCCTCCGCCTCGTCGAAGACGATCGTTTCGGGAATGACGAGCGAAAGATCGGCAAGCTCGGCGCGGCGGATCACCGGTGCCGTCAGGCTGTGCATGGCGGCATCCGCCCAGACGGCGTCCTGCACCGTATGGCACAGAGGGCCGAGCGAATCGAGGCTCTGGGCAAGCGGAAAGACGCCCTTCATCGTGTATCGGCCGCGCGTCGCCTTGTAGCCGACGATGCCGGTCATCGCCGCCGGAATGCGCACCGAACCGCCGGTGTCGGTGCCGATCGCCAGCGGCACGAGCCCGGCGGCGACTGCGGCAGCCGAGCCGGAGGAGGAGCCGCCGGGAATGCGGTGCACGTCCGTCGACGCTGGATTGCGGGGCGTGCCGTAATGAGGATTGACGCCGAGGCCGGAAAAGGCGAACTCGCTCATATTGGTGCGGCCGACGCTGACCATGCCTACACTGCGAAGCGCCGCAACAACGGCTGCGTCGGCAGAAGCCGGGGGATTGTCCTTCAGCACCACGGAGCCGGCGGTGGTGACGCTGCTCGCCATGTCGAAGAGGTCCTTCCAGGCGACCGGCAGGCCGTCTAGTAACCCGAAGGAGCGGCCGGCCTTGATCCGTTCCGAGGCGGCCTTCGCCTCCCGCTCGGCGCGCGCGCGCGTCAGCCCGACGAAGATCGACTGGTCGGCATGGCTTTCGATCCGCGTCAGCGTGTCGTCGGTGAGCGCGACCGGATCCAATTGTCCCGATTGCACGAGAACGGCAAGGCTCGCGAGCGTCTTGTGGTGGGTCATGTCTTTCCCCTGGCCTGTCGTCGGGTCCGGTGTAGCGGACCGAGCTTGTTTTTCTGCTTCTAGCATATCGCCGTGCACTGCGTTTGCCAGCGCCAGATTCTTAGGTGCAATGCCAGAGAGCACGGGGCAAGTGCCTTGCCGACGCCCGTCCGGCTGCCTACATCGGTCCCACTTGTCCCTTACGGAGATCCATGATGATTCTCGACACGGCGCGGCTCGCCTTCGCCAATCTCTTTGCTTCGGAGACGCGTGCGGTTTTCTGGAAGGTCATCGGGCTCACGCTGCTGGCGCTCGTCGCCCTCTGGTTCGCGCTGCGCGAGTTGTTCGCCTGGCTGGCGCTGCCCTGGATCGACGTATTGATGCCCGGCACGCCGGAATGGGCCGGCTGGATCACCTTCGTCGTCGGCATTTTCGCCAGCCTGGGCCTCGCGCTCGCCTTGGCGCTGCTGCTCGCCCCGGTGACGGCGCTGATCGCCGGCTTCTTCCTCGACGATGTCGCCGAGGTGGTCGAGAAGCGCGACTATCCGGCCGAGCCGCCAGGGACCCCGCTGCCGCTCGCCGAGGCGGTGGTGAGCTCGATGAAATTCCTCGGCGTCGTCATTCTTGGCAACATCCTCGCGCTCTTTCTGCTGCTCGTGCCGGGCGTCAACCTCATCGCCTTCTTCCTCGTCAACGGCTATCTGCTCGGGCGCGAATTCTTCGAGTTCGCCGCCATGCGGCACCGCTCGCCGGCCGAGGCGCGGCTCTTCCGCGTCAAGCACCGCGGCACGGTGTTTCTCGCCGGCCTCGTCGTCGCGGCTTTCCTGGCCGTGCCGTTCATCAATCTGCTGACGCCGCTCTTTGCTGCCGGCATGATGGTGCACTTGCACAAGCGGCTTTCGGCGCGCGATCCCGGCTTTTCCGCCGTGAACCCGGTTGCCGCCGGGGCACGCGGCTGACCGCTGTCGCTTGACGGCACCGCCAGGCTGATTTCAGAAAGAGGCCGATTTCAGAAAGAGATGGAGAAGCGCATGAGCGACATGGAGAGCCGGATCGTCGGTTTGGAGGAGATGGTGGCGCATCAGGCGAAGACCATCGAGGAGCTTTCCGACCAGCTGGCCGAGCAGTGGAAGGTGGTCGAGCAGACGCGCGCCAAGCTCGACCGGCTGACCGAACGGTTCCTGAGCCTCGAGGAACAGGCCCAAGAGGCGACTCCGGTGACGCGGCCGCCGCATTTTTGATTCGCGGCAGCAAAAAGCCGCCGGCTCCTTCGAACCGGCGGCTCCTGTCGTCAGACCGTGCCGATCAATACGGGCAGGTCTCGTCCGTCATGTAGTCGTGCACCTGCACCTTGCCGGAGATGATGTCGGCCTTCACCTTTTCGACCGCATCGAGCATTTCCGGCGTGATCAGCGGCTTGTTGTGCTCGTCGAGCGCGTAGCCGACGCCGTCTTCCTTGAGGCCGAGATTGGAGATGCCGAATTCGAACTTGTCGTCCTTGGCCGCCGTGAAGGCGTCGTAGACGGCGACGTCGACGCGCTTCAGCATCGAGGTCAGCACCTTACCCGGCTGCAGCATGTTCTGGTTGGAGTCGACGCCGATGCCGAGCTTGCCCGCATCCGCTGCCGCCTGCAATACGCCGACGCCGGTGCCGCCGGCAGCGTGATAGACGACGTCCGCGCCCTGGTCGATCTGCGACTTGGCGATTTCACCGCCCTTGACCGGATCGTTCCAGGCGTCCGGCGTCGTGCCCGTATAGGCTTCGAGCACCTTGACGTCCCCGCCTACCGATTTGGCGCCGCCGACATAGCCGCAGGCGAATTTGTGGATCAGCGGAATGTCCATGCCGCCGACGAAGCTGACGGTCTTCGACTTGGAGGCGAGGCCGGCGAGCACGCCGACGAGATAGGAGCCTTCCTGTTCCTTGAAGACGATCGATTTGACGTTCGGCTTTTCGACCACCATGTCGATGATGGCGAATTTCGTATCCGGATATTCCGCGGCGATCTTCTCGAGCGATGCGGCCCAGTTGAAGCCGGCCATGACGATCGGGCTATTGCCGTCGCTGGCGAAGCGGCGCAGTGCCTGTTCGCGCTGGGCGTCATTGGCGATCTCGAATTCGCGGTATTCGATGCCCGACTCGGCCTTGAACTTCTCGGCGCCGTTGAAGGCCGCCTCGTTGAAGGATTTGTCGAACTTGCCGCCGAGGTCGTAGATGAGCGCCGGCTTGGTGTCGGCGGCCAGCGCCGTCGCCGACATCATTGAGAAAGCAAAGAGACCGAGAATGGTTTTTTTCATCTTGCAGCCCTGTTGTCGCAATTGGATCTTTTTCGGGTTTTCCGGCGGCAGGCATGGGCCTTCTCCGCGGAACCCGCCCCTCTTCTATTTAAGGCTTGGGTGGCCGCATCCTTGCACGGCTTCTCTCAAAAAAACATCCGAAATTTTTCAGATGGTAAAAAAGCCGCCGGCGCCTTGCGGAGAGCCGGCGGAGGGCGCAGATGGACGTGGATTTGCTTCAGCCGATCGGGCAGCTGACGCCGGTGCCGCGTAGGCCGCAATAGCCGTCGGGGTTCTTGGCGAGGTATTGCTGGTGGTAATCCTCGGCGAAGTAGAAGGGCCCCGCCATCGCTATCTCCGTGGTGATCTCGCGGCCGTGATTGAAGGCGTTGAGTGCCCTCTTGAAGGCATTGCGGGCCGCGTTCGCCTCGGCAAGCTGCGCTTCGTCAAAGACATAGACCGCCGAGCGATAGGTCGTGCCGATATCATTGCCCTGCCGCATGCCCTGGGTCGGATCGTGCTCCTCGAAAAAGGTCTTGAGCAGGCGGGCAAGCGACACTTTTTCGGGATCGTAGACGACCAGCACGACCTCGGCATGGCCGGTCAGCCCCGTCGTCGTCTCCTGGTAGGTCGGGTTCGGCGTCAGCCCGCCGGCATAGCCGACTGCGGTCACGTAGATGCCGGGGATCTGCCAGAACAGCCGCTCGGCGCCCCAGAAGCAGCCCATGCCGAAGAGCACCTTCTTCATGCCGTCCGGATAGGGGCCCTTGAGCGGCCGGCCGGAAACGAAGTGCGTCGCAGCGGTCGGGATTTCTTCGGCGCGGCCGGGAAGCGCGGTTTCGGCGTCCGGCAGGATGGTCTTCTTGTTGAACATGTCGATCAGAAACATCTGCGGCTCCTTTCGATGCACCGAAAGCGTTGAGCGGGGCTGGCGGTCTCAGGCCGCAAAGCGACCGGCGGCCGGCTTCTTCTTGTATCCCGCCATCCACAGCAGGAGCGCGATGACAAGGAAGACGGCGAAGGCCGGCTGCATGAAGACCCAGTGCAGGGCGGTCAGCCAGATGGCGGGTCCCGCATCGGTTCGCTGCAGCGATTGCACCCAGTTGAGCGCGTCGGAACCGAGCAGAGCGATCCCTTCCGCAAGCGGCGTCAGCACCGGCTCGGAAGCCGCCACCGACTGGATCGAATCGACCGTGCCCGCAAGCACGGCGGCCGTCAGCGCAGCAAAGCTCGCAAACCGCAGCAAGAGCCGCATTCACCCTCCTCGGTCGGGTCCCGACCCCTGCGCCTGTCGACCGTCATGAGCCGTGCCTCGACAGCGCTGTGCGCCTCTTGATGCGAGACCGATTCACGCTTTGGCGCGGCTTGCCAAGAGAGATAGGCGCGCCGCGGGCCAAGCGCAATGGCGGACCGCGCCACAACATCTCACCCAATGTCAACAATCTGTCAGAAAGCAGTTGATCCGGCGCCAATCATCGGTATATATCGCGCCCGTCCGCCGGTTTTGCCGGCAGTAGCCGGACTGACCAGCGGCTGCAGACGGATGGACAGGTGGCCGAGTGGTTGAAGGCGCACGCCTGGAACGCGTGTATACGTGAAAGCGTATCGAGGGTTCGAATCCCTCTCTGTCCGCCATTAGTCCCTCCCAAGGTTTCCGACAGATACTCACAAGGCCTTGCTCTGCGGGCTTTTCTCATGCGTTGTGTTTCCCATCGGTTCCCATCAGTAGCGACCGCTACCCGCGCCTTTGTGGGTATTTCTGTGGGTACCAAGATCGGAAAATGTGGGTATCGAGCGCATGAGTGCTTTAACGGACAAGCAGATCAAAAACGCCAAAAAGGCGGATAAGGATTACAAGCTTGCCGATGGCGGCGGGCTCAATCTGTTCGTCCTTGCCACCGGCACGAAGTCCTGGCGGCTGCGGTACCGCTTCGACGGCAAGGAGAAGACGCTCGTCATCGGCAACTATCCGGGCGTGTCTCTCGCTGACGCTCGAGCCGAGCGGGAAGCCGCGAAAGAGACCCTCAAATCCGGGCGCGATCCCCACGTCGTCAAGAAGGTCGAAAAAGGCGATCGGCAAGCAGAAGGCGGCCGAGACATTTGAAGTTCTCGCTCGCGAGCGGCACGCACTGCAGAAGCCGCATTGGGTTGAGAAACACGCTGCCGACGTGCTCGAGTCCCTCGAAAAGGATGTATTCCCGATCATTGGCAAACTGCCAATCCGTGACATCGATGCGCCGAGGTGCTCGGCGTTCTTCGCCTCGTCGAGCAGCGTGACGCAAAGGAAACGGCGCGACGAATCCGGCAGCGGATTTCGGCTATCTTCATCTACGGCATTGCTTCTGGCCGAGCCAGCGAGGATCCGGCAGCCGTCGTGCGTGGCGCCATGGCTCCGATGAAGAAGGGGCGGCAGCCGGCCATAACCAACCTAAAGAAAGCGCGTGAGATGCTGCTGGCTGCATGGAAGACGCCGTCGCATCCCGTGACCAAACTTGGCCTGCGCCTGCTGACGCTCACAGCCGTTCGCCCGGGCACATTGATCTCGACCCCATGGGCAGAGCTGAACGACGTGGACGTGGACGATGCGGTTTGGGTTATTCCCGCGGCGAGAATGAAGTTGCTGCTGCAGCACAAGGACGACGAGACGCGCGACCATCTTGTCCCGCTGTCGCACCAGGCGAAGGAGACAATCGCAGTGCTCCGCGCCCTCACCGGCAGAGGCCCATTTGTGCTCCCGAACGGCAGGCACGCGCATAAGCCGATGTCCGAGAATGCGCTCGGCTATCTACTCAACAGGTCCGGCTACCACCACAAACACGTGCCGCACGGCTTCCGCTCGACGTTTTCGACCATCATGAACGAGCGTCACCCCACCGATCGGTAGGTCATCGACCTGATGCTGGCGCACACGCCAAAGGACAAGGTGGAGGGAGCCTATAACCGTGCGGAACACCTCGAGCGTCGCAAAGAGCTCGCCCAGCTCTGGGCCGACGTGATCTTGAAGGATATGCCCTCGGCCGAGGAACTGCTTGCAGGGCCGAGGAAGAACCTCAAGGAAGTACAGACTGTATTTTCGGAGTGAAGAGCCAACGACGAGGATGACGGGGCGGCCACCACGAGCCAAGCTTGCGGCCGCGCCACTCCTTAGAGCGTTTCATTGCTTGACTGAATCTGATGGGATTCCCTGCAGGT
>NZ_AUTC01000149.1 GCF_001461695.1 Sinorhizobium fredii USDA 205 | reverse complement strand
CCTGGACTGCCGATCCCGACAAAATCATTGCCGCCGTCAACGTGGGCACCAAGTGTTAGATTCCATCCACTAGCAGGATGAAGGGGGCCGTATCGCGGCAGATCCTCGACAGGATCGCAGGGCACTACCAGCGGAGCCTCAAGGCCTACGAGCGGAAGATGGTCGCAGGATCGTTTGTGAACATGGCCCCGATCGTCGCGTGCATCGCCTCCGCCGCGTGGTACTTCGGGGTCTTTGACTGGTCGCTCCTTGTCGGCCGCGACGCGCGAATCGGCGTCTTCGTCCTATTCGGCATAGTCTTTGCCGTTCTCACGAACTACGCCGTCAAGGGCAGGGCTCGGGGCCGGGTGCGCAAAGAGACAGGATCACCGTCGTTCCTTGGTCTCGGCGCCCGTGCGAAGATCGCGTGCGCTGTCTACGGACTTCTCATCGCGCATATCGGGATGACGGCTGCGATCAAGGGCTGGTGGCACGGGACGGCATGTCGCTAGCGTGGCCATTCGGTCTTGAGCGTAATGTTCTCCCGTTGCCGCGTTGCCGGGCGCCGCGGCCATCTCGGTTCAACAAAGATGCATTCTGGGGAGCGAAGAATTTTCACCCTGCCAATCCAACATCCCAGCTCAAGAAGGCTAAAAAGAGCAAGGGCGGTGTCGATCCCAATGATCTCGCAATGGGTATTGTCATGGCGCTGCTATTTGGTTTGGCTTGGCTAGGCATTCAAATCTATGAAATATTGAGTCCATTCCTAGCGTGGATCGCTTCTTACTTCTGAGAAATCTGGGCATCGCACCAGGCATGCACTCCGTCCCCTGATTTTACAGTGGGATCCCGTCTGCGATGCTCAGCCCAAGACCAGCGGTACATGGTGTGGTCGATTGCGCCCGGAGGCTCGCGATCAGGCACATGCCAAATGCTCGATCCGTTCAGATACTCGAGCCCGCCCGGCCTTTCTTGCCGCTTGCACCTCGGCCCCGCGTCTTTCTCGCCCTTGCTTCATACAGCCGGTGGTCAGAACATCATAGTGATCGCGGCAACGGAGCGGGAGCGAAACATGGCAATGGCACAGAACGGCAGCCGCCCTCATTATAATCGGCATCAGGGACCAGGTTTCCCTTCTGGCCGTCGCTGCATAGGGAGTGTCTACGAATGGCGGCCTTTGTTGATGGCGTTCGAAAGATTTCGACGGATCGAGTTGCTAGATCATGCGGAGGCTCTGTACCTGCTGTCCGATCTCGTCCTGCATCAAAAGGAGCGGCTGCCGGCCGCGTGCACTGGCAGCATCGTGCTGAACGGAGTTTCGGAGGTCGGAATTTTTCTGGATGCCTCGCTGCTCCGGAACCTCGCGTCCGGCTGCAGGGAATTGCTGCTGATGGTGAAGCATGATCGTTTCGACGCCTTCCGTGGAACTCTATGCGATGGTTGGCCATCGAGATACGGGCACGGACCTCTGCTGAGCGACGACGAAGATCACGCCGTCACATCGCTTGCCAGCAAGATCATTAGTCTAATCGACAACGATACCCCATGCATGAACGACTTCGCCTCCGAACCGATGGCGCCTCTCCCAACGCCGGCAGCGACAAGAACCTCATCGACCTCGATATAAGCAGCAGTCCATGCCATCCGGGAGGAAGCGGCGAACGGGATGCTCCGTGGTGATCACGATGTCGAACGATCGCGTGGCTTCGTCGACGGAGTTCTGTGCTCCTGCGAACGCGCGAACAGATCCAGGACGCGGCGCGCGCTGGTTAGGTGCCGGCGCGGTCGAAGGTTCTGCGGGCATTCGCTCTCGTCCCAGAGTTATCTGAAGCGGGAGCGCCACCCGGTGCGCTGGAAGATTAGAGAACGATGGTGAACAAAAATGAAAGCCCCCGAAATTCGAGGGCTTCAAGGATTCGGGGCGCGGCTCAGACTACGCGCAGGCGTCCTTGCCCAAGGACGACGTCGAGCACCGCCTGAAGGTCGTGGAGGTATTCTTCGGTCTTCAGTTTATCCGCGACGTCGTAGCAAGACTTGCCCGCACCGAGGCTGAGTGTGACCGCGATCGCTCCCTTGCGGTCATCACGATGCGCGTCGATGTAAGCTTTAGTCGCGATGATCATGTAGACGATGTCTACTCCTTGCGAGCGATCCGGGTCGCGCCACAGGCAAGCGAAAAGCTCGTCCTCGTAGGGCACGGATCCGACGACGTGCGGCTGTGAATTCAGCCAATCCCGTGACCCGAGCGTCATCTCGCGGATCCACTCCTCGTCGCAGCCGTTCCAGATCGGGCTGGGAAGACGGAAGCGGAACTCGTGGTCCACGAGCGGCATGCGCTGTTCGACGGTGGTGCTCATGCTGCGATCTCCTCTGCCTGATCGGATCCGAGGAACGCGGCGTAGCGAGCGTGCCCAAGCATCTTCCCGATCAACTCGCGATCGGCGAGGACTGCGCGAAACTCGGGGGAGCGTAGCGCGTGCACGACATCGCGTGCGGTCGAGCTCCCGGCGTCAGCCACGCGGTACAAGACCGATGGCAGCCCTTCCGGCGGCACGGCATCCGGCTGGGTGATATCATCGGGATCGCCGAGCGTCAGGTTCGCGAGTACGTCTCCCCCGACCGTCTCCTCAACCCACATCGAAAGATGTGCGCGAGGCAAAATATGATCCGGCCCGAAGGACTCGGTCACATGATCGACGAGGTCGGCTGCCGCCTGAGCAAACACCTCAACGAGACGGGTCACTTCCGATGCCTTGATAACCACGGTCGTGCTCATGCTGCGATCTCCTGTTCGATTTCAGACAGCGGAATGTCAGTACCGAGAACCTTCATCAGGAACTCAGCGAAGCGCTCGTCGCTGACCTTCTCGATGCGGTTGCGTTCGGGGTGCAAGGTGTCGATCACGATGAAGTGGCGCTCATCGCCAATAGTGTGCATGTCAACCAGGTACACTGTACTAGCCCTTTCTGCGTGCTGTTGAGTACGCGCACAGAAAACCGGACCCAGTAGCCAGGCGTCAACAGGTTTTGACATGGTCATGATTGGAAATAGCCGTTTTTAAGCAAAGGCTTACAATGTGTGACTTTCCTGCACTCACGGAGATCTCCGTGATATTTTTTGCAACTTGTAAGCCCGTTTCGCCGTCATCCGGCCGACAGGATCGAACCAGGATCCGATGCTCCGCCCGTATCCAGTTTCTCCAGCTCGTCTTCAATGAGCGTCGACTGCAGGATGGCGTCGAAGCTCATCCCTCGAGCGCGCCATAGACATCGTCCTTGAGGCCAAGACGCATCGCCCGCTGCTGATCGAGAGCGTTCTCTTCATCGATAGCCTCGACATCGTCGCCGAACATTGAAGCTACCCGCTTGCGGCTCATAACGCCGATCCGGATCGCCTCCTTCGGAGCGGCGACTTCTTGAACGGGTGTATATGGCCCCCAACGGGCGGCATGAATTCCACGTCGTAGTAGTCGTCGAGGGTCTTACCCGGCTCCGGCTTCCAGATCGGCGAGATAGCAAGCGTCGACAAAACGCTTCCAGACGGGCCTGTAGACTGCGAGATCGCCAGTGAACGCACCTTCGCGGAAATCCTAACATCAACCTTTCCGGTAATGGTGTCAGGTACAGCTCCAAATCGAAGGAGCAGCTCGATGTTGTCCTGACGCATCAGATCGAGCATGTCCTGAACTTTGGCGACGATGCGGATGTCTTCGGCCGCAGCGACCGATGACGAGATCATCTTGTAGACGGCAGGCTGTGCCTTGGCCTCATCTTCCGACATCCCGCGGACGTCACGATCTTCTCAGCAATCTTCGTGGCTGCGCGCTCCTCGAGCCACCCTACGGCCTCTGCGCTGTCGATGACCCACGAGATCCTGCGGTCGCGATCGGATTTCTCGACCACCGGCATGCCCTGGTCGATGTATTTCTGGACGGTGTTGCGGTCACGGTCCAGAAACGCGGCCAGCTTTTGTAGCGATAAGTGCCACGCCTTGGCTTCTGAGCGCGTGGATGCGAGGGGTGTTGAAGCCTCCGTAACGGATGCCGGAGGCTGCGGGGTCGTATTTGTCGTTTTCAGCACCCGGGAAGATGCGGACTTGCGAGGAGCCATTTGTGAAAGTCCCAGTAATTTCTGGGACTAGGAGGCGACCAGCGTCTGCAAGATTCAATTCATGGGCGCGAGGGTGCTGATGCTGAATGCAATTTCAAAAATTTTGACGGAGCGTCGACGTGGGGTCGCGAATTACCCGCACTGGAGCCGGGACTCGGGAGCCTCCCGGGCTATGCCGCGATTTAATCCCTAATGGGTTAAGGGTGGCAATATTGTTATATTGCTAGTATCGTGATAACACTTCTAATCGGTTACAGTTAGACATCTACAGGGGGAATTACTATGCGCAGCCATGGTCGATTTCACCGAGCGGTGCTTCCCCATTTCATCATATGCATTCAACTGTGTGTGGTCCCTCAGCATTCTTTTCTTGTTTCTCCTGCGACGGCAGCCGACTTATTAGAGGGTCCGGCTGAAACTGGAGTACTTCCACTTACTCGCCAGGAACTGCAAACCTACCGCGAGTCGGCAAGGAATGGATCGCCGCTTGTAACGCACTCGTATGATCGTGAGGGTGCTCTCAACTATCTGAAACTGCTTAACAATCAGCTCGTCACCCTAGAGTCTATTTCTGTTCTTCTGACCCGATATCAAGAAATTTTGAAGCGAGCTGAGGGACAGTTGAGCGTCGCAAAAGTATGCGCCGAGATGGCAGCTCGTAGGGACAGACTAGCGCTGGATGTTTTTTGTAGCGACAATTCTGCTGATTACAGAGAGATTATTTATGAATACTACGGTTTTATAGATTTAGTTGGCGCACTAAGCGAGCAGGCAACAATTGACGTGGTCCACCCTGCAATGGATCCTCTGGTTGCAAAGTTGAGCGGGATTATCGATACCCTTTCACAAAAGGAGGCCGATCTTGCTGCGGCTAATCGAGCGAAATAGCCACCACCTCTACTGCGTTGTTGCGGTGTTCGCCGCAGTATGCATGCCTGTCGATCGCAGCCATGCGCAAGGTGCAACAGTTGACACTCCGGGTAACGCTTCGGAAAGCTGGAACAGTGCAACCGAGCAGCAGTGGATCTTCTACTTCGAGGAGCCCACGGAATGCACAGGAAAGCAATGCAACGCAGGAGGCACATCGGGTCCGGGCGACGGCTCTGTATCAGGAGGTGACGTCTCAACACCTGGCGTCGAACCGAGCACCGGCGGGGCGGGGCCTAGCATAGCGTCACCTATCCTCAATCAGTTGAATCAAAGCATAAATCGTCAACTTTCCAATCTATTCGGCCGAGGCGATGCCCAAGAAGGCATGGCGCGGGCCAAAGCTGAAATCGCGTCATACATCGACTTTCTCAAGGAGAAGTATGCCTCCACAGAGGCGAGTATTAAGAGCGAAATAACGAAGCAGTGGGGGGAGGGACACCTTTATTCTGAACAGCAACGTGAAAGTCAAGAAGGCGAATTTCAGAAGCTGGTCGAAGAGATAAGGGCATCAACTTTAACGCCAGAGCGCATGTCCACGCTTGTTCAGCATGCGCCTGGAACGGATGAGCAAGTCGCGACATCGATAAGAAAACAAATGGGTGGCGTGATCGCGAAATATGAAAGGATGGCGAATGTATGTAATGAGGGGTTCTGCGATTTCTCTTTCAACGCAAAGTCATACGTCTCGAAGTATTCCAATATAGCAAAGAACGCTGAAGCGCCAAACTATGAGCGCTACCTTGCGACGGCCGAAAATGGCGTTGATAACGTACTTGACGCCGTATCTGATCAATATGCCAAAGTTGTCGCTGGGTCTGGGGGAGGGGCGGATGTACCGCCCGCAAAGGGCGGTCTCCTCAAGGCGCTTAGTGATCTCAAAGCGCGCTTTAATTCTGTGGCTCCAGCTACGCGTTCAGAACAGTTGGCGCGTAGGGCGGGTTTGAGGGCCGTCCAGCAAGGCACCCGGGCGGCGGAGAAAAATGACATCGAACAAGCGGAAGCGTCTCGCAGGATGGCCGAGGCACTACTCGATATCGCCCTTGGGGTGACCCCGGTAGTAGGATTTGGGCGCGACGTTTACGAGGCAGTCATTGGAGAAAGCCTTCTAAATGGCGAAAAGCTTTCAGAAAGTGAGCGTCTGCTTGCAGTGCTCGGCGTGATGACGGCTGGCATCGGCGATGAACCTTATAGAATATCCCGCGCGCTGGAGGCTATGAGTGACAGCCGGACTTTAAACAAGCAGATATTTAAGGTCGAGTCGCAGACCGCAGAGGAAGTCAACGCGATGCTGAAGAATCGATACAAGCTGACTGAACCGCCCTATAGGGAGGGCACGCGAGTATACCGTTACGAGACGATAGGCGAGGAGCGCTATGCTCGTGTTTATGCGGAAGGGATAAATGGAAAAGAGGGAGCTTGGGTTTTTCGACCGGAGCAAGTCAAAGGACTCGATCCTAATGAGATTCAAGGCAAATTCGCTCTGCCCTATACTCCTACCCATGTGACCGAGGTTGTCATTCCGCCCCGTCAAATCGTTGAACGTGGAGCGGTTAACAAGAAAATCTTTGTCGGAGATGAAGCCGTCGCCTATCAATATCGCTTGCTAGATTATTCCAAGGCGATATTTGGCGAGGGCAAGCCGCTCCCTGTTGCGCCCTAGCGCAGGATGTCGCTGGCGCTTTAAGAAGTTCCGTCCGGACATCAGGATTTCCACTCCTGCTCAGTACCATCAAGCTCAACCGCCGTCTCGTACGCGGAGCGCTCTTTCGGAGCATACCGCCCATGGGCATTCGACATCCGCTTCTCCGCAGCGTCCTGCAGTGCGTTGATCAGAAAGCTGATCGTATGCTCACCGATCTCCGGGCGGTCGACGAGCAGCGTTTGCAGGTTCTTTCAGTCGCGGTCACAGGACTTGCTGAGATCCATGTCGACCTGAGCGCTGCCGCGGCACGACGCAAACGCCGGCAGGATTCGCGGGCATGGAAAAGCCGCCCGGAGGCGGCTTGGGGTGTCAGGCTGCGTCGGGACTCGATCGGGTCGAACCATCCCGTTTCGGTGAGCCATTGACGACGATCTTGTTCAACTTCTCGATTGCGGTATGAAGGAATGATCTCGTCGAGCTGCAGAAACCTGGCGACGCCCTGCTCGGCGAGATGCTTTGCCTCGTCGCTCGTTCTCGCGGCGACGACATCTTCAGAGACCAGAAGGGCCGGATTCAGAACTTGAAGCTGCCACGGCCACCTGTCCTTTTTCTCCGTCCACGGGATCACTGCGCAGATACGCTCCTCGCCGAGAAAGCCGTGGAATCCTTCCTGCTTCGGATGGGTCTTCCATTCGATGAACTCGGTCATGCTGCTTCTCCCGCTGGCTCCAGCGCGCCTTCGGCAATCTCCTGAGCCTCTTCCTTCGAAGCCGCATTTGTCACGTAGGCGAACCGATCCGGCGTGTACCCGGGAAACGCTTCATGGAACTTTAGCGCCCACTTCTCGTCGAAAATCCCACGCGACACTGTGCAGACCTCGTCGTCGATCCCGGCGATGAAGCCGTCGAAGATCTCCATGTCGAAACTCTCGTACTCTCCCGGCGCTCGCTCTCTCCACTCGATGCCCATGCAACCCTCCTGTGCTTGGTGCCTGAGGAAATGGTGTGCGCTATCAACGCGGAGCGCAAACGCCGGCGGGAATCGCAGCGGAGGAAGTGCAAATTCCCGATCGCCCAACTCGACTTCTGGATGTTGTTCTGCTTCATTGCGCAAAACGGGGATGGGGTTTCAATCCATGTGGCAATGGCTGTCACAGCTAGAAGGCGCGCAAGCCAGCTTCGTTGGGACGCTCACGGGATCCGTTTTCGGAATTGTCGCCCTTATCATCGGCGCGCTCTTCAACTTCCGGCTCAACCGACAAAGAGACGCCCTTCTCCGAGCAGAGGAAGCCGATGCGGTATCCGCCGCTCTCTACGGAGAGATCGTACTCATCCGCACCGAACTTGCGCGAACAGCGAAGCTTGTCGCCAATATCGAAGCGAGAGGCGACTCATTCGACAAACATTTCATGGAGCGCATTCGACTCCAGGATCCCTTGCTCTACAACGCGCTTGCAAACAAGCTGGGGCTGCTCGATCCAAAGCTCATTCTTGCGATCACCGATTTCCACACCAAAGTGGAGACTGTGCGCGCATGGCTGCCTCAACTCGTGCGTAGCGACGATCGTGGTTTCAGCTATAGTCCACTTTCAGTTCTGGATCCGGCACTTAAGGCCGTTGAAGACATCAAGCCAATCCTTGATTGTATGGCAGCAAATATGGGGGTCGATCCGCCTACGGAAGATTTGGAGCTCGGGAAGGCATATGCCATCGCTGAGATGGAAAGAGAGAAGTTTTCTCAATAGCAGCGAGAGGCGTGACGCTGACGATCCGGAATTAAGATCGACCGATCACGACGCCCGCACTGTATTCGCGGTTCTCTCGATAAATAATGATGCGCCCTGGAAGAGCCGTCGCCTGCCAGCCAGGAGGCAGCGTACCCAAAACAGCGGTGAGGACTTCCCGAGTGGTCGCAGGCTTGACGGCGAAGGGCGGCACGATGCTGTTCACGAGATCGGGATGAGGTTTCCTGACCTTGCCGGGTTCTCCTTCCGCTCGCAGGGTGAAGGGAAGCTCGGCGCGGAGTGCATCAAGGACTCGGGCAGCGGGAACGCCCCCGTCAGCCTTGATGTCGACAGGATGGTCGAGATCAATTGGATATTGGGCGTCGAATCCTGCTGCCCTCAGCTCTGTGGTGTCGCGATTACGGCCGGGATCATTGCTGCCGAAGCCAGAGAAATTCCACCAGACCTCGCCAGAGGTTGCCGCGTAGTGCCGGATCAGCAGCTTTTCCAAGTCCATGGCCGTAAAGACGAAGACGCGGGCCGACTTGAACTGTACGTCCGACGGCTTGAGGTTCTGCCTGTGTTGGATCGTCCACGCGTGCTTGGAGAGGCGACCCCGCAGGCCGGAATCAGCGTCGGTCTTGCCGACGTACACGACCTGACCACCGACGAGGAGCTGATACACTCCTTGCTCGTCCGGCACCTGCATCGTGTGCTCGTGGGTCAGAGAGGCCGAATCCATTTCCGCGAACTTGTCCACCAAGCTCTTCAGGAGAGCCGATGGCAGATCAAATTCGAACTCGACGTAGCCCGCCGCCAAGTCAGGCTCCTATCTGAGAGGCGACGCTGCGGCCGACGACGGCTGCCAGGTCCACCGGCACGGCATTGCCGAGCTGGCGCATCGTTTCCGTCCAGGAGCCGTGGAAGACGTAGTTGTCCGGGAACGTCTGCAGCCGGGCGCTCTCGCGCACCGTGAAGTAGCGAACGCTGCCATCAGGACGACGGAGCATGTTCTCCCCGCCAGGCACGCCATGAACGCCTGCCTTCAGGGTCTTCGCTGGCTCGTGCAAAGCGCTGCCGGTGTGCCCGGGGTACGACCGCGCGCCGGGCTGGTATCTGTGATTGTGCACCAGCGGATCGTTGCCCCTGTTCTTTTCGGGATCTGGAAGGTCGACCAGAGCGTCCGCGACCGTGCACCACGGCTTCTCATCTGGGCGCTCATCCTTGCCCAGGGCACGTGCACCTGCGGGTATGTCGGGACGGTCCTTTTTGGCTACCTTGTGTCGATCCCAATAGTCGCCGTGCACCTGATCCCACAGCAAGGATTCGCGAGAATGCGTCTCGTGCGGGAAGTGCCATGCCTTGCCGAGATCTTCACGAATGCCGACGAAGAATACGCGCTCCCGCTTCTGCGGGATGCCGAAATTGGCAGCGTTCAGGAGCTGAGTGGCGACCCTGAAGTTGAGTCCTTCACGGCTACCACTGGTATGATGCTGCTCGAGCCGGGAAAGATGATCCTGCCAAGACTCGTCTTCGCCCTTAATTATCTCTGGGTGCGAAAGCTGGAGCCTGACGTATTCGAAGTAGTTCCGGAACGTGGCGCGCGTGAGACCTTTAACATTTTCGAAGATAAAGGCGCGCGGACGTGCCTGGCGGACGGCTCGGATCGCTTGGGGGAACATATCGCGGTGATCGTCATACGCCGCGTGCTTGCCTCCCATGGAAAATGGTTGACAAGGTGGCCCTCCTGAAACGAGGACGACCTTGTCTTCGAACGAACGGAAATCGACGTCGCGTACATCGCCGTGGCGGACTTTCCAACCCTTGACAGCTTTCATTCCGCGCTGCTGGTTTTCCTTGATGGTATCGACGCAGTAGTCGTCCCATTCGTAAACGCTGACCGGCCGGAATCCGGCGTCATGCAAGCCGAGCCCAAGTCCCCCGGCACCCGCGAACAGCTCAATCGACTTCATCGCAAAGGAATTTCCGTATCTTTTCGCCTAAGAGCGGGAGGTTCGACCTGCTTACCTCGCACTCCCAGACGGCCATCACATCCCACCCCAACACCTTCAAACGGGCGCTACTCTCGGCATCTCGCGCGGCATTTCGCTCAAGCTTGGGCAGCCAGAAGTCCAAGCGAGACTTCGGAAGGCGCGCGAGCTTGCAGTCCGAATCACTGTGCCGATGCCAAAAACAACCATGCACAAAAATTACCTTTTTTCGCTTACCAAAAACGAGATCCGGCTTTCCCGGGAGCTCTTTTCGATGGAGCCGATACCGAAATCCCATACCGTGCACGAGGCGACGCACGGTAACCTCCGCCTTGGAATCCTTGCCTCGGATGCGAGACATTCGTTCAGATCGGGCTTGGGGATCGAGAGTGTCTGGCATGAGGCTAGCGGCGAAGGGTAGGAGAATATAACGATGTGGCGGGCTACGATGTTATTTAGGGCGGGGGATAGAATGAAGCAAAGGATTGCTCAGAGGGTCGCGGCTGTGGCAAAAGCGCGGCCAGCGGAAACCAGGTGGTCGCTCATCGGCGCGGCCGGCGGCGCGATTCTTGGGCTGCTGGTCGGGGGCGTTGGGATCACTGCCATGGGCGGTGGCACTGGCGTTCCGGCGGCCGTCATCCTCGCTATTGTTGGCGGCGTCCTGGGCAACCGGTTCGGTATCTCAAGAGATCGACCTATTCGCAACCGGGAGATGGATTGATGTCTGACAACGTCGTCCAATTCCGAAAGCGTAAGAAGCCCAAGCCGAGTAAGCGCCCCAAACAAAATCCGTCGTCTCCGAAAGCTCTGATCGGCGTCTTGGGTGTCGCTGTGGCGCTGGCAGCGGTCCACACGTGTTTTTCGCTCCCGGGATCGCCCGCGCAGGCTGCCTCTTTCAGCCGATGCGGCATCATCAAGCGAGATTGCGTAGTTGACGGCGACACCCTTTACGTCGCTGGCGAGAAGATCCGCGTGGCCGATATCGATACGCCTGAGACCTCGGAGCCGAAATGCGCGTCCGAGAAGGCTCTCGGCGAGCGAGCGACGGAACGTTTCATCGAGTTGGTGAACGCCGGAGCCTTCGAAATGCGCGCGTGGCAAGGCCGGGACGAAGATCAATACGGCCGCAAATTGCGCGTGCTCGTGCGCGATGGCCGCAGCCTTGGAGATATCTTGGTGAGCGAAGGCCTCGCGCGGACGTGGAGCGGCCGGCGCGAGCCGTGGTGTTAAATTTCGATCATCGTATACGGGGGAAGGGATAGATGGCGCGCAGAATTCTTTCGGCGGAACTCGACTGGATGATCGGTGACAGCGTTACCGATCCCAGGCATTCGCCAATCAAGCTCGACGAGCAGGTCGACATCGACTGGAAGTTCCGAATCGGCATTGATCATGAAAGCGGGGCGTTGGCTTCGAGCTTGCCGCCTTATGATGTGAAGTTCCTAGGGAAAAGAATTGGAACTCTCACCGACCCAGACGAGATCAAGTGGGTGCGACAAGCAACCGATGCGGACCCGGAGGCCGGAGCAGTCGGACGCATAAATGAGATCATCCTTTCGGACAATCAACGCCAAATCACCGGATTCAAGGTGGAGGTTCTGACGGGTGTAGATGCAAAGGCATTGAAATTGCAAAACGAGTATCAGTCGGCGAAGCAGACCCTTGTGACATATTGGTGGGTCATTCCGGTCATCCTGCTCCTGATCTGGTGGCAAAGTTGACGCGTGGCGGCCTCCTCGACGTTGCTACAAACTTGCCAAAACTTGTAGCAATCTGGCCGGCGCGCTCCACAACCTGCCCATCGTACGACGCCCTGACGCGACCGCCGTCGACGTGGTAGCCAAGCATCAACGGCAGCTCGACGGCATACAGCTCATCGATCTCGGCCAACGTGAATCCTTCCGACGTCTTCTCGGCGACGAATTCCACGATCGCGGACTCGATGATGGCCAACCGAGCGCGAACGGCGTCACGGATCGCGATCTCATCTCTGGTCTTCGGTGTCTGGTGCGCGACGGTGACAGGGTTCGCGATATAGGTCATCGGAGGCTGCTCGATGGCTGTCTCCGGGACGCCGGCGGCGGATTTCTGCGGGCGACGGGCCACTATGCGTCCTCCCGTAGCATGATCACGTTGTCTGCAGCCACGTCCATCAGATTATCGATGATGTCGATGGCGCGCCTGGCATCCTCGAGGTTCGTGATCGACGGCTGCTCGGTCTCGATGCGGATCCATTCGCCGACATCCCTGCACCAGCGATACCTATGGTCCCCATGCTCGTCGGCAAGGTATTCCCAGAGGCCACTCGATGCCGTCGCGGAATTCTGCCATATGGCGGCTGTCGATCGAGACGATCGCGTCCTGGATCTTCACAATGTCAGAGCTGCGGCCCTGCAGTTTATCGGCGAGCTGCCACATGGCCGATTCGTCGTCTGGGAGCTGGTCGACGTGGAAACGCATTACGCGCTGCCAGAGACGGACGACATGACCGATGTCGTATTCGGATCCGAGGTCGACCCAGTCGATTGCGCGGGTTGCGCTGCGGACGGCTCGCCCACTCCGGGAAGCGCTCGATGTTGATGGCTGCGTGCATGAGATCCTCCTCGATTTCGTAGAAGAATCGCGCGTGTCGGCGGCGCGTGAAGCAAGTTAGTCTTCGGGTTCGAGTTCCTCGGGGTCGGGGATCCAGCAATCGTCAGGTCGCCACTCTTCTTCGTCGCTGACGCGGTAGCGGGGCTCGGGACGAGTGTCGATCGGGAACAAATCGGTATTGAACATCGTCGCGAGCGCGTCCGGCTTGTCCTCATCCTTACCGCGGTTGAGATTCAAAGATCCTTCGAGGATCCGCCGCGAAGTCGTCGGCAGCAGGGCGGCACCCTTTTTCTTGGTCCGAAGCTTCCTCGGCTTGCGCTGAGGGCCATGGCCGAAGATCGGCATTTTCGTCGGCTTCGGTGCCCACGCCGACGGCGACCATGTCTCTTCAATAAATGCTCTGTAGTCCGTCAATGCCTGGATCAGATCCGATCGCAGCCTGACGGACATATCGGAGAAGCGGATGCCATGCTCCATGCTGTTTTCTAGGGCCTGGATCTCCAGCGCGAAGTTCCCGTAGATTCTGCCGTCGATCATCCGTCGGGCGCGGTTAACGTTCGAACGAATATTCCTGACGGCGGCCTCCGTCAGATCGGGACGACGTCTTTCCAGAAAGGCATTGAACTGATTGTCTTCGTATTTGCGGCGCTCGGTCAGCGCCGTGATCAAGGCCGACCGTTCCTTTTTCGGGAGTTTCGAGAACGCCACGCCCTTCATGCTGCTGCCTTTAAGCGCCCTCAGTTCCTCGGCTGTGTCCGCATAGGGCTGGCCGCCGATCATCTTTCTCGCGCGATCCGCGTCAGCCTGAATCCTCTTGAAATCCGCGCGGTACAGGTGGGGCCGCTGCTCTTTCAGATGTGCGGCGAAGGACTTGTCCAGCTTCGGCATGGCAAAGGTCTTGTTCAACTTCGTCGAGGCAATGCCGTGATGCCGCTCGAAGATGACCTTCCCGATCCGGTGGACCATCGGAGCCGGCACCGCGTTTGCGACCATCAGGTTGATGGTCTTGTCCGGCCACCCCTCGCGAGCATAAGCATAAGCTTTTCGCTGGAAATTGTACTTGCTTGGGAATCCTTGAATCCGAGCGACTTGCTCGGGTGTCAGGATGTGAGCGTCCTTTAGCTTTCCCTCGTCCTTCGGATGAGCGATGTATCCGTCGCCGGGATGTTCGTGGGTGTTGCGAGCGATGGTCGCGCATGGTTCATCGATGCTCAGTATTCCGCGGCCGTTCGGTTCGCCCGACTTGCCCATCCATGGACGCGCGAAGAAGCACCCCTTTTCCAGCAGCGAGCGGTCGTCCGGGAAGTCTTTCGGGTTCAACATGTCGCGGACGGTCATGGGCCGTTTCGTTGCTGCCTCCATGAGGTCGTTAAAAAGGAAACCGTCGATCTCATCGAGCCTGCCGACGCAGAAGTGCCGCTTTCGGCGCTGCGGAACACCATAGTCCTGCGCGTCCAACTGGATCTCGGTGAGCCCGTAGCCGTGTCTCTTCCAGAGCGCGCGTGCCCATTTGTACTCGCTTGATCGTGCCGCCTCCGGGACGTTCTCGAAGACGAACCACTCGACGCGCTGCAGGCAGATTATCTGTGCGAAGTGCTGAGTGAGCCTGGCGCGGTCGGTCTTCTGACGCTTTCCCGCTCTCGAGAAGTCCTGGCAAGGCGGGCCGCCAGCGATGAGATCCGGGCGTTCCTTCATGGCGAAACAAGCGGTCGCGATGTCCTTCAAGTCCATCCTGACTGCATCCTTGCCAGCGTGCATCAGGACGCTGTGCTGAGCCTTTTCCTTCTCGAATGACAGCAGATGCTCCAACCCGGCAGCTTCCAAACCCAATCCCATGCCGCCAGCCCCGGCAAAAAGCTCTACGAAATACATGTCCCACCTCGATCACGGATGTTTCCCTGATCTGATAGCGTGGGACCGTTGAGCCCACGTAAACGCCGCCGGCAGGATCATCCGCCGTTGAGTTTCTTCCGAGCTCGGCGATCTCGGCTCCATACATTTGGGAGATCGGCGACCGGAGTCGAGTTTCCCGGAGCTTAACGCTGCCGATGAGGTCAGCCCGTCGTCGAGATCTTGGAGCGTACGGGTCATTTCGGTGGAACAGTTCCTGCGGATCCGGGGCCTGAGCGCGCGTGGTAGTGGTCTGACCCAATTGTGCCGACCGCGTCCGCCATTTCTCGCCAGGAAGCGGTCACCAACCAAGCCGCATAAACAATCGGTGTTTGTTGCACGTTTCAGGGGGATTTCCCCCTGCCGTATTGCGGCGCTTGTTAACGCTCCCTTGAGCATGTTCACCAATGGAGTTTCCGCCCCTGGCTCATGACGATGCCCCTTTTCTCCAGTTCAATTCCAGCGGCATTTCATGACGAGCATTAACACAAACATTTCAGCTATCGCAGCGCTTCAGACTTTGCGGATCATTTCCGGAGCACTGGAAAAAACGCAGGCTGAAGTTTCTTCCGGGCTCAGAGTGGCGACGGCATCGGATGATGCCGCCTACTGGTCCATTTCGATCACGATGAAGTCGGATGCCAGTTCCATGTCTGCGACCCAGGATGCGATGGCCTTCGGAGCCGCGAAGATCGACACTGCCTATGCCGGCATCGAAGCCACGATCGGCGTGGTGGACGCGTTCAAGGCAAAGATCGTCGCCGCCATGGAATCCGGGGTCGACAGGACGAAGATCCAAGGCGAACTGGAACAACTCAAGCAGCAAGCGGTCTCGATCGCGACAACCGCGAGCTTCAGCGACCAGAACTGGCTCAACACGGACATTGCCGACATCTACGACCAGTCCAACAGCGGCACCCTCACGACAGGATTCGTCCGCCAGGGATCATCGGTCAGGGTCACCTTTAACCCCGTGCTTCGGGGACGACGCTGCCATTCTTCGATTAAGAGCAACGGTAGTGTCAGAGGGGGAAACTACCCTCAATTGCATCCAGCAATCTGCATGCAGGGTTGCAATTTCATAAGCTCTTCCCGTCCATGTGCCGTCACGTATTTGACGGTTTACCTTGCGTCGCAGCGCCTCTCCGCATCGACCTGATCGAGATCGACGGCCATTGCCTCGGCTACCACTTCCCGCGTGGTTTCTCCGACAGTAACCGCAGCGGCCGCTTCCTCAAGGTACCGAAGTGGATGCAGCCATCCGTGTGTCCGATGCCAGGCGGCCTCCGGTGACCTCTCGTTGATCTGACGGTCGACCGTGAACTCGGCAAGGAGCATTGGCAACCGCTTTACGGCGATTGGCTTCTTCCAACGTCAGCTCCGTGTCGGCAACGAGCTTGCGTTTGAAATCCTCCCATCCTCTAGGCGCTGACATATTGAGCCACCGCCGCGCAGGATCTGCGGCTCGACGGGTTCGCCGCCGAGATATGCCAGGACTGCTTGGCGCGGGGTGAGGTCAGTCATCATTGTCAGCTCAGTGCGTCGACTCGAGCCAGTCGCGAGGTGCGAGTGTATGGATTTCGGCATTCTTCTCGGCCATGTCAGGTCTCCTGAATTCAGGATCCATGATCCGGCCAAGTGCCTGAAAGATTCAATCGCCGGCGAAGCGGCAGATCGGAATCGAATGTCCGCAATTTGTCTCGAGTTACAGCAATGTGCCTTGGGATATGCGCGATGCCTGGCGCCGATATCGAGCGGCAAGCTTCGTCACCTCCTCGAATGTTGCGTCGCTGCTGAGAACGGACGTCACGCTGAGACGTGCAAGGGCATGACCTTTCGTCGAGTCGGACTTCGAGAACCCGACCCCGTTTTGCTTCTTAGCATAGTCGGAATCCTCGGCAGCTACCGCGCCAAGGACGAGAAGCGCTTCACGAGCCTTGCCGTAGCGGGGATCACGGGAGCATGCGGGAGGACGGAAATGTCTCATGTCCCACCCCCGTCACTACTGAAATGCCAGGATCGACGATTCTGAATCGTGAAGTAATGGGGGGAGCCGCCGAAAAATCGGAATGTCATAGTGATGTGCTCCGCTTGGCTCGTGGCAACACGGACAGATCCTTCCGGTGAAGGAGTCGAGACATGAGCTTCTTCGAAGGACCACGACCATCGAAACCCCGATGCTTAAGGATCGCCCGGGCGGTCGCCAGAATGATCTGAAGATCGGGAGACAGATCGGGATCATGTTCCAGCTTATCGGCCATAACCACAGCGACGGCCGCCGCGACCGCCGTGTCGACCTGGCAGGACTCGGGGATGCGGGCAGCACGCAGTTTGTGCCGCCACTTCTCGGTCTTGTTCCTTCCCACCTCGTTCCTCGGGTCAGCAACTCTCGGCATCCCGGCTCTCCTCTCGTCACTACGAGAATTGTCACGGTCGGCGTTGCAAGCAACAAAACGAAACGCTCATAAGGGACCTGCGGAGCTGGTCGAGCGGAGCAGCGCGTAGCGTCCACGAGAGCCTTTAGGTTCCTCATCCAGGTCGTGCGCCCGCGCGCACTCGCGTACGCCTATCTTCTAGGATTGCGCCATAGTTGACAAAACGGACAGGCCTTCAGCCCCCATGGCGGCATAGTGTGTCCACATTGTTTTGAACCCAAGAATCCCAAAACGACCCGTTCGCGAAAAGCGTCTTAGACCCAAGAATCCCGGAATTTCGCGAGGACTTGAACCCAAGCGGCGAATTCCGTGGGTCCGAACGTCACTAGCGCCGTTATTCCCCGTGATTTCAAAGGTTTCCATCTTCGACCCAAACCAAAAAACCTTGGGTCTACAATGTCACTACGGGACACCGAGCCTTCTGAACCCAAATCCGAAAATTCTTGGGTCTAAGACCTTGCGCCACGCTCCGCCGGCGGCAACCATACTTGTAGCGGAGGACGACAGATGAATTTCCACAGACGCAATTTTCGGCCCGTGAACAGGGGCGACATTGCCAAGGCTCTCGACAAGCCGGCAGCACTACCGGTCGTTGCTCCGGAGTCGCCGAGGCCCCTCGAGCTGCTTCTAGGTGTAACCTATGACCGCGAGTCCCCGCTCACGTCCGACGACGCTACCCTCCACGAGCTGCTGATGACGGTCGCACTCCATGCCGACGCTGCTTTGCAGGACGAGACCCACGCTGTTCCTATGCGCCACATCCTCCGATACCTCGGACCCGAAGCGCGCCGCGATGCCGTAAAGGACAGCCTCTCTCGTCTCCTCCGGAATACAGTAAGCTTCGGCGCATACGAACAGGTGCCGCTGCTCGTCTCCTGGATTGAGCGCAAGGATGCTGGGGATGTCGTCCACTTCACGCTTCCGGCGCCGATCAAGACCGCGCTGACAGCCCAGGCGGAATACGCGTACATCGAGATCTCCGCGCTGCCAGCCATACGCTCTAAGTTCGTCGCGCGTCTCTATAAGGCACTCGTCGCCGAGTTGAAGGCCACCGGCCGTCGTTGGATCAAGGGCGGCGACAACAAGGTGGTGGTGACCACTTCGGTCGAGCAGGTCGCCGACTGGGTTTGCTTCCCCCGCGAGAAAGATGGCCGCGTCCGCGGTGGCAAGCTGAAGGAGCGCGTTCTCGACATCGCCGTGCATCAGTTCAAGGATGTCCAGGCGTTCACTCTAGCGATCAACGCGGAACCTGCGAAAACCCGCGGTAATCCTGTCGCGGAGGTCCAGTTCTCGCTGACTCTCAATCCACCCTCACATCACCAGAGACGAGCTTTGTTCGACGCTGCAGGCATCAAGCAGTTCGGAGGAGTAGATGCCCCAGAGTTCCGGGTGCGTCAGGATGTCTGGCTTAAAGCTTCGGGTACCTTCGTCGAGGCCTATGGACCTGAACTACACCATGGAATCCTCTTTGGTCTCTGGACGGCATGCCTGCAGGAAATGCTTGAGGGACAGCCACTGTCGGACGGTTACGCGACCCGCCGATACAGGGGCGAGCGGCTCCGTCAGGAGATCACCAAGCGTGGCGCTGACGCAGCAGCCTGGGCATGGGCGATGGAGGAAGCCGATAGTCCTGACCTCGTCCTGCGCTCGAAGGCCGAACGCAAGGAGATTGCCGACGCTGGCGAGGCCGCCCGTCGCGAACGTGTGTGGGGCGGCGAAGCTAGGCCTGTAGTTGCCCACCAAGCCGTCGCTGCGGTGGAAGCCACCCCGTCTGTCATCCCCTTCGAGGAATGCTCGGAAATCTGGATCAACCTCGACGACACTCTCACGATGCAGACGATCGACGACATGGTTCTGGAAGAGGTCGACCGTTACCGCGATTGGCGCGGAGACGAGTTGAAGACGATCAGGGTGCGCTGGTGGATCAAAGGTAACCTTGATTCAATGGAATTCAAGAAGCCCGCGACCTTGGACGATATCGAAACCATCATCAGCCGCATCGACATGTTCGTCGCAGGCTTGGAGTACGTGGCATGAGACGCATCGAGAGAGCGGTACCGAAGACCGTGCAGCGCGCCGCCGATCCGACCGAAATCCGTCCGAAGCTCCGTTTCCTCTTGTCCGATGAGGCGCGGGAGGAAGGAAAGATGATGGTCAGGAATTTTCGCGGCTACACCCTGAGCCGCGCGACCGATGACACCCGCAGCCAATTCTCGGCAATCGCCCGGCATATTCGCGAAGGTGACTATCCGAACATCGCCGCTGCCGACGCGCTCATGGGCGGTGTCCTGATCGAAAGCGTTGAGAAAATTGCGGGCGGGTTCCGTCAGCCCGAGTGGATGTTGTGGCGGTCGTCGTGGGCGAATGCACTCGCCGACGGCTGGCCGAACCGCATGGAAGGCGCCGCTATCTTCATGATGACGCGTGATGAGCGTTTCCGTCCAGCCATCGTCGACGACGAAACACAGATGTTGCCGAAAACAACGATCGATGCAGTGCATGCGGGCGGGGGTAAGATCAGTGGAAAGGACAAAGGGTGGTCGCCGTCGCGAGATGAAGCGATCTTCCGCCACTACCGGGACTACATCGAATACCTTCTCGATGCCGCTGGTGATGATGATACAGTCCGTTTAGTCGAGAACGCCGCCGTCACTGAAAGGTACTCCGTATACCTCGCCCTTAAATCAGGGAAGAATGGAGGTGCCGCGACTATCGTTGCGCGTAAGGGGATCACTCCGGCAGCAAGGGCTGGGACAACGATTCAGATTGACCCGACAGTCTCGAAGACCAGCCTGGCTGCCGCTCTGTCGACAGAAAAGATGATGCGGCTTGCACGGCTGCTCCTCACCCCGGGGCAAGTGGATCCTGGTGTCGTTCTCGAGTTCTCTGAAGGCCTCGGCAATCTGCCAAAAATCCCGTACGCAGAGGATTCCGAAAGCGCTGCTCGTTCAGGCCAATGGACCAAGCCGCCGTCGCTTGATGCCGACCTCTGGAAACGGATTCCACATGCCCGGCGCCGCGACTACATCAAGGCGATGGCGATGGGCATCCGTCGCGGCATCCACCCCGACGAGACAGTTGCCGAGCTGCTTGCTGCCGCCTGATCATGGATATATCCATGAACGCGGCTCTCCGTTAACCTCGCCGGCGCCTTTCTGCATCGGCGGGGCTCACAACCTTTCCGGGTCCTGCTATGACACCGGAATAGAAGGAAACGCCGACATGACTGGACTGAAGATAGCCCGAATAGCCGCCTGACGCGCCCTCGCGCGGAGCCGCTTTCGTTTGTCTATTTTCGGAGTCCCCTCATGTCCTTCTGCCGCAAGTTCTACACTGCCGATCTGCATCTCGGCCACCATGGCATCCTCCGCCACTGCCCTGTCACGCGCCCCTACGACACCGTAGACGACATGGATCGCGCCATCGTCGATCGTATCAACGAGCGCGTCTCGGCTGCTGACATCCTTTATGTCGTCGGCGACTTCGCCATCAGCGGCGATGCCGAGTATGTCCGACATCTTTTTCATTCGATCAACTGCCACAAGGTTTTGATAGTCGGCAACCACGATCTGGACCGCAAAGGCCGCGTGAACCGCAACATTCGCGACCTGCCGTGGGACATTCCGCCTACGCACGCGCTCGAGACAACGGACGAAGGCTGCCGGATCTACCTGAGCCATTACGCATGCCGCGTTTGGCCGGCTTCGCACCACGGTTCGTACCATCTTTACGGCCACTCCCACGGCAATTTGTCGCCGCTGGGGCGCAGCCGCGATGTCGGGATCGATTGCCCGGATACGCGTTTTGCACCGCTCTCTTTTCGCGAGATTCAGGAGTCGCTTCTCGATGACTGACGACGAATACGACTGCCTCGTCGCATCTCATGGCGATGCCGTCCCGCCCCGCGACCGGATCCGGCTGCACGACTGTCAGCTACCCGCACTCGACAGCTTGCTGAGCGTCATGCGTGAGGAAGGGATCGACAAGGAGGTCCACATCACCGGAATCTTCGCGCAAGCTGGCGGCCGCACGCGGATCGACAAGGAATTCACTGATCGCGTTGATCCGCGTATTGCCGCAGCTCTGTGTCATGAAATCTCGTTCTGGCAGTTCGAACAGCGCTTCCAGGAAATTTTCGAAGAAGGAGAGCGCTGATGACTGAGCATGCGCCGATGCCGAACGGATGGTTCGACTTGGTCACCGATCTGCGCCTTGCATTGATGCGCGACTACCCGGACGTCGCCGTCACCGCTATGACCGCCGACCGCGGCTGGCTGCACGTTCGCGTCGACGACAGCACGCTGGATCCTGCCGCGCGTCTTCGCCTCGACCGTATTCTGCAGGGATTTGTCACCCAGTCGCTGACGACTTGCATGTGCTGCGGATCCCATAACGGCCGCGATCGCGGCGAGCGGAAACAGATCACCTGCGACATCTGCGACGAGATGAAGGAGACGTGCAATGCGTGATTTCCCGACGATCAAACTCGACGACCTGCAGAGCGACTACCCGGGCGTGTTCGAGTCCGCGCGTTATGTGGATGTGGGGATCGGGTGGCTGCCGCTGATCCAGGCATTTGTGGATGAGGCGCTGCGGCATGATCCGAGTCTATGCGTCCACGAATGCAAGGAGAAGTGGGGCACACTCAGGATCTGGTGCGACACCGACGTCCTGCCAGCACGCCTCGCGAAGGCAAAAGCGGAAATGAAGAGCTCGTTCACCTGCGAAGTCTGCGGCGGCGAAGGCTACGTCCGTCGTCCGCCGCCGGATCGAATGGCTTGGTGGCGGTGTCTCTGTGACGAGCACGCGTCCCCGGATCAGCGTTCGTGGCCGCGACGCGAGCCTGGCAGAATGACAGGCATGATGCAGACCCGCGGCGGCCAGTGGTACCGATACGATCGTGACCTCGACCAGATGATCCCGAGCGATCCCCCAGAGGGCTGGAGCCGATGAAGACGTTCGAAGAATTGAAGGCGAAATATCCGCGCCTGATCCCGCGGCGGTTCGGATTTCAGTGCGAGATCGGTTGGATCGGAATCCTTGACGCTTATTTCGAGGTCGTTGACCGCGAGCTGCCGGAAGGATCGGATTACCAGTTGCGGCAGGTGAAGGAAAAGTTGGGCAGCCTTCGAATCTACGATCACGGCAATGCCACGTCCGCGAGCGTTCCGATCCGCGAAGCTCACGATCTCGCGGAGGCGCGCAGCTTCTACACGTGCGAGTATTGCGGTCTGCCGGGGCGCTGGAGCAATCGGCGCGGCTATCTGACTACGGTCTGCGAAGACCATGCTGTTCGCGACGGCTATCGCGCCGAGCCGTGCGAGGACGGTGACTACGTCTTCCGCGAAGCCAATGGCACGTGGCGACGGTACGATCCCGAAGCCGACACATTTGTTGAATCGGTGGCGCCGGATTGGGCACGATGACAGCACACGTACTTCGCCGTCGACCGCTCGGCATCCGTCCGCGCGTCAGCATCGAATCCATGGATCGCGAGAGCCTGATCTGCGAAGCAATCCTTCGCGACCGGGAAGTCGAACGCGCGCTGTCGATCATATGGGAGCCCGACGACGAGACGTGCCGCCGCGTCGGATGGCATCTCGTGGCCAACACCGGGACACTTTTCCATATCGGCAGGAGATTGCTCGAGCTGTCAACGCCGGGCGGCGCGTTGTTGCCGCCGCCGGAATATCGCATGTGCCGCGCGACGGAGCCGACCGAGGAAGACATGTTCGCGGCGCCGATGTTACAGCCCTGGTCTCTGCTCTTGTTCCAGTCCGGCTCGCTGCCTGCGTTTTGGAAGCTTGGCGGAACCGTGCATCATCGTGACCACGCTTGCACGTGGATCTGGGCCCGGCTGCTGTATCTACATCGCGAGAAATCGATGGCGCGCACGACAGATGGCTGGGTTCGATTGGGAAAAAGGATGAGCGCATGATGACGGATCAACGGAGAGCTTGGCTGCGGGGCGCGTATCTCGATCGCATCACCGAGGTCGCGCAGCACTACGCTGCCGCGCACACGCATTTTGCCGATCCGGAGTGGGAAGCCTACATCGCCGGCGAGTTCGGCTATCTCTCGGAGCTGTCGGCTGAAGATCAGGCATATTTGCGTGATCAGGCCGGACTCGAGGCCTTCCGTCGGATCGTCGCGGCGCTGTCTGATGCGCGGGAGACTGCGTTCGGGAAGCTACGCGACGACAACGGCGATGTGATCCAGTCGGACGCCGCCTTCAGGCTGGACCTCGGATGGCTCAGCCTGTTGCAGCACGCTGCTGATCGCGTCAGGACGTATCCGGAGGCGTGGCGCGCACGCATCGACGGCGCGAAGGAAAAATTCGGCTGCCTGGTTGTTCACATTGTCTGCGACTACGCGGCCCGCGGCTGCCGATCCGAGGTCGAGCGGCTCCGGGAAGAGGTGCGGCTGCGGTCGCTCGGCATGTGCGAGATCTGTGGAGAGAGTGGACGGCTGCGTCTGTCGGGCTACGCGAAGACGGTCTGCGACAAGCATGAGCCGATCATGGGCGAGTTCCGGAAAGACGACGGCAAGTGGGCGGATCCGTGGACGTGGAACGATGACGCTGGACGCATTGAGCAAGTCCTCGAAAAAGGCAGAGCACTGATCTCCGAATATCCAGCCGAATCCGTTGAGTTGCTGCGCGACATGGACCCCGTTCGGCGCGACCGAAGGAGCCTGTCGTGGATAGCGATAGCGAGTTCTTCCCGTCGCCGATCCGCTCGACCGAGATCGGTCGCCGCGTCGACGACGATACATGGTCGCTTTCCGGCCGTGAGCAGGAGCTGCTGATCGAATTCGGCTTTCAAATCATCGATTCGGTCCAGGGTGCATGCGTCAAGGAAGAGTACCTCGACGGCTACGTTCGCGATGAAATCGACCAGTGGCGGACGTATGCGCTGTCGCCGCTGACGGAGTCTGACGCTGAATTCCTCCACGGATATATCCGCGGGCTGATCAACGAAGAATACGAGCGCATTCGGATCAAGCAGAAGGCCGAACGCGCAGACCGAGACAACGAGTGATGTCGGAAATAACCGACCAAGGAGTGGACAATGTCGGAAATTACCGTCGCAAACGGATGGAAGGACATCCTCGCCGAGACCGTCGAAGAGGCTTCCAAACTGCCGGCCGAATGGTGCTTCGAGATCACGCAGGCGGAGACCATCGACGGCGCGCTCAAGCTGTCGGCGACATACAACTCATTCGACATCCCACTCGACGACTATCTGCCGCCCCATCGCAAGCTCCCGCATCCTTTTCGCTCTGAGATGCGGATCCGGGAAACTGCTCGTGAGAAGTCCCTGCAGACATGTGAGTGCTGCGGTCGGCCGGGCAACCTGATCGATGCCGGTGAGAGTGCGCGCGTGCGGTGCGTGCAGCATGGCTATGTCGTTGACGCGGTCGAGTGGTCGGGGAATCCGGTCGGGGCGATGTTTGAAACTGCGGAGGAGGAGATGGCACATTTCTTGAAGGATTACGGCAACGGCTTGGAGATGATGCAGGAACTGGCCGGAAAGGATGACGATGACACGCGGCATTAAGGTCGAGATCGGCGACGGATGGGCGACAATCGTTTTGAATCTGATCGTCGTCGGATCCGCGTATCCGGAACACTGGAATTTCCGATTTCATCGCGCTTGGCGTGCATGCGGTCGGATGCGGATACATGTGACGACTGGCAGCGACGATCTCGAGTCCGTCAACGCGACGACAGCGCTGTCGGAGATAGCTTGGCATCGTAGCGGTATGACATGCGAAGTCTGCGGTCGCGGAGGATGTCTGCGGCTCGGAAAGCGGTATGCGCTCACGCTGTGCCGCGATCACGAACACCTAGTCGGCGAACGGCATCCAGATGACGGGCGAATCCGCGATCCATGGGCGCGGCATGCAGGAGCCAGTGTGCTGCCGAATGGCTACGACGATCCGGCAGCCATGAAGGATGAGCTGGTGCGAATGTGGTCACGCGGCGAGGCCGACATGCACGATGTCCAGGAGATCCTGCAGATGTCGCGAGCGTCCCTTATGTCTTCGGCTATCGAGGCGGGGTATGGACTGAATCTCGACGGCGATGAAAACGACGACGAGAAGGGTGTAGAGTTCGCTCGGCTGATTGCAGCGGCGCAGGACGATGGGACGCGCCACTGAAAACTGACACCCAGTGCCCGATGAAATGAATCCGTCGGGCACTGGGATAGGGCAGGGATCACTCGGCCGCTTCGAGAAACTGCTCTCTCGGCACCTGAATGGCTTCCCACGCATCCAGCACCGCGTTCGTCCATACTGTCATTGCGGTCTTTTTCAGTTTCAAGAATGTGCCGCCGCCATAGGCAAGCTTCGTGATCTTCGCCATGCGGTTCGCGGCCCACTCTTCGCGCTGCGCTTCCGTGAGCGCGTCTTCGCCGAGATGTTCCGACAGCTTGATTTCGTGAGCGAGGACGGCCGAGGCACCACCCGGGATACCGTTGTCGTCCATGACGGCGGTGATCGAACGGCGGAGATCATGGGGTGTCCAGTGCAGCACTCCGGCTTCGGCGAGCAGATCCCTGGCGGCTTCCTTGCCTTTCATGAGAGGATCGCGCCCTTGAAGCCGGACGATGAACTGCCGAACCGCAGTACGCGAGATGCAGATGTCGTGGTCTTCAGAACCGCGCTCTGACGGGAACGCCCACTTCGAGCCATGATCCTGCGCGGCTTCAATCAGCGGGAGCATGTGCTGGACGACTCGCAAAGGGATCGGGAGCACGTGGGTCTTCTTTCCTTTCATCGCTTCCTCATCCCACGCAGCCAGGTAGAAGCCGTCGTCGCGTGGATCTGGATAGAAGTCGACCTTCTGCAGCGCCAGTCCGGCACTCGTGCGCTGCGAGGTCAGGATCAGCCACCACATCGCCGCATATACGTTGTCGCGGACGCCGTGCTTGCCATCAACACGGCCGGGCAGGGGGTGATCAAGATAGTACGCGGCGAGCTGGAGCGTCTTCACGATGTCGACGATCGATGGCGTGCGCGTCCTGGCGATGATCTTGGAATCCGTCTTCAACAGCTCCCACCACATGTCCTTATGGTCCAAGCCGCTGTCGCCGCTTTTATATTCGCAGCAGTAGTTCAAGATCGACCTGATGTTCGACACGCACTTCTTCGCGGCGCTGATGCCGCTGGATGCTTCGATCTTGTCGCGCACCTTTTCGACTTCACCGCGCTTCAGAAGAACGGCAGCCGTTTCGACCAAATCCTTCATCTCCGGACGAGACATCGTCCGCTTGATCTCGTCGACCGACGCCTTGCGAAGGGGCGACTGTGCGGTGGCCTTCGTCCGCGCTTCAATCATGGAATCGGCGCACTGCTGCAACGTCCACGTCGTCACGACGGGTCGCATGTTCTCGAGAGCCTTCTTGTTGTCCAAGCCGTTGTGCCGAGCCACGAGCCATGGCTCAAGCTGCTTGGGGTTGTCGTCAAGAATGCCCTTTACGAACGGAACCATCGCACGCGCCGTCCCCGCGGCGGTAATCGGTCGCTGATCCTTAGGGTAGATAAAGCCGATGACCTTCGACCAGTCTTTGTACTTCACCACCCAGGCTGCTCGCCCCTTCTGCACCACTAGGCGGAGGCCTCTCGCCTCAATGTCACTGTAAATGTGGACCCCGCCAGGCGGGGTCTCTTTGGATTCCGCGATTGCTAGTGCTTCTTTTACATGCTTGTCGCCGATTACTACTCGTACCGTCGCCATACCGTCTCCTACCCGCCATACCGTCACCATACCGTTCAAACTTTGTGGACAAGGAATGAAATGACGAGGTGTTACTCATTAGAACTCCCTCATGTTCTGCGGACTAATTGTTGACAATGCCTAGCAAATCCAAGAGGTTACGAAAATGATTCCAAGCATTTTCGACGGTTGTCAACTGGTTTGGCGGAGGGGTAGGAAGGGGTCGAATCTGAGACCTCTTCATTGTGGCACCTGAGGTCGTAGGTTCGATCCCCACCAACCGTACCATTTTCTTCCCACCAATTCTCAGACGAATATCTGATGCTCCGCCGTCACCAGTTCCTGCAGGAATGAGACGACCGTGCGCACGCGCACCAGTTCGCGGGCGCTCTCGTGATAGGTCGTCCAGTAGGCGCGCCGGATCGTCGTCTCGGGCAGGAGCCGCGTCAGCTCCGGATAGTGCCGGGCGATGTAGTTGTGCAGGATGCCGATGCCGGCGCTGGAGCGGACCGCCTCGGTCTGGCCGGTGGCGCTGGAGATCTCGAAGGAAGCGTCCCAGCTGCGCATGATCTCGGCCGAGAAATTGAGCGAGGGCGTGAAGATCAGGTCCTCCACATAGCCGATCCGGCGGTGGTTCTTGAGCTCGTCAATCGTCCGCGGCGTGCCGTAGCGGACAAGATAATCCGCCGATGCGTAGAGCCCGAGTGTATAGTCGGTGAGCTTGGACGAAACGAGCCGCCCCTGTTCGGGCCGCTCGATGGTGATGGCGATGTCGGCCTCGCGCTGCGACAGCGAGAAGGAGCGCGGCACCGGAACGAGCTGCAGCTTGAGCTCCGGATGGCGCGCCGTCAGCCGCCCGAGCCGCGGCGCCAGGAAGGAGACGCCGAAGCCGTCCGGGGCGCCGATGCGCACCGTCCCGGCGATTGCCGTGTCGATCCGCCCGATCTGCGATTGGGCGGCGAGCATTTCGGTTTCCATGCGCTCGGCGGCGGAAAGGAAGATTTCGCCCTCGGCCGTCAGTTCGCAGCCGTTTGGGCGCCTGACCAGAAGGCGCGTCTTCAGCGTCTCCTCGAGCGCGGTGACGCGCCGGCTGAGGGTGGCGTGATTGATGCCGAGCCTCTTCGAGGCGGCGAGGATCTGGCCCGTCCGCGCCACTGCGAGAAACACCCTGACGTCGTCCCAGTCCATATAACCGCTCCAATGGGCTTTAATTTTTGCACAACGGTTGCTGAATATCGGAAATTGATTTGTTGAAATCGTAGTGCGATCATGCGCCCAAGATCAAGACCAGCCAAGATCAGACCAGGAGGAACACCCATGTATGAAGTCGGACATTTCATCGACGGCAAGCGGGTCGCCGGCACGAGCGGCCGCGTCAGCAACATCTTCAACCCGGCAACGGGCGAAGTTCAGGGCACCGTGGCGCTCGCCAGCGAAGCGGAACTTGCGGCCGCCGTCGAGAGCGCCAAGGCAGCACAGGTCAAGTGGGCCGCCACCAACCCGCAGCGCCGCGCCCGCGTCTTCATCAAGTTCGTCCAGCTGCTGAACGAGAACATGAACGAACTGGCCGAGACGCTGTCCCGCGAGCACGGCAAGACCATCGACGATGCGAAGGGCGATATCGTCCGCGGCCTCGAAGTCTGCGAATTCGTCATCGGCATTCCGCACCTGCAGAAGAGCGAGTTCACCGAGGGTGCCGGCCCCGGCATCGACATGTACTCGATCCGCCAGCCGGTCGGTGTCGGCGCCGGCATCACCCCGTTCAACTTCCCGGGGATGATCCCGATGTGGATGTTTGCCCCGGCAATCGCCTGCGGCAACGCCTTCATCCTAAAGCCGTCCGAGCGCGATCCATCCGTTCCGGTCCGCCTCGCCGAACTGATGATCGAGGCCGGCCTGCCGGCGGGCGTCTTGAACGTCGTCAACGGCGACAAGGGTGCCGTCGACGCGATCCTGACGCATCCCGATATCGCCGCCGTCTCCTTCGTCGGCTCGACCCCGATCGCCCGCTATGTCTATGGCACCGCGGCGATGAACGGCAAGCGCGCCCAGTGCTTCGGCGGCGCCAAGAACCACATGATCATCATGCCCGATGCCGATCTCGACCAGGCCGCCAACGCCCTGATCGGCGCCGGCTACGGCTCTGCCGGCGAGCGCTGCATGGCGATCTCCGTCGCCGTTCCGGTCGGCGAGGAAACCGCCAACCGTCTCATCGACAAGCTGACGCCGATGGTCGAAAGCCTGCGCATCGGTCCCTATACGGACGAAAAGGCCGACATGGGCCCGGTCGTCACCAAGGAAGCCGAGCAGCGCATCAGGAGCCTGATCGACAGCGGCATCGAGCAGGGTGCGAAGCTCGTCGTCGACGGCCGCGACTTCAAGCTGCAAGGCTATGAGGATGGCCATTTCATCGGCGGCTGCCTATTCGACCACGTGACGCCCGACATGGACATCTACAAGACCGAGATCTTCGGACCGGTTCTCTCGGTCGTGCGCGCCAAGAACTACGAGGATGCCCTGTCGCTGCCGATGAAGCACGAATACGGCAACGGCGTCGCGATCTATACCCGCGACGGCGACGCGGCACGCGACTTCGCCTCACGCATCAACATCGGCATGGTCGGCGTCAACGTTCCGATCCCGGTTCCGCTCGCCTACCACTCCTTCGGCGGCTGGAAGTCCTCGTCCTTCGGCGATCTCAACCAGCACGGACCGGACTCGATCAAGTTCTGGACCCGGACCAAGACCATCACCGAGCGTTGGCCCTCGGGCATCAAGGATGGCGCGGAGTTCTCGATCCCGACGATGCGCTAAAGAAGAGAAGATCCTCCCCTATTCGAGCCTCCTTCGGGAGGCTCTTTTTTGTTGCATTCTGCGCAGCGCTGCAACTAACGTCGGGGTTGACGGGCGCGATCGAGCGATTCGCGCATGCGTTGAGTTGGGTGCTGCCGACCGCTACAGGGATGACGCGGTCGGCGTCGGTTTTTGTTCGAGGGGATGGATCATGGTTTTGGCTGAGCCGTTGTCGGCACAGAGGGTCGGGCAGGGCAGTTTCGGGCGCGCCGCTCAGGGGGATTTTCAACGCCTCTCCTTCACCGGCAGCGGCAAAGAGTATTTCGGGATCTGGATCGTCAATGTGCTGCTGACGATCGTCACGCTCGGCATCTATTCGGCCTGGGCCAAGGTTCGCCGCAACCGCTATTTCTACGGCAACACCGTGCTGCTTGGCCGCGGCTTCGAGTATCACGCCAGGGGTGGCCAGATTTTGATCGGCCGTCTCATCGTCTTCGCCTATCTGATCATTTACAACATCCTGCTGACCTTCGTGCCGCTCGCCGGCATTGCGCTGCTTCTGCTGTTTCTCTGCTTCGTTCCCTGGCTTGTCGCCCGCGGCCTGCGCTTCAGCGCACGGGTGACCAGCTACCGCAATGTCCGTTTCGATTTCGTCGGTCGCGCCGGCGGTGCGTTTCTCGCTTTCATCGTCGGGCCGGTCATCGCGGCGCTGACGCTCGGTATCCTGGCGCCGCTCGCCAGCCGCTGGACCTATCGCTATATCGGCAACAACCTGCGCTACGGGCAGAAGGCCTTTTCGACCGATCCCTCCATCGGCACGATCTACAAGTCCTGGGCGATCTCGGCGGCGATCATCATTCTCGGGCTGCTGATCGTCGGCTTCTTCGCCTTCCTCAACTTTGCGGTCTTTGCGACGGCGATCGAGGGTCCCGATCTGCTTTCAGCCGAGATGCAGATGTCGCTCGGCGTGCTGATAGTGCTCGGTTACATCCTGTTTTTCGCGATCTTTGGAGCGGCCGCGCTTGTCTACCGCGCCGGAGTGCGCAACGTCGCCTGGTCGGCCGCCACGTTCGACGGCAAGCATAGGCTCTTGAGCGATCTCTCGCGCCTGCGCTACACTTGGATTGCCATCTCAAACGTCCTCGTGACGCTTGTTACACTGGGTTTGATGCGGCCCTGGGCCGCCGTCCGGATGGCGCGCTACGTCAATGAACATACCGGCGTCCGCTTCGACGGAAATGTCGGCGAAATCTTCGCGGCGATCGCCCAGGAAGGTTCGGCGGTCGGTGCCGAATTCATGGATATCGAAGGCTTCGACTTTGGCTTCTGATCATCCGGCCATTGCCGTCGGCGAGTGGCACCCCGCAGGATCAAGCCGCTCGGTGCTTTGCAGTCTTGTGGAAGCCGGAGATCGCCTCATCGTGCGAGACGAGACGGGCGCCGAGCTTGCCGGCGGCAGCTTCTCCTTGGTCGAGATTTCGTCTCGGGTCGGCCGTATCCCGCGCCGGATCAGCTTCCAGGACGGGTCTCTCTTCGAGACCAATGACAACGACGCGGTAGACCGGTTCCTGGCGCAGAAAGGCCGGGCGGCGGCGGGGATCGTCCACCGGTTGGAGCGGTTCCACCCACGGCTGATCGCCTTCGTTGCCGCAACGATCCTGTTAGGCGGGCTGATCTACCGCTACGCGCTGCCGGCGCTCGTCGAAGTCGCCGTCGCCGTCACGCCGCCGATTGTGCCCCGCATCATGTCGGCGAGCACCTTCGAAACCATGGACCGGACCCTGCTTGACGAATCGAAGCTCGATGAGGTGCGGCGCGGCAAGATTTTGGATGGCTTCCGGCGCATCGCTGGGGTTTCCGCTGCAGGCGAGCGAGCCTATACGCTCAATTTCCGCGAGGGTGGACCGATCGGCCCGAACGCCTTCGCACTGCCTGACGGCACCTTGATCCTGACCGACGAGCTCGTGAAGCTTGCAGGCGATGACGACGAGATGATCGTCGGCGTGCTGGCGCATGAGATCGGCCATGTCGAGCACCAGCACAGCCTGCGGCAGATCTATCGAGCCGCCGGGGTTGCCGCACTCATCATGCTGGTCGCTGGCGACATTGGCTCCGGTGCCGAGGATGTCCTGGTGGAAGGGGGCGGCCTGCTGGCGCTCTCCTATTCGCGCGCCGCGGAAGCAGAGGCGGATCGCCATTCCGTCGAGCTGATGATGAAGGCGGGCCTCGATCCAGCCGCAATCGCCCGGTTCTTCGAGCTGTTGGAGACGAAGCTCGACGATCACTCGGAAACGAGCATCTTGTCCACCCATCCGGGAACGCCGGAGAGGCGCAAGGCAATCCTCGATCTGATTGCCGAATTGCGGAAAGGTTAAACTTCACTGGAACCGGCCGTCGATCCGGCAGCCCGGAAACGCTCCTCGAATTCCCGGCGCAGTTCCCGTCTGACCTCGGCGGCGCGGTGACGGCGTTCCCTGATACCGGGCTCCGGCCGGTAGGGCGGCACGCTCGTCGGCCGTCCTTCCGCATCGACGGCGACCATGGTGAAGTAGCAGGAGTTCGTGTGCCTGCGTTCGCCGCTGCGAATGTTCTCCGCTTCGACCCGGATGCCGACCTCCATCGACGTCCGGCCGGCAAAGTTGATGGAAGCCCGAAAGTGCACCAGCTCGCCGACATGGATCGGCTGGCGGAAGACCACCTGGTCGACGGAGAGCGTCACCGCGTATTGCTTCGAGTAGCGCGAGGCGCAGGAGAAGGCGACCCGGTCGAGGAGATTGAGGAGCGCGCCGCCATGCACCTTGCCGCTGAAGTTCGCCATGTCGGGTGTCATCAGCACGACCATCTCGAGCTGGCTCTTGTCATTCGTCTCTTCCAATTTCCCCTCCGATCGAGGCCGCTTCGGGCACATGCGATTTCAAGGGCTCAAGAATCCTACCGTTGGATCGGCCCGTCAATGCGCCTTCGTCCGCAGCGGCGGTGGTGGCGGGAATCGGGCGAGCGGCTCAAACGAAAACAGCGGGCATTGCGCCCGCTGTTCTCTTGACTGGCAATGAACGCCTACTGCATGTCTCCTTAAATCGACCTCGATTTAAGGACAAAGACATGCAGCACTTCAAAGTGCTACAGCGACCTTTGCGCGCCTGATAAGGCGCGCGGCGCTGTAGAGCGCGTCGCATTCAAATATATTCACGCGGCGCGCTTTAGGTTCATGTTTCTATGCATGTCGTTATCCCAAAACCGCTGCGCACTTTTGGGCGACATGCATTAATCTTGCGGACCGTCGTTGTATCCGACCTTGTCGACGAGTTCCGACGCCTTCTTGCGGTTTGCCGCAATCTCGGCAAGCGGCAGCGAGTCCGGCTTGATCGTTCCAAAGGACTTGACGACGTCCGACGGCTCGGCGCCCGGAAGCACCGGATATTCGAAGACCTGTTCGGCATAGATCTTCTGCGCTTCGCCCGCCGACAGGAATTCCATCAGCTTGACCGCATTCTCCTTGTTCGGGGCGTTCTTCGCGAGCGCCATGCCGGAGATGTTGACATGCGTGCCACGATCCTTGGCGTTCGGGAAGAGGACCTTGATGGCCGAAGCCCATTCCTTCTGCTGTGGCTCCTTCTCGTTCGTCAGCATCAGACCGACATAGTAGCTGTTGCCGAGCGCGATATCGCATTCGCCGGCAAAGATCGCCTTTGCCTGATCACGGTCGCCGCCGTCGGGCTTCTTGGAGAGATTGTCCCTGATCCCCGTCAGCCACTTCTCCGTCTCCGCCTCGCCGTGATGCGCGATCATCGAGGCGAACAGGCCGATATTGTAGGAGTGCTGGCCGTCGCGGGTGCAAAACTTGCCCTTCCATTTCGGGTCGGCAAGTTCCTCGTAGGTGATGTCGTTCTGCGGCACGCGTTCCTTCGAGGCATAGACGACGCGACCGCGGGTCGTCAGGCCGAACCAGTTGCCGTCCGGATCGCGGAAATGCGCCGGGATGTCCTTGTTGATCGTCTCATTGACGAGCGGCTGGGTCACGCCGGCGTCCTTCGCCTCGGTCAGGCGACTGATGTCGACGGTCAGAATGACGTCGGCCGGAGAATTCGCGCCTTCCGCCTGGATGCGCTCGACCAGGCCCTTGTCGAGGAAGAGCACATTGGCGGTGATGCCGGTCTCCTTGGTGAAGGCATCGAGCAGCGGCTGAATGAGATCGGGCTGGCGGTAGGAATAGATGTTGACCTCGCCATCGGCCCGGGCGGGCGCAGTGAGGGCTAGGAAAGCCGCCGCGACCGACAGGCTGCCGATCAACGTTTTTGAGGCAAGCATGGTGTTCTCTCCGTGTGGTGCTTATAAGTTAACCAAGAGAGTCATATTTCTACACCAGGAGAGCGACAGTCAACGGCGAAACGGCGAAGTAAAGCCTTCGTGAATTTTTCCTATTTTGGAATTGTTCCAAACTACGTTCCGTCCTATATGAAGAGGGACGAATTTCTCAATTCTGGAGTGAATGATGCGTCTGACGAAGCAAACAAACTACGCAGTTCGCATGCTGATGTACTGTGCTGCGAATGGCGAGAAGCTCAGCCGCATTCCTGAGATCGCCAAGGCTTACGGCGTTTCCGAGCTGTTTCTGTTCAAGATTTTGCAGCCCTTGACCAGGGCGGGCCTGGTCGAAACCGTGCGCGGCCGCAATGGCGGCGTACGGCTGCCGAAGCCGGCCTCGGAGATCAGCCTCTTCGACGTGGTCAAGGTGACCGAGGACAGCTTCGCCATGGCTGAATGTTTCGAGGCTGGCGAGATCGATTGCCCCCTGGTCGATAGCTGCGGCCTCAATGCCGCATTGCGCAAGGCGTTGAACGCCTTCTTCGATGTGCTCAAGGGCTATTCGATCGACGATCTCGTCAAGGCGCGACCGCAGATCAACTTCCTTCTGGGGCTGGACACCGGCCCGCGGCCGCAGACGTCCGCCGCCTGAAATTTTCATTCCAGCAAGCGTAGCGCGGAGGCCCGTTCTCCGCGCTTTTTTGTGCCGTGATTTTCGATTTTTCCCGGCGCCCGTTCCACCGGTGAGGGCGAATCGGCGTGCAAGGCCGCTTGGCCGCCGCCCGGATCGCTGTCGGGCCGACCCTCTACCTGTGGAAGAATTTTTCGCATAGACAAATTTCTGAAGCGAGTTATTGCATTGCGACGACAAATGTCGTTCCATCCGTCCTTGACCGGATGGAAAATTTCTCGCCGCGGTCGAAAACAATACGAGAACAAAAAACAAATCTGGGAAGCAAGCTCATGAAAAAGCTCACGACTCTCTTCGCAGCGACGGCGCTTGCCACGCTGATGGCCGGCACTGCCTGGTCGAAAACGTTCGTCTATTGCTCGGAAGGCTCGCCGGAGGGCTTTGACCCGGGCCTCTATACGGCCGGTACCACGTTCGACGCTGCCGCGCACACCGTCTATAACCGTCTGCTCGAATTCAAGAAGGGCACAACCGAAACCGAGCCCGGGCTTGCCGAAAGCTGGACGATTTCCGACGATGGCCTCGAATACACCTTCAAGCTTCGTCCTGGCGTCAAGTTCCAGACGACCGAGTTCTTCACGCCGAGCCGCGAGCTGAACGCCGACGACGTGATCTTCTCGCTCGAGCGCCAGTGGAAGTCCGACAATGCGTGGCACGGCTATGTGACCGGCGGTTCCTGGGAATATTTCGCCGGCATGGGGCTGCCGGAACTGCTCGAGTCGATCGAGAAGGTCGACGACATGACGGTCAAGATCAAGCTGAAGCGCAAGGAAGCGCCGTTCCTCGCGAACCTGGCCATGCCCTTCGCTTCGATCATGTCCAAGGAATATGCCGACAAGCTGCAGGCTGAAGGCAAGATGAACCAGCTGAACCAGATGCCGCTCGGCACCGGTCCGTTCTCCTTCGTCGGCTATCAGCAGGATGCGGTCATCCGTTACAAGGCCCATCCGGACTACTGGGGCGGGAAGCAGAAGATCGACGATCTGGTCTTCTCGATCACCACCGATGCGGCCGTCCGGTTCCAGAAGCTTCAGGCAGGCGAATGCCACCTGATGCCCTATCCGAACGCGGCGGACGTCGAGGCGATGAAGGCTGATCCGAACCTCAAGGTGATGGAACAGGCCGGCCTCAACGTCGCCTATCTCGCCTACAACACCACGCAGGCTCCCTTCGACAAGCCCGAGGTCCGCAAGGCGCTGAACAAGGCGATCAACAAGCAGGCGATCGTCGACGCCGTCTTCCAGGGGCAGGCGACGCCGGCGTCGAACCCGATCCCGCCGACGATGTGGTCTTACGATGACACGATCGCCGACGACACCTACGAGCCGGAGGTGGCGAAGAAGATGCTGGAGGACGCCGGCGTCAAGGACCTGTCGATGAAGGTCTGGGCAATGCCGGTCGCGCGGCCGTACATGCTCAACGCACGTCGCGCCGCCGAGCTGATGCAGGCCGACTTTGCCAAGGTCGGTGTGAAGGTCGAGATCGTCTCCTACGAATGGGCCGAATATCTCGAGAAGTCCAAGGACAAGGCCCGCGATGGTGCGGTGATCCTTGGCTGGACCGGTGACAATGGCGACCCGGACAACTTCCTCGACACGCTGCTCGGCTGCGATGCCGTCGGCGGTAACAACCGCGCCCAGTGGTGCAACAAGGAGTTCGACGATCTGGTCACCAAGGCCAAGGAAGCCTCTGACGTTGCAGAGCGCACCAAGCTCTACCAACAGGCTCAGGCCGTGTTCAAGAAGGAAGCGCCCTGGGCAACGCTTGACCACTCGCTCTCGATCGTGCCGATGCGCAAGAATGTCGAAGGCTTCGTACAGAGCCCGCTCGGCGACTTTGCTTTCGACGGCGTTGATATTGTAGAGTAATCTTACCGACTGACCCGAAGGGGGCGTTTGCCGTTGGGCGAGCGCCCCTCTTCCTTTTTGCCAGTGCTGCAGCAACGAGGCTGCGGCGGTGATGGCATGAGGTTTGACTATGTTTCGATTCTTGCTGGGGCGTTTGGCAGTGCTGATCCCGACCTTTATCGGGGTCTCGATCATTGCCTTCTCCTTCATCCGCCTGCTTCCGGGCGATCCCGTGGCGCTGCTGTCCGGCGAACGGGTCATGTCGCCGGAGCGGCATGCAGAGATTTCCCACCAACTCGGCTTTGACCGGCACATCGTCGTGCAATACCTGGATTATCTATGGGGCGTCCTTCATGGCGATTTCGGCATATCGATCGTCACCAAGAAGCCGGTGATCGATCAATTCCTGGAGCTGTTCCCGGCAACCGTCGAGCTTTCGCTGTGCGCCATCATCTTCGCCGTCGTCGTCGGTATTCCGGCCGGCGTGATTGCGGCGATCAAGCGGGGATCGATCCTGGACCAGCTGATCATGGGCACCGCGCTGGTCGGCTTTTCCATGCCGATCTTCTGGTGGGGCCTGCTGCTGATCATCGTCGTCTCCGGCATATTGCAGTGGACGCCGGTGTCCGGGCGTATCTCGCTGATGTTCTTCTTTCCGTCGGTCACCGGCTTCATGTTGATCGATTCGTTGCTGTCAGGGCAGGAGGGGGCGTTCGGGTCCGCCTTCAGCCATCTGATCCTGCCGACGATCGTGCTCGGCACCATTCCGCTTGCCGTCATTGCGCGCCAAACCCGTTCGGCGATGCTCGAAGTGCTTTCGGAAGACTATGTCCGCACCGCACGTGCCAAGGGGCTTCCCACCTTCCGGGTGGTCGGCATCCATGCCTTGCGCAACGCCATGATCCCGGTCGTCACCACGATCGGCTTGCAGATCGGCGTGATGCTGGCGGGCGCCATCCTGACGGAAACGATCTTCTCCTGGCCGGGCATCGGCAAATGGATGGTCGATTCGGTATTCCGGCGCGACTACGCCGTCATCCAGGGCGGCCTGCTGATCATTGCCGCTGTCATCATGCTGGTGAACCTCGCCGTCGATCTGCTCTACGGGCTGATCAACCCCCGCATCCGGCATTGAGGAGGGCGATATGACCGAAGTTACCGCAGCAAGCCCCATATCGACCGATCCGTCCCGCCGGGCGCGACTCGCCGAATTCTGGTACTATTTCTCTGAGAACCGCGGCGCCGTCATCGGCCTCTTCTTCTTCCTGTTCCTGGTCGTACTTGCCCTATGCGCTCCGCTCGTGGCACCGCATGATCCGACCGTCCAGTTCCGTGAGGCGGTATTGCTGCCGCCGTTCTGGCAGGAGGGCGGTCGCCTCGAATTCCTGCTCGGAACCGATGCGGTGGGCCGCGACATGCTGTCCCGCCTTATCTACGGCACGCGCTTCTCGCTGTTCGTCGGCGTGATCGTGACCACATTGTCGCTGAGCAGCGGCATTCTGCTCGGCGTCATCGCCGGCTATTTCCGCGGATGGGTCGATACCGTCATCATGCGGATGATGGACATCATTCTGGCCTTTCCGTCGCTGCTCCTGGCGCTTGTCCTGGTGGCGGTGCTCGGGCCGGGTCTCACCAATGCGATGATCGCCATCGCGCTGGTCTTCCAGCCGCACTTCGTTCGGCTGACGCGTGCGGCCGTGATGACGGAGAAGACCCGTGATTACGTCGTCGCTGCGAAGGTCGCAGGAGCGGGGCACCTGAGGCTGATGTTCAGGACGATCCTGCCGAACTGCATGGCACCGCTCATCGTCCAGGCGACGCTTTCCTTTTCGAGCGCCATTCTCGACGCCGCGGCGCTCGGCTTCCTTGGCATGGGCGCGCAACCGCCGACGCCGGAATGGGGAACGATGCTGGCGGAAGCCCGTGAATTCATTCTTCGCGCCTGGTGGGTGGTGACGCTCCCAGGTCTCGCGATCCTCCTGACCGTGCTGGCAATCAACCTGTTGGGCGATGGACTGCGTGATGCTCTCGACCCCAAGCTGAAGAGGTCCTGACATGGCGCTTCTTGAAATCGAAAATCTCGTCGTCGAATTCCAGACGGCAACAGGGCCCTTCCGGGCCGTCGACGGCGTATCGCTCAAGGTCCATGAGGGCGAGGTCCTGGCGATCGTCGGAGAGTCCGGCTCCGGCAAGTCCGTGTCCATGCTTGCGGCGATGGGGCTTCTGCCCTGGACCGCGAAGGTGACCGCCGACAAGCTCGCCTTCAACGGGCGGGACCTTCTGAAAATGCCGTCGGCCGAGCGCCGCAAGATCATTGGCAAGGACATTGCGATGATCTTCCAGGAGCCGATCGCCAGCCTCAATCCGTGTTTCACGGTCGGTTTCCAGATCGAGGAAGTGCTGCGCATCCACATGGGCCTCGACCGGGCGGCGCGGCGCAAGCGCGCCATCGAGCTCTTCGAGGCCGTCGGCATACCCGATCCGGCCGAACGGCTCGGGCATTATCCGCATCAGATGTCCGGCGGGCAATGCCAGCGCGTGATGATCGCGATCGCCCTTGCCTGCAATCCGAAGCTCCTCATTGCCGACGAGCCGACGACCGCGCTCGACGTGACGATCCAGAAGCAGATTCTCGACCTTCTGATGAAGCTGCAGCAGGAATACCGCATGGGCCTGATCATGATCACCCACAATATGGGCGTCGTCGCGGAAACCGCCGATCGCGTCGTCGTTCAGTATAAGGGCCGCAAGATCGAGGAGGCGGATGTGCTGTCGCTGTTCGAGGCGCCGAAGAGCAACTACACGCGGGCGCTTCTCGCTGCGCTGCCGGAAAATGCGACGGGGGACCGGTTGCCGACGATCTCCGAACTCTTCAGTGAGCAGCAGACGCTCGAGGGAGCCGCTCGATGACCCACGTTCTCGAAGCCCGTAGCCTGGTGCGCGACTATCACATTCCCGGCAGCCTGTTCCGCAAGGCGCGTACCGTTCATGCGCTGAAGGGCGTCAGCTTTGCCGTCGACGAGGGCAAGACGCTGGCGATCGTCGGCGAAAGCGGCTGCGGCAAGTCGACGCTCGGACGCATCATCACACTCATCGACCCGGCGACGGCGGGAGAGCTGCTGATCGATGGCAGGAAAGTCGATATCGCCCGCGAGGGCCTGACCTCGGAGATGCGCCGCAAGGTGCAGATCGTCTTCCAGAATCCCTACGGCTCTCTCAATCCGCGCCAGAAGATCGGCGATATCCTTGCCGAACCGCTCGTCATCAACACCAAAGTCCCCGCCGGCGAGCGCCGCGACCGGGCGATGACGATGCTGAAGAAGGTCGGCCTCGAGGAGAAGCATTACAACCGCTATCCGCACATGTTCTCCGGCGGCCAGCGGCAGCGCATCGCGATTGCCCGCGCCCTGATGCTGAACCCGAAGCTGCTGGTGCTGGACGAGCCCGTTTCGGCACTCGATCTCTCCGTCCAGGCCCAGGTGCTGAACCTGCTCGCCGATCTGCAGGACGAGTTCAAGCTCACCTATGTCTTCATCAGCCACGACCTCTCGGTGGTGCGCTACATCGCCGACGACGTGATGGTGATGTATTACGGCGAGGCCGTCGAGTACGGCAGCCGGGACGAGGTGTTTTCCAATCCGCAGCACAGCTATACGAAGACGCTGTTTGCGGCCACGCCGCGGGCCGATGTGGCGAGCATCAAGGCGCGGCTCGCCCGCAAGAACGCTGCCTAACGAGGAAAGGCTCTAAGCGGTTCCGGGCGGAACGGTAGAAATCCTGGCAAGTCGCATCTCCCATGCGGGTGCGGCTTGTTGGAGTTCCCGTCCCGATCGTGTAGAGCATCTGCCGCCGCTATTGAGATTTGGCCCTGGCGGCGGGCAGCCGAATTGGCCGGCAATCCCTTGGTCGGCCCAACACCAGGATGACGAATATGGAAATCAAGCGCTTCGAGACCGGTCCGCGGATGAGCCAGGCCGTGGTCTACAACAACACGGTTTATCTGGCCGGCCAGGTGGGCAACGCCGGAGACGATGTCGTCACGCAGACCAAACAGGCGCTGGCCGAGGTCGACCGCCTGCTGGCGCTCGCCGGCACGGACAAGACGCGTATCCTCTCGGCCACCATCTGGCTCGCCGACATGGTGGACTTCGCCAAGATGAACTCTGTTTGGGATGCCTGGGCGCCGCAGGGCCATACGCCCGCCCGCGCCACCGGCGAGGCCAAGCTCGCAGCCCCTGAATATCTCGTCGAAGTCATCGTGACGGCAGCCCTTTGAGGCGCTACGGCATGTCTCCTTGAATCGACCTCGATTTAGGGACAAAGACATGCAGCACTTCAAAGTGCTACAGCGACCTTTGTGCGCCTGATAAGGCGCGCGGCGCTGTAGGTCAGGCCGCGTCCTGTCTGAAATTCGAACGCCGCCGGCTGAAAGGGCCCGGCGGCGTCTTGCTGACGGCTCCTCCGACCACCGAGCAGGAACGATTCGCTTTTCGAAGCGTTTACCGATCGGTTCCGCACGTGGAGGAATTGCCCATGCTCTATTGGCTGCCGCGGCTTTGTTTGCTGCTGATCGCCGGGGTGGTTTTGGGCTTTGGCCTTTTCCCGCGGACGTCCGAGGACGTGGCGTATACCCTGTTGATAATCCTCGTGGGACTGGGGCTGCTTTCCGTGACGCTCCACATATTTCCGCCAGAAAAGCATTGACTTGGGCCGCCGGGATCACGGGCGGAGAACAGCCCAAGGCTTCCTCTCATCGGCCTCGAGGCTTGCCGGCGCGCGGCGCGCCTGGCCGGCGTTTCGTTGCGTCCCACGGAAGAAGAGGACGGCCGGGCACAGTGAGCAGAGCGGTTAGAGAGACGTGTCGATGGACAGCAAAAGTGTAGCGGTTGTCCGCAGCCGCAAGCGCGACGCCGAAAAGGAACTCGCCCTGGCGCAGGCGACGAAGGCGGCGGCTCGAAAGCGCGACGGCATGGATCTCGTCGTCGCCTGGAGCGTCGTCGGGTTGTTCGTCGTCGCTTGCTCGGCGGTCGTTTACGCGATGGCGGCGATTTTGATGCCCATTGCATTTGCCATCGTCGTCGGGATCGTGCTTGGCAGGGCCGCCGACGAGCTGGCGCGTTTCGGTCTCCCGCCGATACTTGGTGGTCTTTTGCTGGCGCTCTTCTTCGTGCTCGGCCTTTCATCGCTCGTCAATGCGCTCTTGGGTCCGATCACCGAGGTGGCGCGCGAGGCGCCGCGGCTGGCGGAAGGCGTGGTTGAACGCATACTGCCTTTCATCGAGCGTTTCGAATGGGGGCGGATGGCGCTGGCGCGGAGCCTCGGCACTGACGCCTTCGCGGACGTCATTGTCAAGAATGCGGGACCACTTCTCGGGGCGGCCGCGGCGAGCGCGACGCCGGCGTTGATCCAGACGCTGATCTTCCTGGCGGCGCTCGTCCTGTTTCTGCTCGGCCGCATCCAACTGCGCAGCACGATCATCCTCGCATTTCCGAGCCGCGAGGGCCGGTTGAGCGCGATCCGCATCATGAATGCCATCGAAGACGGGCTGACGCGCTACTTCTCGACGGCCAGCCTGATCTATCTGGCGCTGGGCGGCTTCACCATGATGATCGCGTTGGTCGGCGGGCTGCCCATGCCGCCGCTCTGGGGGCTCTTCGCCTTCGTCTCAAGCTTCATTCCCTATCTCGGCGTCACGTTCATGACGCTGTCGCTGCTCGTCGGGGGGCTGATGACCCATGATGCGCTTGTCGTGGCGCTCGCGCCGGCGACCGCCTTCTTCCTCATTCATCTCGCCATGGAAAATCTCGTCGTCCCGGCGATCCTGGGACAACGCTTTGAGGTCAATCCCTTCCTGATCTTCGTCGCCATCCTGTTCTGGACGTGGATGTGGGGCGCGGTCGGGGCGATCCTCGCCATGCCGCTGTCGCTGATCGCGATGACCATCTTCGAGCAGCTGCGTGAGCTTCCACCCGAACCTCAACTGCCCGGATGAGGCTTTCGAGCGGCATGAGGAAAGCGTGTGCGGTTTTCCGCCCCCATCCCGCTCTAACCTATTAAACTAAAATCATCGTGATCTAACGAGTTCGCGCCTGTGCTTGTTCGTCGAAGAACAGCGCCTGGCTGATCAGCGCCTTGACCATCTCCGGATTGAAAGGCTTCGTCACCAGGAAGGCTGGCTCGGGCTTGTTGCCCGTCAGCAGCCGCTCGGGGAAAGCGGTGATGAAGATCACCGGGACGGCCGCCTGCGTCAGGATGTCGTTGACCGCGTCGACACCGGAACTCCCGTCGGCGAGCTGGATATCCGCGAGAACCATCTTGGGTGATGTCTGCCGATAGATATCGATCGCCTCGCGATGCGTGCGGGCAATGCCGGTGACCCGATGCCCCAGGCTCGTCACCATGTCCTCGATGTCCATGGCGATGAGCGGCTCGTCTTCGATGATCATGATGTCGGTGGCAACCTGGCGCGAAATCTCTTCCGAAGCACTGGACAGAAGCTTGGCGAACGCGCCCTGGTCGATCGACATGATTTCCGCCGCTTCGCCGCTTGAAAATCCTTCGACGGAGATCAGCAGGAATGCCTGTCGGGGCGTCGGCGCGATCAGCGACAGATTGGCGGCGGCTCTCTGCTCCCAGGCGAACGGCGAGCTCAAATGGGACCGATCGACCTTGAGTTTGTCGAAGAGGGAGCAGAAAAGCTTGTACAGGCTTATGCGATCGTTCGATGCCGAGGGGAATAGGCTGATGTCTTCGATCAAGGCCTCCAGGACGGCGGCAACATAGGCATCGCCTGCCGCTTGTGAGCCTGTGACGGCGCGGGCATAACGCCTAAGATAAGGAAGATGCGGCGCAATCCTGGTGGAAAGTGACATTTAGGCCTTCCTAAACTATTGTGCGTAAATTCGCACTTATGGGCGGTGGCGTGACGCAGGATACGTCAATGTCGTGCGCGCGTCTTGCGAATTCAGGAAACAGATTGCCGACGACGACATACGAATGGAAAACAGCCGGGGGATTTGGGCCTTCGGTACGCGGAATTGAAAAATGAACGATCGGACCGACGGGCGGGCGCGAGGCATATCGGCGGCGGGCGCCAGGAAAAACAATGCCAATGGCGTAATAGCGTCCCGGTTGAGGGCACTTTACCAGGCGATCGAGTCCGAGCCTGTGCCGCAGCAGTTCATCGATCTTCTCGGGCGCCTCGACGAGGCCGAGAGGGCGCAATCAGGCGATTGACAAAGGATACACGGTCCTCCCGCGCGGGAGGACCGTGTGCCTCAATGGCACGATAGCGAAGCTATCGACGCGACCTCGAATCCGCTTTCGCGGAGCCGATCAGCATCGCGCGGTGTAGCGGCGGCCGTAGCGGTCGCGATAGACGCAATAGCCGGGTTCGTTCGCGCGGCCGATAAGGGCACCGGCAACGCCACCTACGGCCGCGCCGACCGCGGCGCCCCTGACATCATTCGAAACGGCTCCACCGATGATACCGCCGGAAACGGCGCCAATCGTGGCACCCCTTTCCGTTTGCGTGCAGGCGGCGAGGGTGAGAATTACGCTAGCGACGAGAAGGAATTTCTTCATGGTGCTTTCCTATCCGAGGTTGATTGACCAGCCGCCGCTGCGGCGCGCGTTATCGTTGTGAGAACGCCGATTGGCGCCTTTTGTTCCGCGCCGCTGCGGCGCGCCATGCCCGGTTGTTGTCGCCTGGGGTTTATCCGCACAACCTCTGGAGGGAAACTGCGCTAGTTGCGAGCTTTGCGCTCGGCCCGCTCCAAATTTTCCAGCAGGCCCTGAAGATGTTCGTTGCTCTTTCCCTCCGTGCGCATCTCAAGCTCACACAGCGTTCTGCCGATGTGCAGATTATGGTTCCGCAAATCGGCCGCGTGCCGGGGGATTTCTGTCACCGTCTTGAGGATATGTCGCGAAGGGAGCTTCATTTCTGACCTTGAGGAACTCTGTTTCCCGGAGAACGCCAACCCGTAGCGAAGGTTCCTGACATGTTTGCCGGACTCGCAATTTTGGATTGTTTTTCTTTCCTTTGCTTAAACAAGTGGTTTCTGTCTGGTTAATGGCCTTCGGGTCCTGGCCGGAACAAAGGCGAGAGGCAGAGCGTTTGGATTTCAATTCCTACAGCGCCGTGCGTCTTTTCAGACGCATAAAGGTCGCTGTAGCACTTTGAATTACTGCATGTTTTTCTCCTCAAATCGGCTCCGATTTAAGGAGACATGCAGTAGGCAAGGAGATAGCAAATGCTCTACTATGCCCTCATCTTTCTCGTGGTCGCGATCATAGCCGGCGTTCTCGGCTTCGGCGGCATAGCCGGTACCTCGGCCGGAATCGCCCAGATCCTGTTCTTCCTGTTCCTGATCTTCCTGGTGGTCTCGCTCGTTATGGGGCTCTTCCGCCGAACTTGACGAGTAAACCCTGACTTGCGGAGCGGATCGCTCTCCGCTCCGCGCCAGCTCCCACGACATTGTTTTTCCTTTGCAGGGGTGAGGCTTTCAGCTTCGCCCTTTTTCGTGAAGGCTTCGTCCCTTGCCCCGCCTGGTTTGCTTGGCTATTCATGCGCGTATCCTCGAACGATCAAGACGTGACGCGTCGTTCCATCGAGGCGAAAGAACGGGGCATCGTCTATGAAAACTGACGTAGTGGTATTGGGCGCCGGGATTGTCGGCATTTCGAGCGCCATTCACCTGGCGCGGCGCGGCAAATCGGTGGTGCTTCTCGATCGTCGCGGTGCGGGCGAGGAGACGTCCTTTGGCAATGCCGGTCTCATTCAGCGCGAAGGTGTTTTCCCTTACGGTTTCCCGCACGATTTCGGGGCGCTCTTCCGCTACGCGCTGAACAACACCATCGATGCAAGCTATCACTTCCGCGCGCTACCGAGTCTGGTGCCGTTCCTGGCGCGGTATTGGTGGCACTCGGGATTTACGCGGCACCAGCGGATCGCCAATCTCTACGCACCGCTGATCGAGAATTCGATCGCCGAGCACAGCGACCTGATCGACGCGTCCGGCGCCGGGGACCTTGTCCGCAAGGACGGCTGGATGAAGGTGTTCCGCACCGAGAAGGAACGCGACGCCGCCTATAAGGACGCCGAGAAGCTGTCGGCCGGATTCGGCGTCAACCACCAGAAGCTTTCGTCCAGCGAGTTGAAGACCATCGAGCCTTCGATCCAGGTGGAGCTGGCCGGCGGCTTGCGCTGGAGCGATCCCTGGTCGATTCGCGACCCGCACAGCCTGAACAAGGCCTATCTCGGCTATTTCCAGTCGCTTGGCGGACGGCTTGTCTCGGGCGACGCGGCAACGCTCGAGCATATCCTGGAAGGCCCCGGCTGGCGCGTCGCGACGCCGGATGGCCCGCTGGAAGCCCGCGAGGTGGTGGTCGCCCTCGGCCCGTGGGCCGACACGGTGACGCGCAAGCTCGGCTATCATTTCCCGCTTGCGGTCAAACGCGGCTATCACATGCACTACGGCACCAAGGACGGTGCACAACTGAACAACTGGGTGCTGGACGAGGAAATGGGCTATTTCCTGGCGCCGATGCTGCGCGGCATCCGCCTGACGACGGGGGCCGAATTCGCGCTGCGCGACGCACCGAAAACGCCGGTTCAGTTGACCCGGGCAGAGCGCGTCGCCCGCGAGTTCTTCCCGCTCGCCGAACGGCGCGACGAGGAACCGTGGCTCGGCGCGCGGCCTTGCACACCGGACATGATGCCGATCATCGGCAAGGCGCCCAGGCACGAGGGCCTGTGGTTCGCCTTCGGGCACGCCCACCACGGCATGACCCTTGGCCCGGTCACCGGCCGGGCGCTCGCGGAAGCGATGACGGGCGAGAAGACCGTGATCGACCTTGCGTCCTACCGGCCGGACCGCTTCCTCGCTTAGAGCCTTTCCCGGTTAAATTGAACCATTCTGTTGGCTCAAGCGAAGTGGAATGTTTGCTCGGCTGGCGCGCGGCGTGGGGGCCCCTCGGTTTCGGAGCAATATTTTCGTTTCCACGGAACCAAAGCAGCCGAGAGGTGTTTTCCTCGCGGCTGAAGACGAGGATTCGGGGCGGTTGTCCTTTGCCTTGCAGCCGGTCGCCAACTGCAGGCGGCGAGGGAGGAGCCCATTCCATGAACAGGCAGACGATCGAATTCGCCGGCGAGGCCGTGGGCGCGCTGATGCCAGACAATGGGCAATTGCGTTTTGTCGCCGTCAAATACAGCGTCTGGTCGCTCGACGGCCGGATCTTTGCGACAGCCGAAGAGGCGCTTCGGGCCGTCGCCGCCCTGCATGTCCTGCGGCAGAGGGGTCCGGTTGGGGCAGGACCAGTGCCGACTGGGCGTGACGAAGCCATGCTCGCTGCTGGAGCGGCCTGATCCGTCCGCCCGTTCTGGACAGGCACGAAGCGCGCCCGTCACCCGGCTTCACGGGCTAGTTTTCCTCATCGACTGTGGTCGTCCGACCCGGACGGCGTCCGGGGCGCAGGGTGTTCTCCGGCACCGTTCTCTTCACCTTCGGGCGCCTTCCATTGCAACGCCACCTCCATCCGGCCGAGGATGAAGAGGACGATGAGACTGGCCACGGCGGCAAAGGTGGCGATCAACCAGAAGCCGAAACCGACTGAAATGCCGACGGCCCCGGCAAGCCACATGCCGGCGCCCGTCGTCAGGCCCTTCACCTCGCCCTTCGAAAACACGATCATGCCGGCGGCAAGGAAGGCGACTCCTGCGGTCACCGCTTCGACGACCCGGATCGGGTCGATGCGGACCTCCGGGCCCGACAGGCTCGTCATATGGACGCTTTCGACCGCCACCACCGCGAAGATCGCCGAAGCAAGGCTCACCAGGATATGCGTCCTCAGTCCGGCGGGGCGCTGGCGCTTCTCCCTCTCGATGCCGATGAGGGCGCCGAGCAGGATCGCGCCGCACAAACGCGCGAATATCACCGGATAGGGCGTCCGCGTCGAAACAAGGATGTCGGCAAGGATCTGGTCCATGAACGTGCTGATCGTGGTGAAAATGGATTGAAAACTCTAAGGCGCCGCGCGTCCAATCGGACGCGGTAAGGTCGCTGTAGCACTTTGAAATCCTGCACGATTTTGTCCCTAAATCGATTCCGATTTAAGGAATCATGCAGTACGGCAACACTGCGCGGACGCAGCTCAAGGCAACGCTCGGGCGGAGAGGCGCCTCTCCGCCCGAAGGGCCACCTTCCCGCTCACTGCGCCGGAGGGGTCTGCGGCTGCGGGGCCGTTCCTTCAGGTGCCGGTGCCGGCGGTGTGGTCTGCGGCTGTGTCTCAGGCGTGGCCGGTGCGGTCTCCTGCGTCGTTCCTGCGGCCGGAGGGGTTGCTTCATTGCCTGTGGCCGGCTGGTCGGTCGCGGGTTGTGTTGTCGTCGTCGTCGACGAGGTCGGAGTCTCCTCCGCGTCCCTCGTGAGTTCGGCCGGCAGCCAGGCGATCAGCGCCAGCACCAGACCGGCGAGAAGGATGACCAGCAGCGGCCACGTACTGCGGCTCGCGCGCGCTTCTTGTACTTCGGGGGGCGGCGCCGGCTGTCCGGTAACCGGATCGACAAGCGGCCTTTCCTTCAACTGGTCCTGTGGGTCCATGGCAGTAACATCCTTTCTGGCCATCGTCCTATCGCCGCCAGCATTTGGCGATCACGATTCCCTAAAACCAGCGACGACTTAAGGACGGACGTTCGACCATCACAAGTATAAATTCAGCCTCGCCACGGCAGATGGAGAGGCGCTGAAATATTAAACGCGCGAGATATTGCAAGGTTCCGTTGCAGCCCTTCCGAAACACACCTGCGCTGGTAGAAGGTCCTTTACAGGAAGGCGGTTCGACTGCAAAACCGATGTGCCGGAAAAGCAAGAACAGGGAGGCATGAGATGACCATGGCTTATGAAACCGGGACCTTTGTCGGACGGGCGTGGCGCCCGGACGTCGAGGGGCCCAGCCTGGTGACCGTCCGGGAGGGCGACTTGATCGACATCACCTCGAAGGCGGTGCCGACGATGCGCGACCTCCTCGATCTTTCCGATCCCGTCGCTCATGTCCGTTCGGCCTCCGGAGAGGCGATCGCCCCCGTCGATGCCGTCATGGCAAAGCCGGAGCGGGGCAGCGGCGAGGTCCATCTTCTCGCCCCTTGCGACCTCCAGGCGGTCAAGGCCTGCGGCGTCACCTTCGCCCGCTCGATGATCGAGCGCGTCATCGAGGAGCGCGCCGCCGGCGACGCGACGCGCGCCGAGGCGATCCGTACGCGGATGGCGGCGATCATCGGCGACAGCCTGAGAAACCTGAAGGCCGGTTCGCCCGAAGCTGCCGGCGTGAAGGCCGCGCTGATCGAGGAGGGCGTCTGGTCGCAATATCTGGAAGTCGGCATCGGCCCCGATGCCGAGGTCTTCACCAAGGCCCAGCCGCTCTCGTCGGTCGGCTGGGGCGCCGCTGTCGGCCTGCATCCGATTTCGCGATGGAACAATCCCGAGCCGGAGATCGTCCTTGCGGTCTCCGCCGACGGGCGTGCCAAGGGCGCGACGCTCGGCAACGATGTCAACCTGCGCGATGTCGAGGGTCGCTCGGCGCTGCTGCTCGGCAAGGCCAAGGACAACAATGCCTCCTGCGCGGTCGGCCCCTTCGTCCGCCTCTTCGACGAGACCTACTCGATCGACGACGTGCGCAATGCAGACCTCGATCTCCTGATCGAAGGCCCGGACGGCTTTCGCCTGAAGGGAGCGAGCACGATGCGCGAGATCAGCCGCGACCCGCTCGACCTCGTCGCCCAGACGGTCGGACCGCATCACCAGTATCCGGACGGGCTGATGCTCTTCATGGGGACGCTCTTCGCGCCGGTCGAGGACCGCGGCGAGCCGGGCCAGGGCTTTACCCACAAGATCGGCGACGTGGTGACCATTTCGAGCCCCGCCCTCGGCAGCCTCGTCAACACGGTGCGTCTTTCCACCGATTGCCCGCCCTGGACCTTCGGAATTGCAGCGCTGATGCGCAATCTCGCCAAACGCGAACTGCTCTAGGCCGAAGACTTGGAGGATAGCTCGGGCGGATTGCATCCGGGCGCCGTTCGTCGCAATCTCGGACGGCTGGATTGATCGTTCGTTCAGGGGCTCAGGGTCGAAATGAAAGTCGTCATCGGGTTGGCCGCGGCCAGCCTTTTCGTTGCAGTCGCGGCGGATCCGCTACGGGCGGAACCGTTGCAAAGCGTCGAGGAGGTCAGCACTGCACTCGGCCAGTGCTGGACTCCTCCCGCCGGCATCAGGGATTCCTTCGTCACGCTCAAATTCGGCTTCCGCGGCAACGGCACGCTGATGGGCCCGCCCCAGCCGACGGCGATCCGCGTTACCGGAGACGCGGACCAGCGCAAGGCCTTCGTCGCCGCCGCGACGGCGGCCCTGCAGAACTGCATGCCACTGGAGTTTTCGCCGGAGCTCGCCGAGGAGATCGCGGGCAATGTGTTTACGTTGCAGTTCTATTCGGCGGACTAAGCGGGATGAGGAAAAGTGTGCGCGGTTTTCCGTCCGCATTCCGCTCTAGAATCGATCACGTTCATGAATTGGGTCTTGATCTGACGAGGCGCCAACCCGTCCCCTTGTGCTGGCTCGTCACTGAAAAGTCCATGCGTTCGGCCTTCCGCCCATAGCCCCGTCCATTCCATCGCAGGCGCCCGCGGCTACAACCTGGCGATTGCAGCCCTGTTACCGCAGGAACAACTCCTGGCTCTCCCGCAGACTAGCAATTTGCTCACGCCAGATCGGCGTAGCGATCCAACTCTCGAGGAAGTCATGAGCAAGAAAGTGAAGTCCATAGCGCCGCTTCAGGCGACGCTCGCGCTTGATCCGTTGGCCGCCGGCTACACCATACCCGGCGTCGGCGATCAGACGGTGAACGGCGACGACGGCAGCAATTCCATCAGTACCGGCTCCGGCCTTGACACGATCAATGGCGGCCTTGGCGCCGACACGATCAAGGCCGGCACGGGCGACGACGAAATTCTCAACCTGAGCGCCGCAGGTCTGCTCGGCGACAAGATCGACGGCGGTCTCGGCTTCGACGTACTCGGCATCGATTTCAGCGATGCGAGCAAGGGGGTCTCCTTTGCCGCCTTTGACCCGATTGTTTCGAAGGCGGTTCTCGGCGCCACGATCGTCAATGTCGAGAGCTTCGAACTGGAGGGCAGCAATTTCGCCGACAGCTTCACCGGCGGTCGCTGGAACGATTGGTTCGAAGGTGGCGCCGGCGATGACGTTCTGAATGGCGGCATCGGCAAGGACTGGCTGGAGGGAGACGACGGCAACGACAGGATCTACGGCGGCAACGGCAATGATTCCGTGTTGGGGGGCTCCGGCGACGACTATCTCTCCGGCGGTTACGGAATCGACTGGCTGTCGGCCGATGACGGCAACGACACCTTGCTCGGCGGTGCCGGCGGCGATTACCTTTACGGCCATCACGGCAACGACAACATCAAGGGCGAGAGCGGCACCGACACCATATCGGGCGGCGCCGGCCGCGATGTCATCGACGGCGGGTCGGAAGATGACTATCTCGCAGGCGACGGCGACAACGATACTGTCCTCGGCGGGGCGGGCAACGATACGATCCGGCACAACATGGAAAGCTGGACAAACGACGGCAAGGACGTGCTCGATGGCGGCGTCGGCCATGATGAAGTCGTCCTGGTCGGCCTTTCCGGAACCTTCACCGCCAAGTCCTCCTCGACCAAGCAGACGCTCTCCAACGGCACCACCATCGTCAATTTTGAAGCCTATACGATCAGTGGTTCGGAAACGGCCGACAGGTTCACCGGCTGGACGGGCGCCGATACGCTCTCCGGAAACTCCGGCAACGACACGCTCATCGGCCTCGGCGGCAACGATCATCTCAGCGGCGGCCTCGGCAGCGATACCCTCGACGGCGGCGACGGCAACGACCTCTTGATCGTCGGCAGCGGCGGCAAGGACACGATCAAGGGCGGTACCGGCTATGACACCATCTGGGTCGATCGTTCTGACAGTAAGAGCGGCCTGACCTTCAATGTCTCCGGCGTCACCGCAAAGCTTTCCGATGGCACCGTGGTGACCAATGGCGAAAGCTTCAGCATCGAAACCGGCAGCGGCAACGACGTGCTCTCGGCCGGAACGGCCGACCATGTCGACTTCGACGCCGGCAGCGGCAACAACACGCTGACGGGCGGCAAGGGCAACGACCAGTTCTACAGCACCGGCGGCAGCGATACGGTGAAGGGCGGAGACGGTGACGATCGTATCGGCGACAATGGCGGCGGCACAAACAGGCTCGACGGCGGCAACGGGAACGACCATATCACCGCCGACACCGAAACCGGTACGGCGCTGACGACGATCCTTGGAGGCGCGGGCAACGATATCGTAACCGTCAACAATGCCGGTGGCTCCACGGCTGGGCGTTTCGCCGTCGATGGAGGTACTGGTACCGATACGCTCTGGATCAGCCGCTATGACAGTACGAAGAATCTCTCCTTCGTGCTTTCCGCCAATGCGACGATGGTCAACGGCGACGTCGCGGCTAAGAACTTCGAACGCGTCCATATCACGTCCGGTCAGGGCAATGACACGCTGACGGCCGGCGGCCTCGACGACTATCTGAACGGCAGCGGCGGCAACGACACGCTCAAGGGCCTTGGCGGCGCCGACAACCTCACCGGCTGGACGGGCGCGGACAGACTCTACGGCGGTGACGGGGACGACACGATCTACGGGAGCGGCGGCATCAAGGACACCAGTGCTGACCATCTCTACGGCGAGAAAGGCGACGACCTTCTGTTCATGAATGCTGGTGACTATGCCTCGGGCGGCGATGGCGCGGACCGCGTCGTCATTGACTTCGCGGAAGAGACATTCGACGTGTCCTTCGTCTTCGGCAACGGCCTCGTGAGGGTGAACGCCAATACGTCCTTCACCGGTATGGAGGCGGTTGATTACATAGGGGGCGCCGGCAAGGACACCGTGACGGGTAGCGCGCAAATCGACTATCTCGACGGCGGGGCTGGAAACGACACCTTCAAGGCTGGCGGCGGAAACGACATCCTGGTTGACGGGAGAGGCAACGACAAGCTCTACGGCGATGCGGGCAACGACGAGTTCACCCGCTTCAGCGATGAAACCGGCACCGACTACTTCTCCGGCGGCTCCGGTGTCGACACGCTCAAGTTTAACATCGTCTCCGACCAGTCGGTCATCGTCGACCTGGAGAACAATGCGAAGAATGGCGGGGTCGCCTCCGGCCTGTCGCTGTCGAGCATCGAGAACGTGGTCGGTCGGACGTCCGACGATACGATCTTCGGCAACGGTGTCGCCAATACCCTGGAGGGCGGGATTGGCGACGACAGGCTCGACGGCCGCGCCGGCAACGACATCCTCGAAGGCGGCGGCCATGGCGACCTTTTGACGGGCGGATCGGGCGCGGACAAGTTCATCTATGCCTCGGAAGAAGCGATTGGTTCCGGCGACCAGATCACCGACTTCAAGCGCGGCGAGGACAAGCTTGTCGTCGACAAGAGCGTGTTCGGCTTTTCCAAGCTGGTGCTCTACTCCGGCAACGACCTGAAGGCGACAGGTACGGCCGCCCAGTTCTTCTTCGAGAAGGACAACGGCCGCCTCTGGTACGACGCCGACGGCACCGGCAACGAGGCCGACGCCGTGCTCGTCGCGACGCTGGACAAGGTCACGTCGCTTGCGACGACCGACTTCCTTTTGATCTAGACGATCGGCGACTCGTTGGGGGGCCGCCGGTCATACTCGGCGGCCCCTCATCATCGAAAATCCCGAGCGCACTGTTTTCATCAGCCGCGGGGCAACCGCCGATGCGCAGCGCATGTCCGGCGGCCGCGAGAGGGTCGGCGCATCAAGACCGGTGTGCATAGCTTCGCCGGCGCGCGGCGAGCCTCAGCCAGGGCGCCGAATGGAAGGCGCTCATCAGCACGTACATCGAGACCATGCCGGTTATGGCTGGCGCCTCGTCCGCCGAGGCGCAGAGCATGTCCGGCGGGCCGCCAAGAGCGCCGGTCACTATCGCCATGAAGGCAAAGGTCGGCGCCGCCGCGAGGGACAGCCAGTCGGCGGCGCCGCGTGTGGCGATACCACCAGACGCACCGGCAGTTCCGCTGTCAGCGGCCGGCGTCCCCTTTGGGCGTTCGGAATGGTGAAGCATCGCAGACATCAGCCTTGGCCATATTCGTCGTTGCGGCGCCACCAGACACCGTTCTCGTTGCGTCCCAACGGGGCCCGGTCGAGCCACTGGTACATGCCCCATAGGCCGTCCAACCCGCGCGCATAGCTGGAATAGCTGTGATAGACGATGCCATCGACGAGCACGAAGGCGCTGAGGCCCGGCCGGTCGCGCGTATAGGTGGCGACATCCGTCCCGGTCATCGCCGCGATCTGGGCGACCGGTCCCTCGCTGCCGCGCAACTGCCATTCCTGGACGGTCTTTCCCGCGAGGGGTTCGGGGGCGGGCGGCTCGCGGCGGAAGTTGTATTCTATCCGGCCCTCGCGCTGTTCGTCCGCCGTGAACCAGACGCTGAAGTCGCGGTTGAAGTCGCCGTCGTTCGAGGAGGCCCATGGAAAGCTCCAGCCCATCCGCTGCTTGTAGGCCTGGAGCTTGGCGAGCGGCGCGCGGGATATCGCCGAGAAGGCGACGTCGTGGTTCTCGAGATGCACGACGATGCCGTTGAACCCGTCGGCAATCGCGGAGCAGGACGGGCACCCGACCGTGTAATCGGGCCCGAACATGAAATGGTAGACAAGCAACTGCGAGCGCCCTCGGAAGAGCTCCCTGAGCGAGGCGCTGCCCGCGTCGGTCTCGAACCGGTAACCCTTGTCGATCCTCACCCGCGGCAGCGCCTGGCGCTGCCGCGCCAGCGCATCGCTCCGCCGCGTCAGCTCCTTCTCGGCCTCCAGCAGCGCGAGCCGCGCTGCCAGCCATTCTTCGCGTGTTCCGGTCCTGTGTTCCGTCATTGCACTTTTCTCCTTCTTTCGGCTCGATGGGTCACGCGATAGAGTTAGCGCCAGATGTGGAAGGGGCGGGAGTTACAAGTTTGACGGGATTTGGATGGATTCGCTGATAACCGCTGCGGCGCGCGCGCTGGCGACAGGCGATCCGCTTGGCGCCTTGAAGCGGGTTGCGCTGCGTGACGACCCACCGGCGCTGGCGCTCAGGGGCATCGCCATGGCGCAACTCGGCGACTTCGCTCGGGCCAAGACCCTCCTCAAGAGTGCCGCTCGTGCCTTCGGTCCAAAAGAGACGATGGCCCGAGCCAGATGCGTCGTCGCCGAAGCCGAGATCGCCCTTGTCTCGCGCGATCTCTCCTTTCCCGCCAAGGCGCTCGACACGGCGCGGGCGACGCTCGAAAAACATCGCGACTGGGTGAATGCCGCGCATGCGCGCAATCTCGAGGTGCGGCTGCTGCTGTTGGTCGGCCGGCTCGACGAGGCCGAGCGTGCGCTCGGCGACATCGACCCCGCACCGCTTCCGCCCGCCTCGCGGGCCGCCTATGAGCTGGCGGTTGCCGGAATTGCAATCCGGCGCCTGAGGACGAAGACAGCCCGGGCCGCACTTAGTCGCGCCGAACAAGCCGCGCGCGAAGCCAATATCCCCGCGCTGACGGCGGAGGTCGAAAGCGCGTCTCTCGTCCTCGAGGCGCCCGCGGCACGTCTGATCGCGCGGGGCAAGGAACGCTCCCTCCTGCTCGAGGAGGTCGAAGCGCTCTTGGCGTCGCAAGCGCTTGTCGTTGACGCCTGCCGCCATGTGGTGCGGGGTGGAGGCGCTGTGGTGTCGCTCGCGACGCGGCCGGTCCTGTTCGCGCTGGCACGCGCGCTCGGCGAAGCCTGGCCGGCGGACGTTTCGAGAGGCGCGCTCGTCGCGCGCGCCTTCCGGGCAAAACATGCCGATGAATCGCATCGCGCCCGCCTGCGCGTCGAGATCGGCCGGCTTCGCGCGGAGCTCGGGAAAGTGGTGGAGGTCAGGGCGACAAAGGGTGGTTTCGCGCTGGCGCCGCAAGCTGGCGAGGTCGTCGTGCTGGCGCCGCCCGTCGAAGGTCAGCATGCGGCGGTGCTCGCCCTTCTTGCCGACGGGGAGGCGTGGTCGAGCTCGGCGCTCGCCATTGCCCTTGGCGCCAGCCCGCGCACGGTACAGCGGGCGCTCGAAGCGCTGGCGGCCGCCGGCAAGGTCCAGTCGTTCGGCCTCGGTCGGGCGCGTCGCTGGATGACCCCGCCGGTGCCGGCATTCCCGACAATCTTGTTACTCCCCGGTCCGCTGCCGGGCGATTAGGATCGGCGCATCAAACGATCCGTTGTTATCGAGGGCTATACGCATGAAACATTCTCAGGCCGAAATTCTCCGTGAATACGGACCCTTTCCGGGTGCCGACAACGTCCATGGCGTCACCTTCGACGGCGAGCACGTCTGGTTTGCATCCGGCGACAGGCTCAACGCCTTCGATCCGGCAAACGGCGAGACGGTGCGCGCGATCGACGTCGCCGCCCACGCCGGGACGGCCTTCGACGGCCGCCACCTCTATCAGATCGCCGAGGATCGCATCCAGAAGATCGACCCGAAGACCGGCCGCGTGCTTTCGACGATCCCGGCGCCCGGCGCGGGCGGCGACTCGGGACTTACCTGGGCCGAAGGAACGCTCTGGGTCGGACAGCATCGCGGTCGGAAGATCCATCAGATCGACCCCGAAACCGGCACCATTCTTCGCACCATCGAATCCAACCGCGTCGTCACCGGCGTCACCTGGATCGACGGCGAACTCTGGCACGGCACCTGGGAGGCCGACGAGAGCGAGGTGAGGCGGGTCGATCCCGAAACGGGCAAGGTGCTGGAGACGCTCGAGATGCCGGAAGGAATGGGCGTATCGGGCCTCGAATCCGATGGCGGCGACCGGTTCTTCTGCGGCGGCGGAAAGAGCGGGAAGGTGAGGGTGGTGAGGCGGCCGAGGTGAGGCTTGCGGCTGATGGTGCCTCCACGGATGATCCGCCTCGCTTCTGTTTAGAGCCTTTCCCGGTTAAATTGAACCATTCTGTTGGCTCAAGCGG
>NZ_AUTC01000148.1 GCF_001461695.1 Sinorhizobium fredii USDA 205 | reverse complement strand
TTTTTGTTCGAACCCGCGGTCGCCGAAATCCGGCAGCCTTCGCGACCTGTAGCGTAGAGCCATTCAAAAACCAGGCGGTAATACAAGTCCAACGAAATAAGCTAGCATTTGAATGCACTATTTCTGCATCGTCACAAGGTTACCGATTGACCTCCTCAGGTTGTGCAAGGTTACTGAGCAGAGATATCCAGAATTCAAGCGCGGTGTACCTTTAGCCGCAGAACGCTTGATTTAAAATATTCTCTCACCATCTTTCAGATATTATGATTATTTACATGCGCCAGAGAGAGCCACAACGCCTCAAAGCAGGCCTCTAGCCCGGACGCGAACCCTACTGGCTTCGCGTCCGGGTCAGCCAGTTCTTTCAACTCAACGCGAGACCGCCGCAGACGGAGTGCCGAACGCACTTCGCTAGCACTCGCGCGTATTCGGCTAAGAGGCGACCATGATAATCTTCAGAAACCTGCCGGAAGAAAATATTACCCTTGACCTTGCGACAAAGGGAAAGCACTCGGCGCTGGCGAAGGTCGCCGTAAAAATTGCGCGCGTAGCCGGGCTTGATGATCGGTTGGTACTCCGGGGCATTTGGCGACGTGAGAGGCTCGGCTCCACCGCCATTGGTCGTGGCATCGCCGTTCCGCACGCGTTGCTGCGCTCGATCTCGTCGCCCGTAGCATCGTTTACGCGACTAGCTCCACCGATCGATTTCAAAAGCCCCGACCTCGAGCCGGTCGATCTCGTCTTTACCCTGCTTTGGCCGCGCTCTGAGGTTCGCACATTCTTGCCCGCGCTTTCGCAACTGTTTCGGTTTGTGCGGGCGCCGTTGATCCGGGAGGGGCTCCGGCTGGCCCGGTCGCCCGAGGAGGTGATGGCGATCCTGCAGAGCGAGGCATGGTCGATCAACGAGATCCAATCACGGACCAGTGCCGCTCAACAGGTGGCGGTAAGGTGAACCACGAGGACGCGAAAAATGAAGAAACACAGCCAGACCCAACGAAGGCCTTCGATCGTGATTGGCGAGACGGATCACCAGCGATTGAACAAACTTGCGCTTGCCGCGGCTGATCGCCTTCCCGAGATTTCCGATGATCTCTTGCTTGAGCTCGAACGCGCACGCGTGGTTCCGGCCGGCTCGGTGTCTGGGAATGTCGTCCGAATGGGGGCGACGGTGGAGTATGAAACAGAGACGGGAGGCGGGCGAACAGTGACGCTCGTGTTCCCGAGAGACGCCGATATTTCTGAAGGAAAGATATCCATTCTGACGCCAATCGGCACCGCCCTTATCGGGCTCTCGGTCGGTCAATCGATCATGTGGACGGCGCGGGACGGTCGCCTGCATCGACTGTCTGTGATTTCCGTCGGCCAGTCGGCGCTGGACGAGGGTGGAGGCTATCGACACACGCCGGTGCTCTCGAGCGCGGGAGATTAGACCGTGGGTCGCGCCACCCGGCTTCTTAACCACGCGGGCAGCCTGATCGCAGGAGCCTGAACCCTGGGCCGGTAGGTTCCGCCCCAGGGGCAATTTTCTACCTGCGATTGATGCCTGATGCCGGCCGATGTTCAAGCGGAAGACGCGCGGTGCCCATCGCCGATTACTGGCACCTGACGACCAAGGCTACAGCGAAACGAGGCTGGAGCATTAACAATGCCCGGATCTGTGCAGACCCTTAAAAGAAGGAGCACATCGACATGAACAAGCCGTTCGATCTCTATGTCTTCATCGTCTTGGTTGCCGCGTATTTCGTGTTCAGGTTATCGCTGACACTCCCCCGGTCGGACCAGCGTGAAACGGGAAGCGACGAAAAGGCCGCTTTCGCGCCAGAAGCAAAGTTCACGCGGCACGCAGCGTTCCGGCAGGCAAATGACGATTGCCAGCCGAGGAGGTCGGCGGAGGCCTCGCGGATGACCGCGTCGCTTGCTCGTATTCGCGCAGCACCCTCCTTCCGCGTGCATCGTAAGCCTACACAGACGGAGCATGCCGAGGCACTCGGGATGGTCGCAGTTATGCAACAACGCCGGCCACGGCTGGCCAATGCGCAGCGCACTGGCCGAGGAAACGAATGGGTATCAGAAAATGCACAATAAAACCGACATACGTCTTAAGCCGACCATCACCAACACGGGGGACTACAAGCGCCTTGCAAAACTGGCGCTCGCGGCCGCGCGCCTGGCGGAGGAATCCGAAGCGTTGCTTCTCAAACTCGACCGCGGACACGTCGTTGTTGACTCGGGTCTGGAGAACATTGTCCAGATGGGATCAACCGTCGGCTACCGGACCGACACGGGCGATGTGCGAACGATCACGCTTATCTTTCCCCGCGATGCCGACATCTCCGCGGGAAAGATATCAGTCCTCACCCCCATTGGCACCGCTCTCTTGGGTCTTTCGGCTGGGCAGTCAGCTACTTGGACCGACCATAGTAGCCGGAAGCATGAATTGATCGTGCTGTCGGTCGGTCAGGTACCGCCAGCTTCGTTAACTCACCGCGCATCGGATGATCCTCGCGAGGCACCCCTGTCCGGAGCCTAGATGATGCTGGCCGTCAAGTATGGTCTGCGCCCGCTCGCTTACAGGGACTGTCTCTTCGCAGAACGTGACCCCTGCGCCGATCCTGTGCCAGATCTGGCTGCGGCGCAGGGGATCACCCCGAACAAAACCAACACTTGTCGCCGACACCGTTTGAGGCGGGTCGGCGGGAGACGTACTATGTTCATATCCGATGTCTGTCGACTCACGACCGGGGACTTCGCCCTCTTGAAAATCATGCAGGACAGATGGCCCAGCAACGACGACCTGATGCGCGCTATCCTGCAGCACAAACTGACGAAAGCCATCGTGATGTTCCCGCAGGACATCCCTTCGACCATTGTGACACGTGGCAGCCACGTCAGCCATCGTATCGAGGGCGGTACTACGGAAACCGACGATGCGATGCGCGGGCTGGTCGGTTTGACATTGTCCATCACCAATCCGCGCAGATTGGCAATGTTGGGTCTTGCAGAAGGACAAAGCGTCATTCTGCAGCGGCCAGGAGAGGCCGCGGAGAGGATTACGGTCGAGAAGGTCGTCTATCAGCCGGAGGCGGCAGAAAAGGGGCGCACGACCGCGCAGATTGTCCACGATCTCGGACCGCACCGCATCGAAGGGACGGCAATTCCATTCAGTCCGGATGCCGATGCTCCTGGCCCGTCTATTGTCGGTTGCATTCGCAGCCACGGCGAAGAAGTTGCGACGTGGGAAGCAGAATTGGCTGTGTGGGAGAATGAAGGTGGCGCGCCCGAACGATCGCCGGGCGGACGGTCAAGCGTGCGATTGGCTGACGCCATTGCCAATGAATTCGTCGTTTGACCCCACTGCCGGATCGCCTGTTTGATCGGTGACGTTGGGCAATCCGGACCTTCCGACCGGCCATCGGGAACGCCCACTTCGGGTCGATCTTTCACATCACCGTGGCCGCAGAATACCCCTTTGCAGCCATCGCGGATTTTGGCACCTGGACGCCAGCAAGCGTCCTTGAGCGATGGCTCGATCGCGCGAGAACTTCTTCTATAGCTTCGTGTTCTTTGCTAATTGCCACTCACCAGTCGCATCTGCCTCGACGCGTTTGTTGCCGCGGTAGAAGATTGGCAGTCCGCTCTTCTTGTCCATCGAGAAGCGGCTGGGCGTGTATTTTTCGTGTTCACGGCCACGGATGGCGAGGCCGAGCGCATCCTTGAATTTACCGGCCCTGCACAAGCGGTTGAAGAGAGCTTGATCCATAGTCTGCACCAGTGTCTTTTCAAACTTCAGGGATTGCCTGACAGCGTCAGGCAATTGGGTCAACCATTAGTGAAGATTTCCATCAACCCATTTCGCCCGCAACTCGGCGGCAGCTTTGCGTCGATAGTATTCCTTAATGGGTTAAGGCCGGCGGCTTGAAGCAATCGAAAGTCTCGGGGTCTAGGATGATCGGCGTTGTTCTGCCAGTCCACGACGGCGCGGGAGAAGTCTGATGTTCGACCAGCGTTTCGAGCGAGGTTAGCCTCGACGTCACACACCACCCGCAGGGATGTCTTGTGAGGTGGACATGAAGATCAACCGATCCAGAACGCATTCACACGAGGGCAACGTAACGACCATTCTTCCACTTATCGGCTTCCCCCTGCCCAAGACAAGCAGGTTGGTGACTGCGAAATTCAAGTGTTCCGCGTCACCGAGAAGCTGCGGTGCCTGCGCGCCCTCTACGTGGTAGAATGAACGGCAGCGGTCCCATCACGGCATCGTAAGGGTGGGCAGAGATATGGAGAGGCGGCTCACCGCAATACTTTCTGCCGATGTGGTCGGCTATAGCCGCCTCATGGGAGAGGATGAGGGCGGCACGCTGGAGCGGTTGAAAGCCTACCGCCGGGAGTTGGTCGATCCCACGATCGAGGAATTCCACGGGCGCATCATCAAGCTCATGGGCGATGGTGCGCTGGTTGAGTTCGCGAGCGTCGTAGACGCGGTGCACTGTGCCGCCGTGGTCCAGCGGAAAATGGCCAACCGCGACCAGGAAGTATCCGACACTCGGCGAATTCAGTTCCGCATCGGCGTCAATCTCGGCGACGTCATTGTCGAAGGCGACGACATCTACGGCGACGGCGTCAACATAGCCGCGCGGCTGCAGGGTATTGCGCAGCCCGGCGGAATTTGCGTATCCGGCACTGCGTTCGATCACGCCGCGCACAAGGTCGACGTCGGCTTCTCGGCTCTCGGGGAGCAGCAACTGAAGAACATAACCGATCCGGTTCGCGTGTATCGCGTTCTGCTCGACCCCTCGAAGGCGGGCAAGGTCGTCGCGGCACCTCGGGCCGGACGGCGTGCTATGATCCTGGCAGCGCTCGTAGCGCTGTTGATCACGGCCACCATGATTTCCGTCGTATGGCAATGGCCGTTTGCGCCGCAACGTCCAACCATCGCGGTGCTTCCATTCCTCAATTTGAGTGGCGACCCCGGCCAGGACTATTTCACCGACGGCATCACCGACAACCTGATCACCGATCTCGCCAGGCTTTCGCACCTCGACGTCATCTCCCGGAATTCGGTCTTTGTCTACAAAGGCAAGCCCGTCGTTTTGGCAGACATCAAACGCGATCTCGGTGTGCGCTTTGTCGTTGAGGGCAGCGCGCAGCGGACCGGCGATCAAATCCGCGTCAACGCACAACTGATCGATGCGGCAAGCGGCGACCATCTGTGGGCCAACCGATTTGGCCGCGGCGGGGCGGATGTGTTTGCCGTGCAAGACGAGCTCAGCAGGCAGATCGCCGAGGCGCTCGGCCTGACGCTGACTCCGTCCGAGGCCGAGCGGATTGCGCGACCGCCGACCGCCAATCTCGAAGCATACGACTACTACCTGCGGGCCGTGCAGGCGACGCGGACTGGCCGGCGTTCCCGGATGTTGGAGGGGCTGGCGCTGTTTGACAAAGCGGAGGCGCTCGACCCCGGTTTTGCCGAGGCCTTCGCCGCCGACGCGCACGCTACCGCCTATGTCTGGCGAAGCGCCTACGACGACGTTCTCCAGAGCGCGCTGGCGCGAAAAAGGGCCTACGACAAGGCAAGTCTCGCGCTGGCTCTCGACCCCGAGCTTTCATCGCCGTACGCCGTTCTCGCCGTCATGCAGGTCGTGGACCGCCGCTACGAACAGGCGATCACCTCGGCGCGGAAGGCAGTGTCGCTTGGACCCGCCGATGCCGACGCTCATATGGCCTTCGCATACGTTCAACTGGTCTCCGGTAATCATGCCGAAGCCGCTGCGGCCGTCGAGACGGCGCTCAAGCACGATCCGAACCTCTCCGCCATCGGCAGATACACTGCTGGCCTGGTGTTTTATCTGCAGCGCGACTACGTGAAGGCCATCGAGAATTTCGAACGCGCCCGAGATGGTTCGCCGGGGAACGGCGAGTTCGTTACCCCTCTCGCCATGGCCTATGTCCGTGCCGGCCGCCTCGATGACGCCCGCGCGGCTGTCGCCGAGGGAATCCGCCTTCAAGCCGGGCGCGATTGCCTGGCAGGCTGGCGACTCGGCCATGCCCACTTCCGCAAGCAGGATTTGGCGTTTATCCTCGATGGCCTTCGCGAGGCCGGCCTGCCGGAATGGCCGTTCGGTTTCAAGGCCGACGAGCGTGATCGGCTGAACGGTGACCAAATCGCAAGCACCGTCATGGGCAAACTGCTGCGGGGTAAGACCGAGCCCTCGGGAAGCCCGGCAATCATGCAAATCGGCCTCGATGGCAACGCGGCATTCCGCTCGGCGACGCAGTTGATGACCGAAACGGTTTCCATCAATGGAGACATGCTCTGCGAGCAAAGCGAGAATGCATTCGGTCAAGCTGATTGCGGTCCGGTCTACAGACGTGCCAACTCGCCCGACGAGACCATCTATGCCTATGTGAACTCTACCAAGGTCTTCTATTTCTCGCCCGTGAAATAGATGAGGCCGATCTTCGGTCAGTGATACTGATCCATTTCGAGATCGGCCGCGACCTTCGGCCAATTGCCGTCTGCCTTCGCCACGGCGTCTTCCGCGTTGGCGGCGAACCCCTCCGCATGCTTCTTGTCGTAGATCAGGTAAAGCTTGCCGTCGATGATCTTGAAGGCTTCCGGATCGATATTGACCGTGACCGACCCATTGATTACCTCGCCCGCGCAGTAGCCGCCATACTGAGGCGTGTACTTGAGCGGTTCGCTGATGAACATCTCGCGGTGCTTGGCATTGGCGAAATGCCACGGCGTCCCCAGCCATTCGTAGGAGAACTTCTCCGAACCCTTCGTCGCTTTGCCTTCGGTAAAGTAGGCGACCGTGTCGTATCCCATGATAGCCACGCCGCCGAAGTAGCCCGTGTTTACCGAGTCGTCGGCGAAAGCAGGCGACCCAGCGGCGACCGTTGCCATAGCGAGAGCGAATACCGCCGCAGAGCGACTGATCCGTCGCTCACCGCTTCTGGTCACTGCATCCATCTGTGCCTCCTGTTCAATCGTGGAGTTCCATGCACTTGGCATAATCTTGGTCGCCGAGGAGGCTGGCCGGAGGGCAGGTCGCGCCATGCCGCTTGAACAGCCGGACGATGTCCGTGTTGCCCTTCCAGAGCGCCCTCGTGATCGGGGTGTAGCCATGAACCTCGGCGTGACCGACATCGGCACCCTTGGAGATCAGAAACTCGGCAAGTTCGACGTGGTTTTCCTCACCCGCTACCATCAGCGGCGTCACGCCCGCCTTGTTGGCCGCGTCGTCGAGCGTCGCTCCGTGGTCGAGCAGCAGCTTGCTGATCGGCAAGCTGCCGGAAAAGGCCGCGGCATGAAGCGGCGTAAAGCCGCCGGCGTTGCGCGCCATGACGTAGGCATCCTTGCCGATCAGCAATTCGGCTACGGCGAGCTGGCCTGCCAGGGCGGCATTGATAAGTGGCGTTGCCTGGTCGCGTGCCCGGCTGTCCGCATTGGCACCCGCGGCTAGGACCCGCTCGACGGCGGCGGCATCTCCCGCCGCAACTGCATCGAACAAGGGATCACCCGCGGCCGCCATTGTCGCCGCGAAAAACAACGCTACCGATGCAAGCAATCGGCGCATGGCTCCACCTTGGTCGTTTCCAATGAAAATTAGCACGTGCGCCGAAGTTTGGGTAGGACAGCGTGTCCAAAATAGCAACAACCGGGCTTCGTTGAATAAATCGGCGTCGGGTCTTTCACGGCGCGGAGTGGACACTCTAGGCGGGACGCGGCCGCTGGAGCACCTAGTCGCGCTTGCCCAAACCGAGTCTCTCAGAGTTGCTCGACTATTGCCGTTTCCGTCAAAAATTGCTCGCGATATACGAAGGTAGTGTAGACCCTCTTTCCACCCCTATCCGGACTTTCGAAGCGTTTCTGTAGAGGGGCAGCTTCCCGAGCCAGCACCGGAAATTCCGGTCCATATCCACGAGCGGCAGCAATGGGTCGACCCCTGCCATTCCAAAAGGCCCCCGAAGACGTGGGTGCCGGCGAACCTTTACGGTCAAGGAACTGCAGGAGGCGGGGCGTGAAGCGCGTCAGCCTCGGTGGCTCTTTGCTCGGACTGCTCCTGAAAAGGCTCATGCGGACATCACGCGAGGTCAAGGAATACCGCATCTTGGCGTATCCCCGGAGCAACGGCATCAAATATGTTTGATGTAAAACGATGATTAGCCGATCGCGTCCCAGGCGATCGGCTCCAAGTCTCAAGACGTGGCCTCAGTCGAACAGGCTCGAAACCGATTCTTCCTGGCTGGTGCGGCTGATGGCTTCGCCGATCAGGCCGGCGGTCGAGATGACGCGGACATTGTGGGCCGATTGCACGGCCGTCGTCGGCTGAATGGAATCGGTGATCACCAGTTCCTTCAGCATCGAAGAGGTGACGCGAGCGACAGCGCCGCCGGAGAGCACGCCGTGGGTGATATAGGCGGTGACGCTGGTGGCGCCGTTCTTGAGCAGCGCTTCGGCGGCGTTGCAGAGCGTGCCGCCGGAATCGACGATGTCGTCGATCAGGATGCAGTCCTTGCCGTGGACATCACCGATGACGTTCATGACCTCCGATTCACCGGGGCGATCGCGACGCTTGTCGACGATCGCCAGCAGACAGTCGAGCCGCTTGGCGAGCGCCCGGGCGCGCACGACGCCGCCGACGTCCGGCGAGACGACCGTGACGTTCTTCAGGTCGTAGTGTTCCTTGACGTCGCGCGCCAGGATCGGAACCGCATAGAGATTGTCGGTCGGGATGTCGAAGAAGCCCTGGATCTGGCCGGCATGGAGATCGAGGGTGAGGACGCGGTCGGCCCCGGCTTCGGTGATGAGGTTGGCGACCAGCTTGGCGGAGATCGGGGTGCGCGGTCCGGGCTTGCGATCCTGCCGGGCATAGCCGAAATAGGGTAGCACGGCGGTAATGCGGCGGGCGGAGGAGCGGCGGACCGCGTCGATCATGATGAGAAGTTCCATCAGATGATCGTTGGTGGGGAAGGACGTAGACTGGACGATGAACACATCCTCGCCGCGCACGTTCTCGCCGATCTCGACGAAGATCTCCTGGTCGGCGAACCGCCGCACCGTGGCTTTGCCGAGCGGCAGGTTGAGATAGTTGCAGATCGCTTCGGCCAGCAGCCGGTTCGAATTGCCTGCGAAAACCTTCATAGACGGTCCGCCTTGAGCTGGCGCGGCCACCCTCCCGTCCAGTCCGGGATTGTCCGCGCAAATTCCCTGAGCCATTCCGATCGCGGGCAATCGCCACGATGGCCGCTGTCAGAGCTGATCGGCCGCTTTTTAGCGTCCTTGAAGGTGAATGCAAGGGGATTGCTGCGCCGCAGCGCCTATTATCCTAAAAACTTTGCGTCAACCGCGCTGGGAACGGCGCCATTCGAGGTAGGCATCGATCGTCTTCTCGGCGATCGCCTGCATTGTTTGCGGCGGGATGGCGCTCCAGGGTTCGGCGGCGCTAGCTTCCACCGTATCCTGCCCCTGGATGCGGTGCAGCCGGTTGCCGCTGCCGTCCAGAATGTCCCAGACATAGACGACCGTCGTCTTGCCGCCGTCGTTGAGCGCCGAGAAATAGCCCTTGAGGATGTGGTCGCTGGTGGTGTCGGTGGAGCTCCTGATGGTAAGCCCCTGCGCCCGGGCCGAGGCGCCGAGCTGTTTCGAGAGCGGGGTGACGGCTTGGACCGGAGCGCCGATGATCGGCAGGAAGCGGATGCCCCCGGCGCCCGTCGCCGACGGAGCCGGTGCGGCGGCGGCCTGCTTCGTCTCCGCCGGCGCGCTCGCGGCGTCGGACTGCACCGGCTGCTCTGCGCTTTCTTCCTCCTGCAACGCCGCACTTTCCGCCTGTGCCGGTGGACTTTCCACTTGCGGCGGTGCACTTTCTGCCTGCGGCGGCTGGGGCTGCATGGTCTGCATCGGTGCAACGCCCTCGGCGAGGCGGCTTGCCTGGCCTTCGAGCGTCCCGGCGGGATCCGTGTAGTCGGTGTGGCCGGCTCCGTACTGCATCGGCGGGCCGGAAACATTCGGCTGCGCCGAGAAGGCGGCGGTGCGGCTTGCCGGCACGCTTTCGACCGGCATCACGGCGGTTTGCGCGGACATGGCCTCGAGATCGGACTGCGTCACCGGTGGCGAGCGGAAGGTTCCGCCGCCCACGTCCACTTGCGGGATCAGGGCGTCCGTGGTGTTGCAGCCGGCAATGGCTGCGGCAAGACCAAGGCTTGCGATAGGCATGATCTGCTTACGCATCGTTCCCACCGTCTGGCTCGAACTGGTCGGCGCGGCGTGCGGCCGGAAAGCCGGCTGCCGCGCTTCCTCTCGTTTCTCGCCGGAAGCATAGGACGATTTCCTTACGCAGAAATGAAGTCCAGTCCGTAGCGCGACAGCGGTCGCGGGCTGTCGGCGGTCGTCAGATAGGTCTGGCCGAGCGTCATGGCTGTGCCGCTGTCGGAATCCATGATGATCATGTGGACGAAGAGCGACATGTCCGGCGCGAGCTCCTGCGGGTTGCCGACGTGGAACATCTGGTGCTCCATCCAGGAGGGCGAGAAGCGGGCGCCGAGCGAATAGCCGCAGGCGTTCAGTCGATGGCGGGCGAGGCCGCGCTCGTCCATGATCCTCGCATGGACGTCGAAGACCGTGCCGAAGGTGTTGCCGGGCCTCAGCACCATTTCGATCGCCTGGATCGTCTCGCGGCAGGCGCTGTAAAGTTCGCGGTGCCGGTTGGTGGGGTCGCCGACCACGATCGTGCGCATCATCGCCGCGTGATAGTGGGCGCTGACGCCTGCCCATTCGAGGGTGAGCTGGTCATTGGCGTCGAGCGTGCGCCGGCCGGCCTTGTAACGGCAGAGCAGCGCATCGGCGCCGGAACCGATGATGAATTCGTTGGCCGGATAGTCGCCGCCGCCGGCAAAGACGGCACCCTGCATGGCGGCGAGGATATCGGCCTCGCTGCCGCCCGGGCGGATCAGCGGCAAGGCCGCATCGAGCGCATCGTCGGCAAGGCTTGCGGCCTTCTCGACATGGACGATCTCCGCCGCGCTCTTGACGAGGCGCAGACGGCTCACGAGCATCGAGGCTTCGACCAGTTCGCCGAAGGTCGAGAGCTGATTGTCGACAAGGCGCGCCGTCTTGCCCGTCATGCCATGCGTATCGTACTCGATGCCGATGCGGCAACCGAGCAGGTCGAGCTCGCTCAGCAGGTTCTTGAGGTCCATGGCGGGATCGGCGTTGACGCGATCCACCCAGATCTCGATGCGCTCGATGTTGGATGTGTGGCGCGCCTGACGCAGGTCGGCCGAACGGGTGAGCAGAACCATCGAGCCGTCGCGCTTGACGACGAGCGTCTGGAAGAAGCAGTAGCCGAAGGTATCGTAGCCGGTGAGCCAATACATGCTCTCCTGTGCGAAGAGGAGGAGGGCATCGAGCCTTTCTTCCTGCATCCTGGCCGTCAGCCGTGCCAGGCGCGATGCGTATTCCTCTTCGGCGAAGTGAAGCGCCATCTCAAGCCTCCCGTATGCAAATTGCGGATATCTGCCGCCCGTAGTCGGGCTCCTGCCGATGCGTGGTGCGGCGATAGGAAAAGAAGCGGTCCTCGTCGGCATAGGTGCAGATATCGAGGTTTTCCGCTGTCACACCGGCGCCCTTGAGCCGTCGGACCGTCAGCCCGGGCAGGTCGAACATCGCATGGCCATTGCGGCCGGACGGGCTGAAGAAGGATGCGTAGCTATCGTCGGCCGCCACGAAGCGCTCGACGAACTCCGGGCCGACCTCGTAGTGCTGGCGGCTGATCGATGGGCCGAGACAGGCGACAATGCGCTCCCGGCGCGCGCCGAGCGAGACCATCGCATCGATCGTGCTTTCGAGCACACCGCCGAGCGCTCCTTTCCAGCCGGCATGGGCGGCGCCAATGACGCGCGCCTGCGGCTCTGCGAAGAGCACGGGGCCGCAATCGGCCGACAGCACGCCGAGCACGATGCCGGGCGTCGCCGTCACCAGCGCATCGGCGTCCGGACGTGCGCCGTCGTAGCTACCGTCGACGACGATCGCATCCGGGGAATGAATCTGATGAACCGTTGCGAGACGTCGCGGCTCGGCATTGAACCAGCGGGCCACCCGGGCGCGGTTCTCGCCGACGCGCTCACGATCGTCATGGGAACCGAGGCCGACATTGAGGCCTCGATAGATGCCCTCGGAAACGCCGCCCTGACGGGTGAAGTAGCCATGCGCGATCTCCGGCCCCGTCTCGGCGCCGAAGAGCGGGCTCTGCACGGGTGAAAGCGAGGCGTCGTCCTGCATTCGGTGTTCTCGCCCTTGAATTTACTAGGTTTCGTCGGATGGAGGGCGCGTCCGGCCCGATGATTTGCGGGTTGATTTGTCCGGCGATGTTGGCCCGGGCGGCCAAGACTGTCAATCGCGGAACCTCGAGACGGCGTCCCGCCTCCGCGGGCTGTTCCCATTCGAGAACCGCAAAAAGCCGCGTGGAGATTGCATTTCCTGGGCGCTACGGTGCCTTCTTCCGGAAGGGCGCCAAGGCCACTTCAGGGCTGCTGACGGCCAGCACCTTGAACAGCTCGCCCATCTTTCCGGCACCGGCACCGGCAAGCCGCTTGACATCGTCGCGGATGCTCTCCTGGGTCGCGAGGTCCTTGTCGCGACCGAGCGCCGCCGCCCGGTCCAGCAGGCCCAGGCCGATCAAGAAGTCGCCCTGGTGGGCGAGGCCGTTCACCTGCAGGCCCTCCGCCTTGGCGCGCAGCGCCAATTGCTCGAAGTCCACATGGCTGGTGAGGTCGGCGCGTCCCGGATTGGCAAGCGGCGGATCGTACCGGTGATTGCGGACGGCCTGCAGCGTGTCGCCGTAACCGGTCGCCAGATGGCCGTAGTCGATAAGGACCGCCGTGCCTGCGGCCGCGCGGAGACGCTCGCAGAGCGCTGCCATCACGGCATCGCGCGCCGGAGCAGCCTCGAAGATCGTGCCTTCGGCGGCCGATTGCGCCGGTGTCGGCAACAGGGAAGGATCGATACCCGCCACACCGGCGGCAAAGGTCAGTTCGTCATCGGCATCGAGCCCGACCATGCGTTCGCGGAAACCCTGTGCGGTTCGGACGAACTGGCGAATCGGTATCGCGTCGAAAAGCTCGTTTGCCGCGAGAAGCAGGAAGCCGGGAGGCAAGCTGTCGAAGCTTGCGTGCCAATGGATCTTGCCGTCATGGCTGGCAAGCGTTTCGGCCTGCACCTTGCGCAGCCTTTCGCTGGTTTCGACGAGATGGACGTCGGCGGCCGCGTAGAGACCGGGCGCCAGGCGGCCGACGACACGCAGGATATCCGACATCATCGTGCCGCGGCCCGGGCCGATTTCGGCGATGATAACCTGCGCCGGGGAGCCGTGCTCCTGCCAGGCATGAACCAGGAATATGCCGATCATTTCCCCGAAGAGCTGGCTGATCTCGGGCGCGGTCGTGAAGTCGCCGGCCCGTCCGAAGGGCTCGCGAACGCGATAGTAGCCGTACTGCGGGTCCGCTAGGCAGAGGGAGAAATAGTCGGTGACGCTGATCGGCCCATTGGTCCTGATCAGCGCCTTGATCTTGTCGGCGAGAGGGTTCGTCATGCACCAGTCCGTTTATGCGGCGGCGGCTGCCGCCCTGCGCGCCCGCGCAATGGCCCATATTCCGGCCAGAGCCATCGGCAGCGAAAGCACCATGCCCATGGTCAGCCAGCCGCCGGCAAGATAGCCGATCTGCGCGTCCGGTTCGCGGAAGAATTCGACGAAAATGCGGCTTGCGGCATAGCCGCAGACAAAGATGCCGGTGACGAACCCAGGCGTCTTCAGAGCTTTGCGGCGATAGACGACATAGGCAAGGACAAGGAGCAGCAGAACGCCCTCGAGAAGAGCCTCGTAAAGCTGGCTCGGGTGGCGCGGGAAAGGACCTCCGGTCGGGAAGACGACCGCCCAGGGCATGGAAGAGAGCCGCCCCCAGAGCTCGCCGTTGATGAAATTGGCAATGCGGCCGAAGAAGAGGCCGATCGGGACGACGGCCGCCACGACATCGAGCAGGCTCCAGATGGGGATGGCGTTCCTGCGGGCAAAGACGATGATCGCGAGTGTCGTGCCCAGAAGACCGCCATGGAAGGACATGCCGCCGTTCCAGATCTCGATGGCGCGGACCGGGTTTTGCAGCACCGAGCCGAGGTCGTAGAAGAGGATGTAGCCGAGGCGTCCGCCGAGCACGATGCCGCCGGCCGCCCAAAGCAGGAAGTCATCGAGCTGCGTCAGACTGAGTGGGGGCGAATCGTTGCGCCAGAGCGAAGAATTCTGGGCTATGCGCCGGGCGTAGAACCAGCCGAGCAGGATGCCGGCGACATAGGCGAGACCATACCAGTGTACGGCGAGCGGTCCGATCGTGAAGATCACCGGATCGATTTCGGGGAAGGGGAGAATGGCAAGGCGGGTAACAAGTGTTTCCAAGGTCTTCTCTCGTGCCGGGCCGATCGGTTGGGCGGAACATGGCGATCGAAGCCGGCGTGGTCAAGCGGCTGCCCCGGTCTTCACGTCGGACGCTCTGATTTTCCTTGCATCCTTGTGCGCACGACCCTACCTGAAAACGACAGGGCTCGCCCATGAGGTGCGAGCGAGATGGAGACGAAACGATGAGCACAGGGGCCAACCGCATTCTCGATGATCTTGCCAGGTTGATGACGGATGCTGCCGGTGCGGCCCAAGGCGTGCGGAAGGAGGTCGAAACGGCCTTTCGCGCACAGGCTGAAGGCTGGCTGAATTCGCTGGACGTGGTGAAGCGCGAGGAGTTCGAGGCCGTCAAGGAGATGGCCGCCAAGGCGCGCGAGGAGAACGACGCCTTGCTCGCCCGCATTGTGGTGCTGGAAGAGCGGCTTGCCGCGACAGGTCAGGTCGCCGGCGAAATCACGACGGGCAAGTAGCAGGAAGAAGGGCCGGCGCCAGCCGCCGCAACGATTGGAATTTCGCCTTCGAGCCGCGTGCGGGCGCGGCTCCGGCAGCTGCGGAATGCGGCAAGTTTCTCGGCCGACCGACTCGCCGGTCGTTGATTTGCGTCGCAACCGCTGCTTCAGCTTCAGGGTTAACGAAAGCTGAAAAGTTTTCCACCTGTGGACACTGCCAAAAAACCCTTATCGCAGAGTCGGTTAAGCATCCCGGCTGAATCAAAATCCTAAGGCGACAAGAATTCTTCCCTGCAATTTTTCGGCTCAGGGGCTGGCAGGGTGACTCTGCCATTATACACTGATTTTAAATGATGATTCGAAACGGGCAGCGCAAGCTTCGGGCAGGGTAAGTAAGCCAGGATAGCCGCAGGTCCAGCAATCATAGTGTGTCGGTATCCGGTGTCGGGTTTGCAGAGTTGCGTCTTGTGAACGTGACCTCGCGTGCCTTCCGCCGTGCCTTTAGGGTGATGCATGAGCCTTTTGGAAATGGAAGTCGAGCGCCAATCCAACCCGGTCGATATGATCGAGTTTGTCGCCGCCAACAATGACTGGTCCTTCGAGCGGTCCGGCGAAGACGAGATCGCCATGACCGTCGAAGGCCGATGGGCGGACTATCACGTTTCCTTTTCCTGGATGGAGGAGTTCGAGGCGCTGCATCTGGCCTGCGCCTTCGATATCAAGGTTCCGGAAAGCCGCGTCAACGAGGTGATCCGCCTGCTCTCGCAGATCAATGGCCAGGTGTTGATGGGACATTTCGATCTCTGGCGCCAAGAAGAGGTCATCATCTTCAGGCAATCTCTTTTGCTCGCCGGCGGTGCCGAGCCGACCAACCGGCAGGTGGAAGTGCTCCTGTCGAGCGCGCTCGATGCCTGCGAAACCTATTTCCAGGCGTTCCAGTTCGTCGTCTGGTCCGGCATGGACGCGCAGCGCGCCGTCGATACCGTCATGTTCGCGACGGTAGGGGAGGCATGAGATGAGCATCGCCGTTTCCGGTCCCATCGTTCTTGTCGGTGCCGGCAATATGGGCGGCGCCATGCTCGGCGGCTGGATCAAGAGCGGTGTTCGCGGCGGCGATGTGCTGGTCATAGACCCGGGCCCACCTCCAGCCATGCAGAACCTGATCGCCGACAACGGCGTGGCCCACGCGTCTGCCGCGCCCGAGGGTGTCACGGCGGGTGTTGTCTTTCTTGCCGTCAAGCCGCAGGTCATGGAGGCGGTGCTCCCGCCTCTGAAGGAGCTAATCGGTCCCGACACGGTGGTCGTTTCCGTCGCGGCCGGCAAGACGCTCGGTTTCATCGAGCGGCATCTCGGCGAAGCGGCGATCGTGCGGGCGATGCCGAACACGCCGGCAATGATCGGCCGCGGCGTCACGGGCGCTTTCGCCAATGCCCGCGTGACCGAAAAGCAACGGACGCTCGTTCATGACCTTCTGAAGGTCAGCGGGCCGGTCGAATGGGTTGCCAGCGAAGCCGACATCGATACAGTGACTGCGGTGTCCGGCAGCGGACCCGCCTATGTCTTCTATCTCGTCGAGTGCATGGCGGAGGCTGGGCGTAAGCTCGGCCTCGAGGCGGACCTAGCCATGCGGCTCGCTCGGGAAACCGTCGCGGGGGCTGGTGAGCTCCTACATCAGTCCCCCGACGCCGCCGCACGCCTGCGCCAGAACGTCACCTCGCCCGGCGGCACGACCGCCGCAGCTCTCGCAGTCCTGATGGCGGATGACGGCATGCAACCGCTTTTCGACAAGGCTATCGCGGCGGCGCGCCAGCGCGCCGAGGAACTGGCCGGCTAAGGCAGACGCGACACCGTAGGACACATCGCTTCGGACGTCCGCGTAGCGCGCGTCGATTGCTCCGCCGTAGCCGGGCGTGCTGTACCCCTCAACAGGAATCGAACCGCGGAACAGAGCGCCAGCTGAAAAAAGCGCCGGGCGGCTGCGGCGCGCTGGCGGCGCGCCAGGGCGTGAAGCTGGTGGCTGAGCGGGATTTGGGAGCTTTGCTGGTCCATCGCCGGGGTCTCCAATTGCTTTGATCGGCAAACGATACGGCCTATCGCCGGTCGCGATAATCCATGTTATTTTCCGTTTATCTGTGACGAAATGGAATAGATGCAATGGATCGGCAGGAGGCAATGGCGGTATTTCTCGCCGTCGTCGAGGAGGGGGACTTCTCGGCGGCGGCACGGCGACTGCGGATGACGCCATCGGCCGTCAGCAAGATCATCGGGCGGCTCGAGACGCGGCTTGGCGTGCGGCTGCTGCAACGCTCGACGCGCAGCATCAGCCTCACGGCGGAGGGGCGGTTCTACTCGGAATCGGCCCGCCGTATTCTCAGCGACCTGGACGAGGCAGAACGGGCTATCCAGCCGGGCGCCGAGCCGCGCGGCCGGCTGCGCGTCAGTCTTCCCAGCGCCTTCGGCCACCGCCTGATCGTACCGATGCTACCGGATTTCATTGGCCGCTATCCCGCAATCGAACTCGAGCTGGATTTCACCGACGCGATCGTCGATCTGGTGAACGGTGATGCCGACGTCGCCGTGCGGGTGGCGGTGCAAAGCGACTCCACCCTTTTGACGCGGCGTCTTGCGGCGAATCGGCGGGTCATCTGTGCGGCGCCCAGCTATCTCCAACGCCACGGAATTCCCGGGACGCCGGACGACCTTTCAAAGCATGTCTGCCTCGGCATCACCGCCCGCGGCCGTCTCAATGTCTGGGAGTTCGACGAAGGCGGCCGGCGCCGAGCGATGCGTATCCGCAGTTCCGTCGAGGCGAACAGCACCGAAGCCTTGCGACGGCTGGCGCTTGCCGGCATCGGCATCGTACGGCTCTCGGAAATCCTCGTCGGGCCGGACATAAGAAACGGCCGTCTGAGACCATTGCTCACCGATTGCAACCATGCCGAGGCCGAACCGATCAGCGTCGTCTATCCGCACCGCCGCTTCCTGTCGCCGCGCGTGCGCGTCTTCGTCGATTTCCTCGTCGAACAGTTCGCCCATCCGCTATGGGAGAAGGATGTACCGGAGCAGGCGTGACGTTTGCCGCCGGTGCCGCTTCCGAAAACCGTCGAACTGCGCTACTGCATGATTCCTTAAATCGGAATCGATTTAAGGACAAAATCATGCAGCATTTCAAAGTGCTACAGCGACCTTAGCGCGTCCGATTGGACGCGCGGCGCTGTAAGCCGGGCCAGATTCTGGGTCAAGAAATCTCTTCAAAGGGACTGTGATGTCGGACGTCATTGAGTTTTCCGATTTCGAGCGAGTCGATATCCGCGTCGGCACGATCATCGAGGCCGAGGTCTTTCCGGAGGCGCGAAAGCCCGCCTACAAGCTGAAGATCGATTTCGGCCCGGAGATCGGCATAAGAAAGTCATCGGCCCAGATCACCGTGCACTACAAGCCGGCGGATCTCGTCGGGCGGCAGGTGCTTGGGGTGGTCAATTTCCCGCCGCGCCAAATCGGACCTTTTCGCTCCGAGGTGCTGACCCTCGGCTTTGCAGACGAAGAGGGCGCGATCGTTTTGGCTGCGGCCGACAAGCCGGTTCCGAACGGCAGAAGGCTGATGTGATCCGACATGACGGTCGAGGCTGAAGCGATACCGGAGCGCATCAAGGTGTCCTGCCTGTGGCGCGCGGCAGAGGCGGCGCGGGAATGGCGGGCGAGCCATGTGCTTTCGCTGCTCGATCCGGAGCTGCCGGAAACGGACGTGCCGATCATCGGCGGGGTGAACCATCGTGTGGCGCGGCTTCGCGACCAGGAAAATGCCGGCGCGACGCAGCATTTTCCCGATCTCGTCCGAGAGATTTTCGAGGCGATGCGACCCGTTGCGGACGATCGGTCCAGCCGTGTTCTCGTCCACTGCCACGCCGGCGTCAGCCGGTCGACCGCCTTCGCCTATGGCCTGATTGCACATCAGCTCGGCGCCGGCAGGGAGGAGGAGGCCTTTGCGGCGCTGCTCGCCATCACGCGCAAACCCTGGCCGAACCGCCGCATCGTCGAAATCCTCGATGTGTCGCTGGGGCGGCAAGGCAGGCTGCTCGCGCCGCTCGATGCCATGCGCACGCTTTTTCCGCGCCGGATCGACGCTTGGCGTCGCTTCAACGAACGGCGCGGTCTAACCTCGACCTATCCGCGGTAGCGAGGGCGGATATCACGTCGGGACGCGCACCGTAGCGCGCAGCCCTCCAAGCGGGCTCTCGCCGAGAGTGACGTTGCCTCCGTGGCTCCGGGCGATGTCGCGAGCAATGGCCAGGCCGAGGCCAGTGCCGGAGCTGTCGAGGTTGCGCGCTTCATCCAGACGGAAGAAAGGCTTGAAGACATCCTCCCTCGACTGCTCCGGAATGCCGGGACCGTCATCGTCGACGGTGACTGTCAGCCATTTGTGGGTATGGCGTGCCTCGATCCGCACCGTTTCGGCATAGCGATAGGCGTTCGACGCCAGATTAGCGACGAGCCGGGTGAAAGCATTCGGCCGGACGCGAATATTGTCCCCTCCCTCGATCGAGGTGGCGAGTGTCTTGCCGTAAAGCTCGGCCTCTGCCGAAAGGCGGGCCATCAGGTCGCTGAGCTTCAACTCCCCGACATCCTCTTCCGCCTCGCCGCGGGCAAAGGCGAGATAGCCTTCCAGCATGTTCTGCATGTCCTCGACGTCCTGGTTGAGGCTGTCGGGGTCCGGATTGTCACCGGCGAGTGCGAGCTGCAGCTTGAAGCGCGTCAGGATGGTGCGCAGATCGTGGCTGACACCGGTCAGCATCGCGGTGCGCTGCTCGATCTGGCGCTCGATGCGCTCGCGCATCAGGATGAAGGCCAGGCCGGCGCGGCGGATCTCCTCGGCGCCGCGCGGGGCGAAATCATCGATCTTCTGTCCCTTGCCAAAGCTTTCCGCAGCGTTGGCAAGCGCCAGGATCGGGCGGATCTGTCCACGCAGGAAGAGGATGGCGATCGCCAGCAAGACGAGCGACGCGCCGACCATCCAGACGAGAAAGATATGTGTATTCGACGCATAGGCCTGATTGCGCCGCGCATAGACCCGGAGGATGCGCCCGTCTTCGAGCTTGATGCGAATCTCGACGATTTTCGAATTGCCGACCGTATCGATCCAGAAGGGGCGGCGGATCTGGTTCGAAATCTCTTCGCTGAGGATCTGGTCGAGAATCTCGAAGAAGGGCTTGGGCCGGGGCGGCGGCAATTCGCCGCCCGGTTCGACGGCGATGTTGAGGTCGAGCTCGTCACGGGCGATCCGGACAATCCGGTCTATGTCGCCGTCTTGTGGAAAAGTCGTGATCAGGTCGACGATTGCCGCGATGTCGTTGGTGACCGCAGCCGAGAGGCGCTGCGTGACGAGCTGCCAGTGCCGCTCCATGAAGACGAAGGCGACGACTGACTGCAGCAGCACCATCGGGATGACGACGATGAGCAGCGACCGGGCGTAAAGCCCCATCGGCAGGCGGCGACGCAGCCAGCGGATGAGGCGCTTCCAGGCGCTGTCGGCGCTGTTCGATCTTGCGCGCCTGAGGCTGTCAAAGCTTACCATCGTCGTCTGCGCCGTTGCCGAAGCGGTTCCATGTTAAAGCGGGATGGCCGATGCTGTGAAGCGGATTTCCGCTCGTCCGCAATATCTAGTCCACACTCAATCGATAGCCGATGCCGCGCACCGTCTGCAGCCAGACGGGATTGGAGGGATCGTCCTCGATCTTGCGCCTCAGCCGGTTGATCTGCACGTCGATCGTCCGCTCGCCGACCTCGGCGTCGTCGCCGATCAGTTCGTGCCGGGGAATGGTTTCGCCGGCGCGCTGCGAAAACAGCGTCATGATCTCCTGTTCGCGGTCGGTCAGCCGAATGTGCTCCGCACCGCGGCGAAGCTCCTTTCGCACCACTGAAAACGTATAGGGGCCGAAGATGACCTGATCCACTTTCGGCGCCTGGGCGGGCTGGTTTCGGCGCAGTATGTTGTTGATCCGGAGCACGAGTTCGCGCGGCTCGAAAGGTTTCGGCAGGTAGTCGTCGGCGCCCGCCTCAAGGCCCTCGATGCGTGAATTCGCCTCGGCAAGCGCCGTCAGCATGATGATCGGAACCGTCTTGATCTGTCTCAGGCCCTGGGTGAGCGAGATGCCGCTTTCGCCGGGCATCATCACGTCGACGATCAGCAGGTCGAAATCGAGTCCGATGAGCTTTCGCCTCGCTTCGCCGGCGTCGGCCGCCGTCGTCACGCGAAATCCCTGTTCGACCAGAAAGCGGTTGAGCAGGTCGCGAATGCGCCGGTCGTCATCCACGATCAGAAGATGCGCCGCGTCATCGGCCACTTTCGCTTTGGCTATCATGCTTGGCAAACCCTTTTTCTCGGCAGAGCCTTATTTCCCCTCTGGCCCGCGCTGCGATCGAACCGGACTGAATGGAACCGGATCGCAAGCGGGTCCTCCTCCCAAATTTGAGTGACCGCGCATTGAAGCAGATGCGCAGCGGTCGCCCCATTCCCTGATTCCAGGGGTCTATCCGCTTTTCCTAATAAAATCGAAGGCGGAGCCCCCGGCATCAGTCCGCGGCGCTGTTCTTCATGTTGACGAGAAACCGCTTGACGGTTTCACGCGCGCCGGGACCCGTCTTCGCCAATGCATCCGCTATGCGGCGGGACTGTGGCTCCGCCAGCGCCCTTGCCAAGGCCTGGCCCTCCTTTGTCGTATAGAGCATGCGTTGACGCCTGTCTTCCGGACCGGTCACCTGGCGAATATAGCCCGAGTCGATCAATTGCTTGAGGACACGCGCGAGGCTCTGCTTGGTGATCTTCAGCGTATCGAGAAGATCGGCCACGGTCATGCCCGGTTCCCGATTGACGAAATGCACGACGCGGTGGTGCGCGCGCCCGAAGCCGCTCTTTTCCAAAATGGCGTCCGGATCGCCGGTGAAATCGCGATAGGCAAAGAACAGCAACTCGATAATCTCGAAATCGATCGTGTCGTCATCCTTGCGAGCGACTTCGGTCATGAATTGGCTGGTGTCCCTGGATTGGCCGGCCACGCGGTCATTTCCTTTCAAGGCAGATTGCGCTTAGCGACATATATAGAAAGACATGTCAGCTTTGTTGACACAATTCTACGCCTGACGAGGCAAATAGCATTCAAATCCCGTCGCTGCACTTTGAAGCAGGATAGGCCGGTACGCTTGTCTTTGGAGGTTGCGCTTGGCTACGACGGACAGGCGCTATGGAGACGCGTGCGCCGCGCGTTCGGCACGCGCGGCGCGGGACGCTCGCAGCCAAGGCACGCCACATTCACTGGTATTCATGTGGCGCGCTTTGGGTCTTTGTCTTTGCGCATGTCGTCGTCCCAAAACAGCTGCACACTTCGTGCGCCATTCGGTAGGGCGTCAGCGATAGATGTAGACGATCCGCCGCGTCGAGGGTTCCACAAGAACAGGCTGCCCGTTTACCATCACATATTCGTAATTGTATTCCGGGATCGGCCGGACAGCCACGGTGTTCGGCAATGTTGCGCCAAGAACCACTTCGCCATCAAGATAGACCGGGTCCACAGGGTTGGAGGTGATGTAGGTGCGCACGTTCGGAGGCGGGGTGATGGCATCGACCTCTTCGACCGGCCCGATCAACTCGAGCGGCTCGGCCGGCATCGCCACCGTGCTGCCCGTCGCCTCGTAGGTGACGGCCGGAACGCCAAGCTCGACGCGTCGCTCGGAAATCACCACCGTGGAACCGCTCTGGTCGGCTGCGAGATACTTGGCATAGGCCCAGCCGCTGACGCCGCCGACATTGACGCGGCACCACAGGCTCCCTTCGATGCAACCCTCGAGTACCGTGGTGCTGCCACGCGCCGCCAGGGCGACGATGGGGTATTGCGGGCCCGGGCCGGCGCGCACATTGAGATCGGTCACGGCCGTCGCGCTCATCGCCGCAGCGGCGGTCGAGACGCCGGCAGCGAGGATCAAACCCGCTGCCGCGACCGCTTTGAACAGGTGGGGGGAGAGGGTCTTCATTGTCTTGCTCCTCTTCTATGATGCGGGCCAAACGCCCCGCGCGCCTCGGATGTTCCCGGCGTGACATCAGGAAATGTGAACATGAAACATATTGCCGTCGCCGAGCGTTGCTTGGGCCGACGGTGGAGCGTCTCGATGTAAGCGAGATCGCTCCCCATCACCGAGGAACTGCACGCAGCGAGGAATTGGACGAAGTTTCGCCCCCCTGTGCAAAGGGCGTCATCAACCGGGAGGCCGGGAAATGCAGTATGAGACTGTTGACGAGGCCACGCTTACCGCCCGGCGGCTGCGTCCGCTGATCTTTGTTGTCGTGGCGGCGAAACTTGCCGTATCCGCCCTTCTGCTCACCACGGTGCAATTTCCGACGGAAGTGGAAACACCGGAAATTGTCGCGCTTCGCTGATTTGCGCTGTTTCCGCGCCCATATAGCGCTATAGGTGGCGCGGCGGCGACGCCCGCCTACTGCATGTTTCCTTAAATCGTCACCGATTAAGGATAAAAACATGCAGCAATTCAAAGTGCTACAGCGACCTTTGTGCGTCTGAAAAGACGCACGGCGCTGTAGTCGCGATGTGGAGAACGAGGCACGGTCGGCATGTTACAGGCGGGCATCATCCCGGTTACGCATTTTCAACAGAACTGCACGGTTCTGTTCGACAGCGAGACGAAGGAAGGCGTGATTGTCGATCCCGGCGGCGACGTCGATGTCATCCTGCAGACGATCCGCGAAAACGACCTCACGCTGAAGGCGATTTGGCTGACGCACGGCCATATCGATCATGCCGGCGGCGCCAAGGAATTGAAGGAGGCCCTCGGGCTTGAGATCATCGGTCCGCACAAGGACGATCGGCCGCTCCTCGAACGGCTGGAGAGCCAGGCGGAACGTTTCGGTCTGGCGATGAAGGTGCAGAACGTCCTGCCGGACCAATGGCTGGACGACGGGGACACGGTTTCATTCGGGGATCATGTCTTCGAGGTGCTGCATTGCCCCGGCCACGCTCCCGGCCATGTCGTCTATTTCAACCGCACGCAGAACTTCGCCCATGTCGGCGACGTGCTGTTCCATGGCTCGATCGGCCGCACCGACCTGCCGGGCGGCGATCATCAGCAGCTCCTCGATTCCATCCGCGACAAGATCCTTCCACTCGGTGACGACGTCGGCTTTATTTGCGGCCATGGACCTGGCGGCCGGATCGGCGAGGAGCGCCGCACCAACCCGTATCTGCGCGGGCTCTGATTGAAAATGTGGACATGAAAAAACCCGTGCCTGGCGTGAGGCACGGGTTTTGCGTTCAAATGGCGCTGCGATCAGCCGGCAGTGCAGAAATGGCTGCGGCCGTCATAGCCGACAAAGGTGCCGCTCTCCGGATCGAAAGAGCGATAGCGCTGCGAGCAATAGCGGTACCAGGCCGGCGTCCAGGGCTCTAGATCGTAGCTGTCCACGACAACCTGGCGATAGGCCGGGCGGGCCTGGTAGACCGGGCGGGGCTGGTAGACCGGACGCGGCTCGTAATATTCAGGCTCCGGATCGATATAGACCCGTTCACTGTAGCGCGGCTGCGAGGCGATCGCGCCGCCGATAAGCGTACCTGTTACCAGGCCAACCGCGCCTGCCGCCCACGCATCATCGTGATCGCCTGCCTGCGCAGTGCCGAAGGTTGGGAGAACCAGGGCGGCGGCGGCGACCGAGAGAACGGCTGCTTTGAGGAAATTGTTCATGGGCTTCAATCCTGTGCATGGAGGAGCCGAACTGAAGGTCCGGCTTTCATGATGAGCGAACCCTATACAGCCCAAACTGAACGGAGCCTGAACGAAAAAACCCGGCAAAAATGCCGGGCTGCAAACTTGATCAGTGACAGAGAGCGGCGTTAGCCGACGATCTGCAGGTTGACGGCCTTCGGGCCCTTGCCGCGGCGATCCGGCTCGGTGTCGAAGGATACTTTCTGGTTTTCGCTCAGTCCGTTCAAGCCGGAGGCCTGCACGGCTGAAATATGTACGAAGATATCGGCGCCACCGTTTTCAGGCTTGATGAAGCCAAAGCCCTTGTCGGTGTTGAAGAATTTTACAGTCCCAGTCTCGGCCATGCGTCAGGTCCTTTTCTCTCCACCCGGTCGAGGGGTGGCATTACAGTTTGCCCAGAAGGGCGTGGGGCAGGCAGTTCTCGACAATTGAGGAAAGGGTCCTGTTATCGCGACGAATCTTGAGAAGGATGGCAATTTGGCCTTCCCATGATTCTCCGCCCGGAGTGGTTTGCGTCTCCGGCTCGCATTTATTTCAAGATCTTCCCGCGTTCGCAAATTGCCCGAACAGAGTAAGAGTGATCAGTTTATTTTGAATTGGCAAGCAAAACTTTTCCGGCGAGGTATTGAGTCTTCTCATTGCTCAAAAACAGGTCAATTCGCGCTGCGGCGAAGGATATTCCGGACGCGCTGCAAGCTATTGAATCCACAGCTTTTTGGTGGGCCGATTTAGCGCCGTGGATTTTTTACGCCAAATCGTGTCGCTGTCGAACATGCCTCTATGTTGAGCAGTTGGGAATGCGAGTCGCAACCCTCTGATAAGGTTCACCCTTCGAGGAAAGCCGATTGCCAGTCAGGCATCGGCATGAGCTTGCAGCAAAAATACAAAAAACGTTGGCCGTTGCTCGCGTCTGCTGCATGCTGAGCCGTTTTGGGGCAAAGTAGAGCGGCCAAGAACAGTAAATAAGTAATATAGTAAGTCCAGCTTGGCTTGCCGATGTAGCTAATTCTTGCAGTTTCAGCGGCGGCTTCTGCCGCTTGCCGGCGCCGCTTCGTGAGCTCCGGCAGCAGTTCGACGGCCAGCATCGCCGCGAAGATGACGATGCAGCCGAGATAGCCGATCGGGGTGATAACCTCGTCCAGCAGCAGCACGCCGAAGAGCGCCGCGAAAAGCGCCTCGCTCGACAGCAGGATTGCCGCCTGCGGTGCCGTCGTATAGCGCTGGCCGACGACCTGGCAGATGAAGGCGATGCCGCTCGAAAACACCCCCGCATAGAGGATCTGCGGCAGGGCGGCCTCGACCACGTCGAGACTCATGGGCTCGAATACGACGGCGAGCAGGCTTCCCAAAACGGCGCAGACGGCAAATTGCGTCAACGACAGGAGCATCGGCCGTCCGGTGCCGGCGGCGAAGATGCCGATCAGCAGGACTTGAATCGCCCAGAAGAATGCACAGACGATCGTCAGCAGATCCCCGCCGTTGAGGCCGGACAGGTTGCCGCCACTCAAGAGGAAGATGCCGAAACTTGCCATCAAGGCGGCTGGCCAGATGATCCAGTGCGGTCGGCGACGCAGAAAGACGACCGTCAGAACAGGCACGAAGATGACGTAGAGTCCTGTCAGAAAGCCGGAATTGGTGACGGTTGTGGTCAGCAGCCCGAACTGTTGCGTCACCGCGCCGCCAAACAACGCCAGCCCGATGCAGATGAAGTTGCGCATCGCCCCGCGCGGCAGCGGCGCGGCGACCCGTCGAGCCTCGATAAGTGCCAGGGGGAGGGCCACCAGCGTGGCAATTGCGAAACGCAGGCCGATGAACGAGAGCGGACCGATCGCTTGCATCGCCGTCGACTGGGCGACGAATCCCGCCCCCCAGATCGCGCCGGATAACAACAGGAACAGATTGGCCTGGATGCGTGTCACGAAGGGCCCCCGGGGCGAGCGAATAGGACGAAAAGCAACACAAGGCAGCTTCGTCCCGTGATTGCACCGCCGCTCTACCAGTTGCGTTTTTGTCGGGCAAGCTTCATCCTCGCGGCCCGGAGCGAGGACAGGGCGTGACGATGCCGATCGGAGTGGAGCCGAAAATGAACTTGGCGGGCTATTCGGGGACGCCGCTTGGGAAGAAGCTCGGCCTGCGCGACGGGCAGGTAGCGCTGCTTCTCGGCGTGCCGGCCCATCTGCAGGAGATTGCAGCTTTTCCTGGATTCGCTCACACCGCCACAGCGATCGAGGGGACCTCATCGCGCAGATTTGATTACATTCATGGCTTCAATACGGAGCGGGTCAGGCTGGAAGCTCAGGCGGCTGCTCTGGTCGACCGGTTGAAGCCCGATGGGATTCTTTGGATATCCTGGCCGAAGCGTGCTTCCGGCGTCGCCACCACGCTCACCGAGGACGCTCTTCGGGAGATCTTCCTGCCGCTCGGCCTTGTCGACGTAAAGGTCTGTGCCGTTGACGCGGTGTGGTCCGGGCTGAAATTCATGTTCCGAAAGGAGATCAGGGCCTCACTCTGAGAGCACTCATTGGGTCGGCGCCTTGGAGACCCTCAGAACGGCGCCATTCTGCTCGTCGGTCACCATGAGCAGGGCACCGTCCGGCGCCACGATCACATCGCGGATGCGGCCGAACTCGCCGTCGAACAACCGCTCCTCGGAGGTGATCGCGCCGGTGTCGTCTCGCTCCAGGCGCGCCAGCAACTGGTATTTCAGCGCCGCCACCAGCAGGTTGCCGTTCCATTCCGGAAACATGCTGCCGCGATAGACGGCGAGCGCGCCGGGGGCGATCGAGGGATCCCAGTAGTAGAGGGGCTGCTCCAAGCCATCCTTGGCCGTACCCTCGCCGATCTCCGCGCCGGAATAGTCCTTTCCGAAAGTGATCACCGGCCAGCCGTAGTTCTTGCCCGGCTGCGGGTTGTTCACTTCGTCACCGCCGCGTGCGCCATGCTCGACGGTCAGGAGCTTGCCGTCGGCCGGATCGAAGGTAATGCCTTGGGGATTGCGGTGTCCCTTGGACCATATTTCCGCCCGGCCCTCGGTACCGACGCGATAGGGGTTGGAGGCGGGGATGGAACCATCGACATTGATGTGCAGGATGGCGCCGGCGTGGTCGCGCGGGTCCTGGGCGCGGTCGCCATCGCCGCGGTCGCCGATGCCGAAGAAAAGGCTGCCGTCGCGATCGATGGCGATACGCGAACCGAAATGCTGGCCGGCCCGCGTGAACCGGCTCATCCGGAAGATTTCCTTCACATCCGTCAGGCTCGCGTGGTCACCGGAGAGCGTCGCCCGCACCAGAACGGTGCCATAGCCGCCGTCGCCGCGGGCCGAGAGGGTGAGGTACAAGGAGCGGTTGGCGGAAAATTGCGGGTCGAGCGCGACGTCGAGCAGGCCGCCCTGGCCATGCTCGGCGACGTCCGGAAGGCCTTTGATCGCGGCCGAGAGCTTGCCGTCACGGAGGATGCGCAGGCGTCCTGCCCGTTCGGTGATGATCAGCGCGCCGTCGGGCATGACTTCGACCGCCCAGGGGTACTGGAGCCCGCGCGCCAGTGTCTCGACAAGGACGGTTCCTGTCTGAGTCTGGAATTCCCGGGCCTGTTGTGCGGCGGCGGGCAGAGCGGCGGACAGGAACAGGGCTCCGGCCAGAGGCAGGGCGAGCGCCGCGCCAATCTGGCTCAGCTTGGTTTTTGTCCACTGCACGGACCGCATTGCGATTCCACACTCCTAAACTCGGCGGCAAGCCTGCTGAACCAGACTCGGCCGCTCATTTCCGTCCAGGAGAGAAACTGGTGCCCTGTCGCCCTTGCTTCAAGTCAAATTCGATCAAAACGGCTTTATCGGAGGTGTGAGTGCCTATCGGTTCTTACCCAAAGACATTCCGAGCGACGCGCTTCTCCGCTGCGAAAAGCTCGGTCTTGGCTTTCATGTAAAAACCCTTGCCGATCAGCATCAAGCCGGCAAGGGCAATCATGGCGATGATCGCCACGACGATCGTTTCGGTGGCTGACAACCGGGCAAGGAAACCGGCGCGTTGTCCAGGCAGGTCGCCTTCGTTATCGGCCATGGCGTCTGCTTCTCGCCCTGCTGAACGCGGCGATCTGGTTACCCACGACAAAAGTGGTGCCGGCCGTGAGGGCGGCGGCGAGCAGCGTCGTGCCGGCGAGGATCTGCCGGTCGCCTTCCGTCGGCATTTGCCGTCGATCGAGCCCCACCGGTCCCGACGGAGCCGCCGAGGCGGGGTCGGCAACGACGCGCATGGCAAAATTCGCCGCGCCGGATTGCTGTTCCGGCTCGGCCGCCTGGGCCGACGTCTCGACCACCAACCCAAAGATCATCACCATGCAGACTGCTAGAGCCGCCAACGCGAGATAAAATCCCCAGCGGGCCTCGTTGCGGCCTGTTCGCGTCGAAGCGATTTCGTCGTCGAGAAACATAGCGCACCCCCATGATGCCAATGCGTTCACCCTGTGAGATGACGCCCGGATATCGGCTCTTGAAGGACGGAATTGCGGCGCTCTCCGACAGTTATTGTGGCGAAACAAAGGCGGTGCAAAAACGCGTGGAACACACCGATTTTCGAAGCCGCGGCATTGCGGCCGATCGTCCTTTTGCATCGACCCGCTCCGGTCGCCGCCCGAGGGCGGACAGCCGTCATCCCATGCGCCTCGTGATCGCACTGATGAAACTTTGTCATCGTGACGCATTTTGCGCGGCCTTGCCGGTATTTTTCTGAGCCGAACGCTTGCAAGACCGGGCGTCTTTCGACATAGACCTAACCGCTATGGAGCCCGATCTTCCGTTCCGTAGCGCCTCACGCCCGTTTCGAAACGATCAGGACCTCACACCATGGCCTTCCTTGCCGATGCCCTTTCCCGTGTAAAGCCCTCAGCCACCATTGCCGTTTCGCAGAAAGCTCGCGAGTTGAAGGCAAAAGGTCGCGACGTTATCGGCCTCGGAGCCGGGGAGCCGGATTTCGACACGCCGGACAATATCAAGACGGCAGCGATCGACGCGATCAACCGCGGCGAGACGAAGTACACGCCGGTTTCCGGCATTCCGGAACTGCGCGAAGCGATCGCCAAGAAGTTCAAGCGCGAGAACAACCTCGACTACACCGCCGCGCAGACGATCGTCGGCACCGGCGGAAAGCAGATTCTTTTCAACGCCTTCATGGCAACGCTCAATTCGGGCGATGAAGTCGTCATCCCGGCGCCCTACTGGGTCTCCTATCCGGAAATGGTGGCGCTTTGCGGCGGCACTCCGGTCTTCGTTTCGACGAAGCAGGAGAACAACTTCAAGCTCAAGGCCGAGGATCTCGACAAGGCGATCACGCCGAAGACCAAGTGGTTTGTCTTCAACTCACCCTCGAACCCGTCGGGTGCTGCCTATTCGCATGACGAACTCAAGGCGCTGACCGACGTGTTGATGAAACATCCGCATGTCTGGGTACTGACCGACGACATGTACGAGCACCTGACCTATGGTGACTTCAAGTTCGCAACGCCGGTCGAGGTCGAGCCCGGCCTCTACGACCGTACCCTGACGATGAACGGTGTCTCCAAGGCCTACGCGATGACCGGCTGGCGCATCGGCTATGCCGCTGGCCCCTTGCCGCTCATCAAGGCGATGGACATGATCCAGGGGCAGCAGACCTCGGGCGCCACCTCGATCGCGCAATGGGCCGCCGTCGAGGCGCTGAACGGCGAGCAGGATTTCATCCCGCGCAACAAGGAGATCTTCCAGGGCCGGCGCGATCTCGTGGTGTCGATGCTGAACCAGGCCAAGGGCATCTCCTGCCCGACGCCGGAAGGCGCCTTCTACGTCTATCCTTCCTGCGCCGGGCTGATCGGCAAGACCGCGCCGTCGGGCAAGGTCATCGAGACCGACGAGGATTTCGTCTCCGAGCTTCTGGAATCGGAAGGCGTCGCGGTGGTGCACGGTTCGGCCTTCGGTCTCGGCCCGAACTTCCGCATCTCCTACGCGACCTCCGAGGAACTGCTCGAGGAAGCCTGCCGCCGCATCCAGCGTTTCTGCGGCGCCTGCAAGTAACGGCACGGACAAAGCAACACACTTCAAGCCCGCCGTCCCCGGCGGGCTTTTTCGTGCTTAGAAATCGATTCAACAGCTGCCCAAGCCGATTCAGGCGGTAGTCCTATCCCATTGAAATCGCACTCATTCCAGCCTCCGTATCAGTTCTATCACTCCGGAGATGTCGTCGCCGCCATGGCCTTGGTCGACGCGCATGGCGGTAAGCCTTCGCATGGCATTGATGAAGTCCGGCGCGACGTTCTGCTCGCGGCTCGCGCGGACAATATTTTCAAGGGCGATCGCCTGCATCGCCAGATTGGAGACGACATTGCGGTCGTGCAGGCCGCTATCGATCTTGCCGGCCAAGTCGGGGAGGGTGCCGCTCATCGCCTCGAGCCATGGCAGGAGAAGGGTTAGAAAATCGCTCATACCGGCGCCGCTGCTCACCACCAGCGCACCGGCATGCAGGAAACCGGAGAAGAGACCATACATGCCGGAAAGCAGAGCGAGGTCATAAAGCGCAGCACGGCCGGGATCCTCGCCGAGAAAGCGGCCTTCGGCGAGCGCCAACAGCGACGGCTTGTGCCGCTCGAAAAGAGCGGTCGAGCCGCTGTAGAGGATCAATGCTCCGGCCTCGCCGATCATCGGCGGGATCGCCATGATGCCGCCATCGAGATAGGCGGCACCCTTCGCCGCCACCCAATCGGCCAATTCCTGCGCATCGCGCGGCGCCATTGGTGAGATTGACGAGGTCGCGGCCGGCAAGTGCGCCCTCCGCCTCCTCCAGGACCGCCCTTGCGGCGGCGTAGTCGACGACGCAGAGAATCGTGAGGTCGGCGTCGGCCATGGCGTCGGCCGGGCTTGCCGCTATTCTCGCTCCGGCGGCTGCAAGCGGCTCGGCCCGCGCTGGCGTGCGGTTCCAAACAGTCACCGAATGGCCGTTTCGCAAGAGCGTTGCGGCAAGCGCGGAACCCATTGCGCCGAGGCCGAGAACAGATATTTTGCTCATCTTTTTTTCCTTTTGACCGGGTCTCAGGCAGCGGAGAGCTTCTGGCCAAGGCCGCCATCGACGGCGAGCTTTGCCCCGGTGGTGAAGGTGGCCTCGAAGGCGAGGAAAAGAACGGCGCGTGCCACTTCGTCGGCGGTGCCATTGCGCCTCATCGGCGTGACGGTGTCGCCGAGCGCCTTGAACTCGGCGCGTTCGGCATCGCTCAAGCCCGCCACACCCTTGGTCGGGGTGTCGACGAAGCCGGGACTGACCGTGTTGACGCGGATGCCGCGCGGCAGAAGCTCGACCGCGAGCACGGAAGCGAAGGAGACGAGTGCCGCCTTGGTGGCGCTGTAGACGCTCATGCCGGGGTGACCGCCCTCGTCGGCAACCGATGACGTAAAGACGATCGAGCCGCCTTCGCGGATCAGCGGCGCCAACCACTGCACGGTGAAGAAGGCTCCCTTGGTGTTGACCGCGAACTGACGGTCGTAGGATGCCTCACTTACCTTGTCGAATGTCTCCAGTTCCGAGATGCCGGCATTGACGTGCAGCAGGTCGATCGCGCCGAGCTTTTGGCCGACGGCAGCGCCGAGCATTGCAATATCGTTGAGATCGGCAAGGTCCGAGCGCAGGGTGTGTACGCGAGAGCCGAATTCCCGCCTGACCTTTGAAAGATTGTCCTCGTTGCGCCCGGTCAAGAATACGTCGGCGCCGCCATCGACGAGGCGTGTGACGGTCGCCAGCCCCATGCCATGCGTGCCGCCGATCACGACGGCCTTCTTGCCTTGATAGATTGTCATGTCTTCCTCTTCGTTCAAATCAGACGATGAGGTAGATGTGCATTCGTGGACGAATATATGCTAGATCAGAAAATGTGGACCTATCGTTCACATGCGTAGACGATTGAGTGATCATGGCGAACCTGAACGACTTCATCTTCTTTGTCCACGTGGTCGACCATAAAGGCTTTGCCGCTGCGGCGCGCGCGCTCAATCTGCCAAAATCGACGCTCAGCAAGCGGGTGGCCGAGCTCGAACGGGTCCTTGGCGTCCGCCTCATCAATCGGACGTCGCGCCGCTTTTCGGTGACCGAGACGGGCGAGGATTTCTATCGCCATGCGGCAGCCATGCTCATCGAAGCGGAGGCTGCGGAGAATATCGTGAAGGGCCGGCTTGCCGAGCCGAGCGGTGCGGTCAGGATCACCGCTTCGGTGCCGACGGCTCAGCTCTCGCTTGCTCCCATACTGCCGCAGCTTGCGCTCGCCTATCCGAGGCTGCGCGTGATCCTGCACGCCACCGACCGCTTCGTCGATATCGTTCAGGAAGGCTTTGACCTTGCCGTTCGCGACCATTTCGCGCCACTTCCGGATTCCGGCCTCGTCCAGCGTCGCGTCGGATCGCAAGCGAAAATGCTTGTCGCCGCGCCTGTCTATTTACACCAGCGGGGAATGCCCGCGGAGCCCGAGGAACTGGCGCAACACGACGGCCTGATGACATCGCTGACGTCGGACGGCTGGGCGATGGAGCACGCCGATGGTGCGAGCGTGGAGGTTTCACCGAAGCCGCGTTTCGTAGCGGACGAGTCCCGTGTCCTGCGCGAAGCCGCGATGGCGGGACTTGGCATTACCACCTTGCCCGGCAAGCTTTGCCAGGACGAGATCGCAAGCGGCGCTCTGGTCAGAATCCTGCCGGAATGGACCGCGGGCAAAGTGATGACGACCATCCTGATGCCGCATCGGCGCGGCCAGTTACCGTCGGTGCGCGCGACCGTCGATTTCCTGGCCGCTCGCCTTGGCGAGGGCTGACATAGGCTGCTGCGCCATACCACAAAGCAGAAGGCCCGCACACGCGGCGGGCCTTTCATGATAATTCTGGAACCGCGTGCTCAGCGCTCGGCGAGTGCCGGTTCGCCCTTCTTCTCGCGGATGAGGTTGAGGAACCGGCGGAAGAGATAGTGGCTGTCCTGCGGGCCAGGCGAGGCTTCCGGGTGGTGCTGGACCGAGAAGACCGGCTTGCCGTTGACGCGCAGGCCGCAATTGGTGCCGTCGAAGAGCGAAATGTGAGTCTCTTCAACACCTTGCGGCAGCGACTTCGAATCGACCGCAAAGCCGTGGTTCATCGAGACGATCTCGACCTTGCCGGTCGTGTGATCCTTGACCGGATGGTTGGCGCCGTGGTGACCCTGATGCATCTTCTCGGTCTTGGCGCCGAGCGCCAGGGCCAGCATCTGGTGGCCGAGGCAGATGCCGAAGACCGGGATATCGCTTTTCAGCAGGTTCTTGATCACCGGTACGGCGTATTCGCCGGTGGCGGCCGGGTCGCCCGGGCCGTTTGAAAGGAAGATGCCGTCCGGCTTCAAGGCCAGGACTTCGTCGGCGCTCGTCTGGGCCGGAACGACCGTGACCCGGCAATCGAGGCCGGCGAAGAGGCGCAGAATGTTGCGCTTGACGCCGTAGTCGAGCGCCACGACGTGATAGGCGGCTTCGGTCTCGCCAAGTGTCGAGTGGCCTTCGTTCCAGACCCAGGGCTTCTCGTTCCAGCGATAGGACTGACCCGAGGTCGCGACCTTGGCGAGATCGAGCCCCTCGAGGCCGCTCCAGGCTTTCGCTTCCGCCTTCAGCGTCTCGATGTCGAAGACGCCGGCCGGGTCGTGGGCGATGACGGCGTTCGGCATGCCGTTCTCGCGGATCCAGGCGGTCAGCGCCCGCGTGTCGATGCCGCAGAGCCCGATGACGCCGCGTGCCTTCAGCCAGGTGTCAAGATGCTTGACGGCGCGGTAGTTGGAGGGATCGGTGATGTCGGCCTTGAAGATCACGCCGACGGCGCCGTGGCGGGCGGCGGGCGTCAGATCCTCGATATCCTCGTCATTGGCACCGATATTGCCGATATGCGGAAAGGTGAAGGTGACGATCTGGCCGAGATAGGAGGGATCGGTCAGGATTTCCTGATAGCCGGTCAGCGCCGTGTTGAAGCAGACCTCGGCCTGAACCTTGCCGGTCGCGCCGATGCCCTTGCCTTCGATCACCGTGCCGTCGGCCAGAACGAGCAAAGCGGTGGGTTTCTGGGTTGTCCATGCGGGTGTCGCGGTCATCGTTCCTATCCCGTTGCGGCGGAAGGCGCGGCTCCAAGCCGGTCGGTTCAGCCCCATTTCAAATTGCATGCGGCATGGCGCGCGGAAGCCCCGCGAGAAAGAGGTTCATGCCGATGTTCGTGCAGGTGCCGGAAAATAGACAAAGGCGTTCGTCGGGTCAACCGGCGGCCGTGAATTGGCCGGAAATAAAGTTCGTTACAATTCAACCAGTTGCGCATTGGGTTTGATTGTACCTGCCGCACTGGTTTAAGACGAGGATAGCAATGAGGCAATCGAACGGTCCGGACGCAAGCAGCTGGGGCCGGCTTCGGCATGGAGAAAGAGATGCGCGAGCAGTTCGCAAACGCCCTGAAGGAAGCGCTGAAAGCCAAGGACACTCGGCGGACTTCGACCGTCCGGCTGATGCAGGCGGCCATCAAGGACCGCGACATCGCCAATCGCGGCCAGGGCAAGGATCCGGCCGGCGACGACGAGATCATGCAGATCCTCGCAAAGATGATCAAGCAGCGCGAAGAGTCGGCCCGCATCTACGATCAAGGTGGCCGCCCGGAACTCGCCGAGCAGGAGCGGCAGGAAATCACCATCATCAACGCGTTCCTGCCCGAGCAGTTTTCGGAGGAGAAGATCCGGGAGCTCTGCGTCGCAATCATCCAGGAAACCGGCGCCCAGGGCTTGCGCGACATGGGCAAGTGCATGAACGCGCTGAAGGAGCGCTATCCCGGCCAGATGGATTTCGCCAAGGCTTCGAGCATCCTCAAGGAACTGTTGAAGTAATCCGCTACGCCTCGCGCTATCCGCGGGCGCGGCCCTTGTTTCCCGCATCCTTCGGTGATCGCCTGTGAAAAGCGGGCAAGACCGGCGGGGAACGGTGGCTTCCTCCCGCCATGCCGCTTATATGGAAGCTGGCCAGAGGTACCCATGCGCTTTTCACCGTCCTTCCTTGACGACATCCGCGACCGCGTTCCGATTTCGGACGTGATCGGCAAGCGCGTCACCTGGGACCGGCGCAAGACCAATGTGTCGCGCGGCGACTATTGGGCCTGCTGCCCCTTCCACGGCGAGAAGTCGCCGAGCTTCCATTGCGAGGACCGCAAGGGCCGCTATCATTGCTTCGGCTGCGATGTTTCGGGTGACCATTTCCGTTTCCTGACCGACCTCGAAGGCCTGAGCTTCCCCGAAGCGGTGCAGCAGATCGCCGATATGGCCGGTGTCCCGATGCCGCAGCCGGACCCGCAGGCCGAGCGGCGGGAGCGGGAACGCACGAGCCTGCTCGACGTCATGGAGCTGGCGACGCAGTTCTTTCAGGACCAGCTCCAGACCGCGACGGGCGCGAAGGCGCGTGCCTATCTGCGCGAGCGCGGCCTGACCGGCCGGACGATCGAGACATTTCGACTGGGCTTTGCACCGGACAGCCGCAACGCGCTGAAGGAGTTTCTCGCCGGCAAGGGTGTTGGCAAGGAGCAGATCGAGGCTTGCGGTCTCGTCGTGCATGGGCCGGATGTTCCGGTCTCCTACGATCGCTTTCGCGACCGTATCATGTTTCCGATCCTCTCGGCGCGCGAGAAGGTGATCGCCTTCGGAGGGAGGGCCATGTCGCCCGATGCGCCGGCGAAATATCTGAACTCCAACGAGACCGAGCTCTTCCACAAGGGCAATGTGCTCTTCAATTTCGCCAGGGCAAGGCGGGCCTCGCAGGGCGCCGGCGGAACCGGCACGATCATTGCCGTCGAAGGCTATATGGACGTGATCGCGCTGCATCAGGCGGGCATCGAGAATGCCGTGGCACCGCTCGGCACGGCGCTGACCGAGAACCAGCTCGATCTCCTCTGGAAGATGACGTCCCAGCCGGTGCTCTGCTTTGACGGCGACGGTGCCGGCATCCGGGCCGCCAATCGCGCCGTCGACCTGGCGCTGCCGCATCTGAAGCCCGGTCGCTCCGTCCGTTTCGCCATGCTGCCGGACGGCAAGGACCCGGACGACCTCGTCCGTCATGAGGGGCGGGAGCCGTTCGACAAGGTGCTTGCCAATGCCCGCTCGCTGGCCGACATGGTCTGGATGCGCGAGGTTCAGGGCGGCGGGTTCGACACGCCGGAAAAACGCGCCGAGCTCGAAGCGCGGTTGAGGCAGGTGACCTCGGTCGTTGCTGACGAGAGCGTGCGCCGCCATTACGGCCAGGACATGCGCGACCGGCTGAACGCCTTTCTGCAGGGCGGTGCGCCGTTCAGGGGGGAGCGGCGGCCGTTCGAGCGGGGCGGGCGAGAGCGCGGTGGTCGGCAAGGCGGCGGCTTTCGCCATGCCGGCGGCGAGCGCAACGCCGGCCCGACCACGATCTCCGACCGGCTGGCGCGCTCCTCCCTTGTCAGTGGTCAGCAGGCGGCGCCGTCACTGCGCGAAAGCGTGCTTGCGCTGACGATCGTCAACCACCCGCAACTGCTTTTCGACGAATATGACGAGATCTCGACGATCGAGTTCGATCATCGCGATCTGCAGCGTTGCTGGGCGGTGGTTCTCAACGCCGCGGCGGCGAACGGCCCACGGCTGACTCGGGAAGGGCTCGTCGAGCAACTGGAGGCGGAGGGTTTCGGTACCCTGATCGGCGCACTGGACCAGCAGATCCGCTATGCGCGGCTATGGACCGCGACGACGGCCGCGGCACCCGAGGATGCGCGCGAGGGCTACCTGCAGGCGCTGGCGCTTCACAAACGCACCAAGGCGCTCAACTGGCAGCGCCGCGAGCTTGAAAGGGAACTGGCGCATGCCACCGAGGAAGCCGATCTCGAGGCCGTACCGCAGCTGTTGCGTACCCTTAACGAGGTTCAATTGGAAGTCACCCGGCTCGAGAATCAGGAAGCAATCATCGAAGGCTTTGGCGTGCTTTCGGGGAGAGTGAAGGGGCCGGCGGCGCGGTGAGACCTTCTCGCGAACCCCGGTCATCTGGACACCCCTCCCCAACCCCTCCCCCAAGGGGGAGGGGCTAGGCGCATGCGACTCCGACCGGCGCATTTTCAGCCTTCTGCATCAGGCGGGGGGCTTGACGCAGAAGCGGCCAGGAAGCGGCTCCGGAAGCCCCTCCACCTTGTGTGGAGGGGTTGGGGAGGGGTTGACGGAGGCTAAAGGCCGATCTCCCGACCGCGTTGCTCCGTCTTTCCAAAATCCAATTCCGTACGCGCTCACGAGGCGATTCCATGCCTGAGACCCCCCATACCACCGCGCGCCTGTTCGAGACGCAAGGCATCGCCAATCCCCTTGATGTGCTCAAGCGCGTCTATGGCTTTTCCGCTTTCCGCGGACAGCAACAGGGCGTCGTCGAACACGTCGTGGCAGGCGGTGATGCCGTCGTACTTTTCCCGACCGGGGCCGGCAAGTCGCTCTGCTTCCAGATACCGGCGCTGTGTCGGAAAGGCGTCGGCATTGTCATCTCGCCGCTGATCGCCCTGATGCGCGATCAGGTGGAGGCGCTGAAGCAGCTCGATATTCGTGCGGCCGCGCTCAATTCCTCGCTCACCCGCGATGAGGCGATCGCCGTCCGTCGTGCGCTTTCGGCGGATGAACTGGACCTGCTCTACGTCACGCCGGAGCGTGCTGTCACCGACGGCTTCGCCGAGATGATCGGCGACATGGACATCGCACTCTTCGCAATCGACGAGGCACATTGCGTCTCCCAATGGGGGCACGATTTTCGCCCGGAGTATCGCGGCCTCAATTGCCTGGCGTCGCGCTTTCCCGGCGTGCCGCGGGTTGCGCTGACGGCCACCGCCGACCACCATACGCGCGACGACATCATCGAGCGGCTGGCGCTTCAGGGCGCGCGGGTGTTCACCACCAGCTTCGACCGGCCAAATATCGCCTACGAGATCGTCGAACGCGACCAGCCGCGCCAGCAGCTCCTGCGCTTCCTGTCGCGCTTCAAGGACTCGAGTGGCATCGTCTATTGCCTGTCGCGCGCCAAGGTCGAGGACACGGCGGAGTGGCTGACAGGGCAGGGCATTCGCGCCCTTCCCTATCACGCCGGCATGGATCGCGCTTTGCGCGATCGGCATCAGGATGCCTTCCTGAAGGAGGAAAACCTCTGCCTAGTGGCGACCGTCGCCTTTGGGATGGGGATCGACAAGCCGGACGTGCGCTATGTGGCGCATCTCGACATGCCGGGTTCGGTCGAGGCCTATTACCAGGAGACGGGACGGGCAGGGCGCGACGGGCTGCCGTCGGAAGTCTGGATGGCCTATGGCATGGCCGACGTCATCCAGCGCCGGCGCATGATAGACGAGGGCGGCGCGCCGGACGAGATCAAGCGCATCGAACGGTCAAAGCTCAACAGCTTGCTTGCGATCTGCGAAACGGTCGGCTGCCGGCGCCAGGCGATCCTTGCGCATTTCGGCGAGGCGCATCCCGGCCGCTGCAGCCACTGCGACACATGCCTGAAGCCGGTCGAAACCTGGGACGGCACGGAAGCGGCGATCAAGGCACTCGCTGCCGTTTATCGGACCGGCGAGCGGTTCGGCACCGGGCACGTCATCGACGTGCTGATGGGGACCGTCAACGACAAGACCGAGCGCTTCGGCCATGCCGATATGCCGGTCTTCGGCGCCGGCAAGGACCTGCCGGCGCGCACCTGGCAATCGGTTTTCCGCCAATTGCTGGCCGCAGGGCTGATCACCGTCGATCATGCCGCCTTCGGTGCAATGAAGCTCGAGCCCGAGGCGCGCGCTGTTTTCAAGCGCGAGCGACAGGTGCTCTTCCGCAAGGATCGGCCCAGTTCCGGCAAGGCGCGCGGGCAGAAATCGACATCGGCTCGCGAGCGTTCGGATCTCGCCGGTTCCGACCTCGAGCTTTTCGAGAAGCTGCGGGCGGAGCGGTTTTCGATCGCGAAGGAATTGAACGTCCCGCCCTATGTGGTCTTCCCGGACACGACCTTGATCGCCCTCGCCAAGCAGCGACCCCGCGATTTCGACGACCTCCTCGACATACCCGGCATCGGCGAAAGCAAGCGCGAGCGCTACGGCGAGGCCTTTCTGGCGGTGATCGATGCTTTTGAGGAGGGCGGCTGACGCGTCGAGTCATTCACGGCGCCGACGCGCCGTGGCTGGATCCCTGTGACAAGCACAGGGATGAGGGCGGGGGTGATTGCACTCTGTTCAACCATGACAACTTTCACTTGCTGACATGCCGTCCAATATGCACGCTGCGGCCAATGAAAGGTTACGTCTACATTCTGGCTTCCAAGCGAAACGGGACGCTCTACATGGGCGTCACGCGGGATTTGTCGCATCGTCTGTTTGAGCATCAGAACGACCTGACGCCTGGCTTCACGTCAAAGTATGGCGTGAAGACACTGGTCTGGTTCGAGGAGTTCGACCTGCTTACAACTGCTATCACCCGCGAAAAAACCATCAAGAAATGGCCGCGGAAATGGAAGCTGAACCTGATAGAACAGATGAACCCGGAGTGGGAAGACGTCGCTCACTATCTGCATGGACTGTAAAGCCATTACGCACGTCCGTCTCGGCGTAGGCCCCACCTCCCTCATCCCTGTGCTTGTCACAGGGATCCAGCAGCGCCGCGTCGGCGGCGCGGAAGGCGCTTGAATCCCGCGCGTTTCGCCTCGACAATGCAGCGAGAATTTGCTGTTCGTCGTTAGCCATCGTGCTATTTGTCTAGACAAACCCCTTTGTTCGAAAGCGACCAGCCATGACCTCTGCTTTCCTTTCTCACCTCCGTTCGGAACTCGAGGGCTTGAAAACGGCCGGGCTCTACAAGGCCGAGCGCGTCATCACGTCCAAGCAGGCGGGCGAGATCGAAGTCGCCTCCGGCGAAAAGGTTCTGAATTTCTGCGCCAACAACTATCTCGGCCTCGCCGATAACCAGGAGCTTGCCGAGGCCGGCAAGAAGGCGCTCGACCGCTACGGCTACGGCATGGCATCGGTGCGCTTCATCTGCGGTACGCAGGAGGAGCACAAGCAACTCGAGGCGCGCATCTCCTCCTTTCTCGGCTTGGAGGACACGATCCTCTATTCGTCCTGCTTCGATGCCAATGGCGGGCTTTTCGAGACGCTGCTCGGCGAGGACGATGCGATCATCTCGGACGCGTTGAACCACGCCTCGATCATCGACGGCGTGCGGCTCTCCAAGGCGAAGCGGTTCCGCTACGCCAACAACGACATGGCGGCGCTGGAGGAGGAGTTGAAGAAGGCCGAAGGCAGCCGCTTCAAGCTGATCGCCACCGACGGCGTCTTCTCGATGGACGGCATCATCGCCAATCTCGAGGGCGTCTGCGATCTGGCCGAGAAATACGGCGCGATGGTGATGGTCGACGACAGCCACGCGGTCGGTTTCGTCGGCAAGCATGGCCGCGGTTCGGCCGAGCATTGCGGCGTCGAAGGCCGGGTCGATATCATCACCGGTACGCTCGGCAAGGCGCTCGGCGGCGCCTCCGGCGGCTATACCTCGGCCAAGACCGAGGTCGTCGACTGGCTGCGCCAGCGTTCGCGGCCTTATCTCTTCTCCAATACGCTTGCACCGGTGATCGCTGCGGCCTCGCTCAAGGTCTTCGACTTGATCGACAACGGCGATGCGCTTCGCGAGCGGCTCTATGCGAACTCGGCACTCTTCCGGGCCGAGATGTCAAAGCTCGGCTTCACGCTCGCCGGCGAGGGGCACCCGATTATCCCCGTCATGCTGGGCGATGCGGCGCTGGCCCAGGAGATGGCGGCGCGCATGCTGGCAAAGGGCGTCTACGTCATCGGCTTTTCCTTCCCGGTGGTGCCGAGGGGGCAGGCGCGCATCCGTACCCAGATGTCGGCGGCGCATAGCGAGGCGGACGTGCGTCGCGCGATCGCAGTTTTTGAAGAGGTCGGCCGCGATCTCGGCGTGATTTGAAGGAGTAGCCCCTCTCCTCGGGTTTAACCCGAGGACTAGCCCTCTCCCCGCTCGCGGGGAGAGGGGACTTGGGGCGGCGCGGCGGATCGCAGCGGGATTCCCTCTCCCCGTCTGCGGGGAGAGGGTTAGGGTGAGGGGCAAAGCTGCGTGAGACGCGGAGGAGTAATCTTGCAATGACCAACATGATGAAGGCGCTGGTCAAGACGCGGCCGGAGGTCGGGCTGTGGATGGAACGCGTGCCGGTGCCGGAGGTCGGGCCGAACGATGTGTTGGTCCGCGTCAAGAAATCGGCGATTTGCGGCACCGATGTCCATATCTGGAATTGGGACCAGTGGGCGCAGAAGACAATTCCCGTACCGATGGTCGTCGGCCACGAGTTCATGGGCGAGATCGCCAAGGTCGGCTCGGCGGTCACCAAGCACCATGTCGGTGAACGGGTTTCCGGTGAAGGCCATATCGTCTGCGGCAAGTGCCGCAACTGCCGGGCGGGCAGGGGGCATCTCTGCCGCAACACGCTCGGCGTCGGCGTCAATCGGCCGGGCTCCTTTGCAGAGTTCGTCTGCCTGCCGGAATATAATGTCGTTACGATCCCGGATGATGTGCCGGACGAGATTGCCGCCATCTTCGATCCCTTCGGCAATGCCGTGCATACGGCGCTCTCCTTCGATCTGGTCGGCGAGGATGTTCTGGTCACCGGCGCCGGGCCGATCGGCATCATGGGCGCGCTGGTCGCCAAGCGCTCGGGAGCCCGCAAGGTGGTGATCACCGACATCAACCCGGTGCGCCTCGATCTCGCCCGCAAGCTTGGCATCGACTATGTCGTCGATGCCTCGAAAGAGAACCTCGCCGATGTGATGCGGTCGATCGGCATGACCGAAGGGTTCGATGTCGGGCTCGAAATGTCGGGTGCGGCACCCGCCTTCCGCGACATGATCGACAAGATGAACAATGGCGGCAAGATCGCCATCCTCGGCATTGCGCCGGCCGGCTTCGAGATCGACTGGAACAAGGTGATCTTCAAGATGCTCAACCTCAAGGGCATCTACGGCCGCGAAATGTTCGAGACCTGGTACAAGATGATCGCCTTCGTCCAGGGCGGGCTCGACCTCTCGCCGGTCATCACCCACCGGATCGGCATCGATGCGTTCCGCGACGGCTTCGAGGCGATGCGTTCCGGCAATTCCGGCAAGGTGGTTATGGATTGGATTTGAGGCGAATCTGCCCGGGCGCCTCGTTCAGGCCATTATTGGTACATATAGGCCCCCGCCGGAAAGCCCGCGGCCCTTGTCTTTTGGCAGGTCGCACCTACATCTTGAGCGAAAGCTGATAGACAGCGCAAATACCCGCTGGTCGGCCTTTTTTGCCGATTTGGGCGGTTTTCCACCGGAAACGCTTGACGGGATCGAAAATTCTGGGAATCACCATTTCAAGCAGAAATGGCGACATGGTACGGCGGATAGGAACTCATGCCAGGGACGATTCAGTGGCAGGACTGTCGAAGCTTGCCCGCTCAACCACGATCGCTGTCGTGGTTAATCAGGAATTAAACATCATCCCGTTACGTCAGGGGAAATGAGTCGGTGGCGGGTGCGCGGCGCGCCCGAACCCCCGAGCGGTATTGGGCACCGGGCGCATGCCGGTTGCGACAAGGAAAGCGACGAATAAATGGCAACAAAAGTCAAAGAAAACGAAGAAGCAGACGTTGAACGCGAAGGCACTCCGGACGGTCCGCTTCTCGATCTTTCCGACGACGCTGTCAAGAAGATGATCAAGGCCGCCAAGAAGCGCGGCTATGTGACGATGGACGAACTCAATTCCGTCCTGCCTTCCGAAGAAGTCACCTCTGAGCAGATCGAAGATACGATGTCGATGCTGTCCGACATGGGCATCAATGTCATCGAAGACGAGGAAGTCGAGGAAGCGGCGGGCGGCGACGAAGAGGATAGTGGCGACGACGGAGAGAGCGAAGGCGGCGAACTCGCGACCGTCAGCGGCACTGCGCTGGCGACCGGCAAGAAGAAGGAGCCGACAGACCGTACCGATGACCCGGTGCGCATGTATCTGCGCGAAATGGGCTCGGTGGAGCTTCTCTCCCGCGAAGGCGAAATCGCCATCGCCAAGCGTATCGAGGCCGGCCGCGAAACGATGATCGCGGGTCTTTGCGAAAGCCCGCTGACTTTCCAGGCGCTGATCATCTGGCGCGACGAACTGAACGAGGGCCAGACGCTGCTGCGTGAGATCATCGATCTCGAGACCACCTATTCCGGCCCTGAGGCCAAGGCGGCCCCGCAGTTCCAGAGCCCGGAAAAGATCGAGGCCGACCGCAAGGCGGCCGAGGAGAAGGAAAAGGTCCGCAGATCGCGGACTGCGGCCAATGACGACGACATCACCAATGTCGGCGGCGAGGGCCAGCCGGTCGAGGAAGAGGAAGAGGACGACGACGAGTCCAACCTGTCGCTCGCCGCGATGGAAGCGGAACTGCGCCCGCAGGTGATGGAAACGCTCGACATCATCGCCGAGACCTACAAGAAGCTCCGCAAGCTGCAGGACCAGCAGGTGGAAGCACGCCTGGCCGCGACCGGCACGCTCTCGCCGGCCCAGGAGCGCCGCTACAAGGAGCTGAAGGACGAGTTGATCAAGGCAGTGAAGTCGCTGTCGCTCAACCAGAACCGCATCGACGCGCTGGTCGAGCAGCTTTACGACATCTCCAAGCGGCTCATGCAGAACGAGGGGCGGCTGCTGCGTCTTGCCGAATCCTACGGCGTCAAGCGCGACTCCTTCCTGGAGCAGTATTCCGGCGCCGAACTCGATCCGAACTGGATGAAGTCGATCAGCAACCTTGCCGGCAAGGGCTGGAAGGAATTTGCCAGGGCCGAGAACCAGACGATCCGCGACATCCGCCAGGAGATCCAGAATCTCGCGACCGAGACCGGCATCTCCATCGCCGAGTTCCGCCGTATCGTCTCGATGGTGCAGAAGGGCGAGCGCGAGGCGCGTATCGCCAAGAAGGAGATGGTCGAGGCGAACCTGCGTCTCGTCATCTCCATCGCCAAGAAGTACACGAACCGCGGCCTGCAGTTCCTGGATCTCATCCAGGAAGGCAATATCGGCCTCATGAAGGCGGTGGACAAGTTCGAGTACCGCCGTGGCTACAAGTTCTCGACCTATGCGACCTGGTGGATCCGGCAGGCAATCACCCGCTCGATCGCCGACCAGGCCCGCACCATCCGCATCCCGGTGCACATGATCGAGACGATCAACAAGATCGTCCGTACCTCGCGCCAGATGCTGCACGAGATCGGCCGCGAGCCGACCCCGGAGGAACTGGCCGAAAAGCTCGCCATGCCGCTCGAGAAGGTGCGCAAGGTGCTGAAGATCGCCAAGGAGCCGATCTCGCTCGAGACCCCGGTGGGCGACGAGGAGGATTCGCATCTCGGCGATTTCATCGAGGACAAGAACGCCCTGCTGCCGATCGACGCGGCCATTCAGGCGAACCTCCGCGAGACGACGACGCGCGTCCTCGCCTCGCTGACGCCGCGCGAGGAACGCGTGCTGCGCATGCGCTTCGGCATCGGCATGAACACCGACCATACGCTTGAGGAAGTCGGCCAGCAGTTCTCGGTGACCCGCGAACGTATCCGCCAGATCGAGGCGAAGGCGCTGAGGAAACTCAAGCATCCGAGCCGTTCGCGCAAGCTGCGCTCGTTCCTGGATAGCTGAGCAAAGGCCGGCTCTTTCAGTGAAAGCCATGGAAGCCGGGCCGCAACGCCCGGCTTTTTTTGTATCGGCCGCTTCGTACTGTCTGTAGGCCCCCGTCGCGAGCGCCGCTGAACTTGTTCGGTTCCGGCGTGGGTATTATACTTCGCAGCTTGCAGCGAAAGGGGGCACTGTTGCAGTGCGAGAGGAGTAGTTGCACCGCAGGCGTCCACCGTGCCTTAGAGCGCCGGACCTTCAACGCGTGAGAAGCGCTCTAGCCTTTTCTTGGAACGGAGCATTTTAGACGCTCTTATTCGAGGGCGGGGTGCTCCTGCGGGAGGTGTGAGATGACCACTTACGTCGTGCTCCTCAATTGGACCGATCAGGGTATCAAGTCCGTGCGTGAGTCGCCGAAACGACTGGATGCGGCCAGAAAGGTGCTTGAGGAAATGGGCGGTTCCTTCAAGGACTTCTACCTCACCATGGGCGAATATGACATGGTGGCAATCTGCGAAGCGCCGGACGACGCGATTGCCGCACGGTTCTCGCTGACGCTCGGTACTTACGGCAATGTACGCACCCGGACGTTGAAGGCCTTCCCCGAGGCCGCCTATCGTGAACTGATCGGCACGCTCGGCTAGAGCACCGTGCGTTCGGCTCGGTTACGGGGCGCTTCCTCCAATAGTCGCCCCTCATCCGCCTACCGGCACCTTCTCCCCGCAAGCGGGGCGAAGGGGTATGCCGCGCCGCCCAAATCCCCTCTCCCCGCCTGCGGGGAGAGGGCCAGGGTGAGGGGCGAGGAGTAGGAAAAGCCGAAAGGGGTGGCAGCAGCACACGCTCATTTCAGCGCCATTTCCGGAGAGGATTTGCGCCGCGCCGCGGATGGCGTTGCGAAACGGGTCGTCGAAGCTGACGCCGTCGATCTGCCAATGGTAGGCTCTCCCGGGGTGTCGCGGTCGGCGATCCAGCCGCGTGCCGCGTCACTCCATTCTAACGTGCCGGCGAGTGCCACATCGCCGCCGGGCTCGTCCAGTCGTTCAACTTCGCTTCAAAACCGTTCCTTAACATTTACGCTTTATCAATCTCTCGCATATGAGAGGTTCCGCGATGCGTTGCGTTTTTGTCGTCGTCCTCCTGTTGCTGGCCGGCTGCGGAACGGTGCCGAGAGATACCCGGAACGCCTGTGCGGTTTTTGAGCAGAAAGATGGCCTTTTCAACAATTGGCGCCGGGCTGCCTATGCGGCGGAGCGCGAGTACGGCGTGCCCGTCCCCGTGCTGATGGCGACGATCTATACGGAGTCCGGCTTCCGCCACAATGCACGGCCGCCGCGCACCAAGCTCTTCGGCTTCATTCCCTGGACGCGGATCTCTACGGCTTACGGTTACTCACAGGCGCTTGACGGCACCTGGGCCCGCTACCAGGCCGAAACCGGGCGCTGGATGGCGCGGCGGACGGACTTCGAAGACGCGATCCGCTTCATCGCCTGGTACCACAATCAAAGCCACCAGGAAAACGGCATCGCCCTCAACGACCCCTATCGGCTTTACATCGCCTACTATCACGGCCACGGCGGCTATGCGCGGGGCAATTGGAGCGATACGGCAAAGACGGGCGCCAAACGCGCCAGCAACGTCGCAGCGCTCTACGCGCGCCAACTGCAGGGCTGCGGCGGGTGAGGGCTGTTGATGGACCGGTCGCCCGCCCCTTAAAAAATTGCCTCGGCGTGTCGGAACCTTTCCGCCCCGGCCGTCCTTTGTTGTCTTTCAACGGAGGAGACGGACAATGGCTTATGTGGATGGTTTTCTGATCGCGCTGCCGAAACAAAACATCGAGGCATACAAGGATCTGGCCCGCAAGGCCGGCGAGGTCTGGAAGGAACACGGTGCCGTGAATTACGTCGAATGCTTGGGCGACGACGTTCCCTATGGCGAAGTCACCTCGTTTCCGCGGGCGGTGCAGGCCAAGGAGGACGAGACGGTCGTCTTCTCGTGGGTCGTCTACCGGTCGCGCCAGGACCGCGACGCGATCGTCGCCAAGGTGATGGCGGATCCGCGGCTGCAGGGCGACGAATGGAAATCGATTTTCGACGGCAAACGGATGATCTATGGCGGGTTCGAGGCCTTCCTGGAACTGTGACCTGCGAGCGGCATGGGAAAGGCGGCGGGCCGTCCGTTCGAGGGACGCCCGTCGGCCAAGGCTCTACGCAACGCCTGAGCGGTTCTTTCAATCCGGATGATTTCCGCGATAGAGTTTTTTGGTAACGGGCGCAGCGCGTAAGCGCGTGCCGCCATTCGGGACGACAGTATTGCCGCAGACCGTCATCACCATCGCCACAAGAGGGCAGGGGCTCTACGAGTTCACCGGCGAGGCCGCCGATTTCGTCCGGTCGTGCGCGGTGTCGGAGGGGCTGCTCACCGTTTTCGTGCGTCATACCTCCGCCTCGCTCATCATCCAGGAAAACGCCGACCCGGACGTCCGACGCGACCTCAGCGAATTCTTCCGTCGCCTCGTGCCGCCGGCGTCCGATCCTTCGATGGGCTGGATCACCCACAGCGAGGAGGGGCCGGACGACATGCCCGCCCATATCAAGGCGGCGTTGACCCAGGTCTCGCTCGGCATTCCGGTGATAGACGGGCGGCTGGCGCTCGGCACCTGGCAGGGAATCTACCTTTTCGAGCACCGCGATCGCCCGCATCGCCGTGAAATCGTCCTGCATCTCGGCAGTTGACGCTGTGCTCCCCTCCGGACTGGCCCATCTGAAGATTGCTGCTGTAGAATGAACGGCATGCTGATACGAGGAGGAGACGATGACGGACGCCCAGACCATTGCCGCTCGCTTCATCGAGGCTGTGAACGACCGGGATTTCGAAACGCTCGCAAGTCTCCTCGACGACGATATCGCCTTCGATTCGCTGACCGGTCAGCGCACCCTCGGCATCGGGCCGCTCCGGACCTGGGTGATGAGCTATCTGCGCCATTTCGACGAGAGCTTCGGCGACATCGTGCTGATGCGCGACGCCTTCGGGCAGCGGGTGGCGGCCGACACGACCGCGCGCGGCACTTACCGCGAGACGATGGCCGGCTTCCCGGCGGCGTCGGGCCAGGCCTATGCCATCCCGAGCGTGTTTATTTTCGAGATCGAGGACGGACTCATCACGCGGCTCAGCCACTATCGCAACCTCAAATTGTTCGAACGCGAACTCTCCAGTTGACTGGAGGCGAAAGAAAATCACTTCTTTTCAAAGCGTTAGAATCTCGCTTGCGCAGCCGAAAGGAACGAATCCGTCCTTTTGTCGTTTCCCCTTGAACGGGAAGAGAAAAGCGCGAGCGGTCGTCCGTTCACGTCCCCCGCCTGCGACCTGCCGCAATTCCGGCCGAATCGGCTGGGATTGGCGCGGTGGGGCGGGTCTCATCCTGAACGCCGCATGAACGAAGGGTTCCGGTGCCGTTCAGCTTGTCCAGACTAGATTTGGATCAATCGATGAGAGAGTGACCGCCAACCCCTTCGCTAAACGGAGAAACGCCATGAGGAAATTTCTTGTAAATGCAGCCGTCGCCGCCGTTGTCGGACTGACCGGCCTTGTCGGTACGGCCACCACGGCTTCTGCCGATGCGCTGGTCTTCGAATTCGGCCAGGGCGGCGGCGTTCAATACCGCGAACGTGACTATGATCGCTGGGATGATAGGCGCGATCGGCGCGACCGCTGGGACCGCCGCGGCCGCTGCGAACCCTGGCTCGCCGTAGACAAGGCCCGTGACCGCGGCCTGCGCCGCGCCCATGTTGCCGACGTCTCGCGCCGCCAGGTCGTCGTCCAAGGTCGCCGTCACGGTGATCGCCAGGCGATCATCTTCGCCAATGTCCGCGGCTGCCCGATTATCGGTCGCTGGTAAATACAGTCTTTCGGTCTTCCCCGGCTGACGGAAAGGGAGCCCCGCGCCAAGCGTCGGGGCTCTCTTCTTTTGATGTTATGGAGAGGTCAGCCCTGGGCCCTGGGCTGGAATATACCTGAAGCGCCGCGCGGTCTTCCCACACTCCACGACAGCGGCCTGCTGCGCCTCGCCGGCTGCGACGAGAGGCTTGTCACAGGAATCCAGGCCAGCCCAAGTCCTTGGGCTGACGAGACTCTTGTGCGCCGCGGACGCTGCGCTGCCCTCATCCCCGTGACAAGCACAGGGAAGAGGGCGAATACAGTCGATCGACGTTACTGATTGACCGCGAAGGTGACGTTGACAGTCACGCTATAGGCCTGCTCGCCGGTTGCGATCGGCACCTGATCGGCGGCGAATTCCTTGGCCATGCTGCGCATCGGCACCGGCGGCTCCGCGCGCGACGGCTGTTCGGAAAGCTCGACCAGCCGGCCGAGCGAAACGCCGGCCGCCTCGGCCAGCACTCTCGCCTTGTTGATCGCATCGGCGACGGCCGCCTTGCGGGCCTCGGTGATCACGGCGTCCGGCTTGTCGTTGGTAAATTCGATGCCGCCGCCCTGGTTGACGCCGAGCGTCACCGATTGATCGAGGATTTCGCCGAGCTTCGTCAGATCGCGCACGCGCACGCTGACGCCGTTGACGACCTGGTAGCCGACGAGTTCCGGCGGGCGGGCGCTGCCGTCGCTGTTCTGCGGGTAGTTGTATTGCGGCATGATCGAAAAGCCGCTTGTCTGCAGGTCGCGCTCGGCAATGCCGGACTGTTTCAGCGCCGCCAGCACCTCGGCCAGCGCCTTGTTGTTGGCGTCGAGCGCCTCGCGCGCCGTCTTCGCATCCTTGACGACGCTGAGCTGCACGATCGCCATGTCGGGCGCCGTCGTCGCCCGGCCTTCGCCGGAAACCTTGATCAGCGCCTGTCGGCCTCTCGCCGCGTCCGGGCGCCCCTTGCCGTCTGGCCTGCCGGCACCGCTGTCCTGCGCCGCCGCGGCCGCCGCGAAAGCACCGGCAAAGGCGGCGGTCATCGCCGCGACTTGGACCGAGCGGGCAATGCGTGTGGAAATCATGGATGTTACTCTCCGGTTGTTATCCGTCAAATCCATGCTTATCGATTGTGTAGGCATTGCGGCAATGGCTTGTCGGCAAAAAGGTTTTCCGCTAGAGGCATTCGAGCCTGCGAATTGCCATTGGTTCGCGGCGGCCGGACGACCGGCAGGGCCTGTAGCTCAATGGTTAGAGCCGGCGGCTCATAACCGCTTGGTTGGGGGTTCGAGTCCCTCCGGGCCCACCACTTTTTCCAGGGATTTGTTCCGTGCGGCCCGTATCGCCGGTTTCCCTTGGTCGACAGAATGACGGCTCTATATAGCCTTCTGTCCGGTATATTTTACAGGAAATGAACGGTGTTTTCAAACACTTAGTTGACCGCTGGATTGGTCCCTCCCGCGATCCGCCGAGCTGTTTCGGCCTTGGAACGTCGCTTGACCGCTCGAGCGACGGTTCGAACCGCGCCGTCCTGCGGCGGCTAGGCGGGAATCTACTCGCAGAGCTCCAGCGGTTTGGTCAACGGAACGGTCGACAAATCAGGTCCCGTCCCTTGTATGGAACAATTGGGAAGTATGGGAGGAGCGATTGGCTATCAGTTCGCCGCTTTTCGCTTTTGTTAGCCGTCACCACAGGCCGGCTGCGCCGCCCGCGCGGATGCATCACGGTCAACTCCAAACATACCCCAAATCTCAAGCCAATGCATTGGAATTGCTCCGGGCGAGGTTCTTCCGGGCCTGTCTCCGTCCAAACCGCGGACGTTGTAGCCGGCCGCTCCATGAGACCGGAAAGGCTACCCGCTTGGGAGTCGACTCAAACGGTACGAAGCGCGGGTCGTTTATTTGCGGCGAATTGAACATCTCGATCCCCGCGCCTTCGTCTATCAACCATCGCGACCTGGACCTAGCATCCACCGATCGCGGATTTCTTTTTGATACCCATTGGCACGGTTGCCAACGATGTGCAGGCGGCGGGCCCGGGTAACCGCGACATTGATAACTTTTGGTATGGAAAGCGCCCATTCGGTGTTCTTCGCACTGGTCGCTGGTTCGACTCCTATCGGAACGCCAGGATTTCCGCGGATGAGTCATTTCCCCATAAGCAGCTGGGCAGCGACTTGGGCAGCATCCGCTTGTTCGCGCTTTTGCCGGAGAGAGGCCAGGATAAAGCGAGAAGGTCTCCGCTTTCTCTCGTGATCAGCACGAAGTCTACAGCATCGTCGCGCTAATCAACAGCCACTCTGGCTCATTGGAGATTGAATCCGCGCTGGTTGAGCCAGGATAGGTGAGACGTCTGCCGGAGGCCACGAGCGGGGATGCGGCATCCGTGGCATCGAACCGGGACGGAAGGCGGTAGGCGGAATCCCTAGACAATTTTGATGTGAAGGGAGCCGCTTTTCGAACGCCAACGGACACCGGCACCGATGAGTTCGTTTCGTTTGTCATTCTCGGCGATAAACTGAACGTTGTTAGCCTCGATGACCTCCCGCAGCTTTCCGCTGGTATAGGCGGTCAGCGGTCTCTTGTTGCGCTCGAAGTCGCTGAGCGCCTTCTGCGAAACACCCGACCTGCGCGCGAGCTCAATCTGGCTCCACCCCAGCAGCGCGCGGGCCGCCCGTATCATATCAGCCGTCAACACCGTCGCCATTCGGTACCGCCTCTTCTGAAAGGTTCGGGGACCCCGGCGCTGCCCACCTCACGCCGACTCGATAAAACCGCCCCGTGTCGACATCTCCCCAGCCGGTAAAACGAACGCCCATGGCCTCATAGAATGTCCGCAACTGCGCCGCCGCGTCGGACCACATCGCGCCACGTTCGAGCGCCCGTATGGTTTTGAGTGGAAGCCCGCTCTTTTCGGCGACGTGAGCCTGCTCCCAGTTGAGCAAGCTTCGCGCCGCCAGAAAGGACACTCCATAGGTCGTGCTGTGAAACTTGGACGTTTCGGAGAGGTCCGAGCCCGGGCCGGGCGGTCCCCGAAAGCGCGCGCCAGCACTGGCGATTTCCCTCCCGATGCGTGCCTCTCCCAAAAATTCTATCCCGCGTCCCTCGTAGAATTTGATGAGCTGCAAATTCGTCTCAAGAAGCGAATTCTTCCCGCTTTCCGCTGCCGAAAGAGACTTCTGCGTCATTCCCGCAGCCGCCGCGGCCTCCCGCTGGGAGAGACCAAGAAGGGAGCGCGCCACCCGGAGCGCGTCGGCTGAGGTCGGTGTCTTCATGCATCGGAGAAGCCGGTCTCGGAAAAAAAAGTCAACAAATCGCTTATGAGGTCTTTCAATACTTCAGAGAATCAAGTTATTGTCTCAAATGAAGTCTTACTGAATATCAAAAGGGAACTCGCTGTGGGCGATCACGCTGATTCGGTTTTTGGGAGATGGTTTGGGATGTCGCCAGCAAGTCTTGCAGCGACGCTAAGGTCACTCGCGGATGACCTTGAGGCGTCGAACAGTATCGACGATGTCGGAGCTCTGCCAGCGGTGGCGATCAACAGCTGGGCGATCGTGCAACGGCCCGTTCCGTGTTTGATCGGCCGCACGTTGGGTCACCCTTCAATTGGCGATGGAAGGGCCGCGTTGTCTAGCCAGCTCTTCTATCTCGATTCCGAACGCGAAATCGCTCGGACTATGTCGCGGTGGTATCGGCTGGGTACTCGCGTTGATCCCGACTATTGGAACAAACGAGGCGCGAGGCGGTCATGAAAGCGTGGATTTTTTCAGACCTCCACACCGAGTTCGACGAGAAGGTCACTCCCTTGGAGGTTCCCGCAGCCGACGTCTGCATTTGTGCGGGTGACATCTGCGACGGCGGTCCTGCAAAGACCGTCCGCTACCTTGGCGAACATGTCTCTCGGTCGATGCCGGTAATTTTGGTCCCCGGCAATCACGAGTACTATCGCAGTTCAATCGTCGAGGGGCTGCGAGAAGCGCTGGACACTGCTTCCGATCGCTTCCCTAACGTCCACGTGTTGAGCCGTCGTGCAATTATACCCACGAATTTTTGAGGAAAGAGCAATGCCGACAACAACACGTTCCGCCAAACGCACACGTGTGCCTTGGAAGACGGATACGCAGGTCCGCAATACGACTGTCACGTTGCCCGTTTTCATGGCGTACTGCGGGGTCGCGGCGTCACTCCGGGCTTGGAACATATCGCATTCCAAATTCATTGTGACCCTTCGAGCCAAGGATGATTTCTACTACCCGGTCTATGCGGAAGCGGTGGAGGCTTTCGCCGCCGGCATCTGGACGTTCCGGGAGTTCACATCCTACGCCTACGAATGGAAGGACCGGTCATTTCGCGATGAGATGGAGGCTCATAAAAACAAAAGAGCGATCTTCATCGCTCCGCCCGACTACAATCTCGACGACGACGAGAGACTGTTTTCCGACGCGATTTTGGATTTGAAGCCGCGGACGAGGCGACATGCAGAGGCCGCGCTTCGACGTGCCGGTCTGCCGCTATCTGACCGGGACGTCGACCTACTTCTGTCGGAGCCCTGGCCCCGATTGGTCAAGGCTTTTCAGGATCGCCGTCATCCCATGCTTGCCCTGGAGAGATTGCGAACTCATTCGCGCGTGCCGGCGAAACCCACGCCCGAGGTCGCTAAACCGTTGGGACCGACACTTGCCGACATGCACGGATACGGACCTGCGCTGGAATGGGGAACCAATCTTGCGAAAGACCTCGCCGACTACAAGGCGGGTGTTCTCCCATGGAGCGATGTCGACAATGGGGTCTTGCTTTCCGGACCTCCAGGTGTCGGAAAGACGATGTTTGTGAGCGCGCTCGCCAATTCCTGCCAAGTGCCGATCATTTACGGTTCGGTTTCTGAATGGCAGGAAGCAGGCGCGCTCGACAGTCACTTGAAAGCCATGCGGGCTTCCTTTGCCGAGGCGAAGGAGAAAGCGCCGTCAATATTGTTCGTCGACGAGGTCGATACATTCGGCGATCGGACAGAGGCGGATCGAAACCGCGGCTATTTACGAGCCACGATGGCGGGGTTCCTGCAGCTTCTGGATGGTTTCGATCGTCGCGAGGGCGTCGTTGTGATCGGAGCCTGCAATTATCCCGACCAACTCGATCCCGCGATCCGGCGGCCAGGGCGGCTGGATCGGCAAATCGAAATTGCGCTTCCTGATGCGAGGTCACGGATATCGATCCTGGCATTCCACAGCGGCCTTGAGCTGGATCAGTCCCAGGCCGAGAAGTTCGGCATGGCGACAAATGGCATGTCGGGTGCCGACATCGAACAACTCGTCCGGGATGCCAAGCGGGTGGCGCGGCGGCGTGTGGAAGTCCTTTCGGGAGATCACATCATCGAGCAATTGCCGAGGGTAACGGAGCTGCCGGAGGAGTTTCTGCGCTCGCTTGCCGTTCACGAGGCAGGTCACGCTATCGTGGCATTCGAAATCGGCTACGGGCGCGTGAGCGAGGTCAGGATTTCGCGCTACAGGATCGAAGGGAAACGCAGTGGACTGGGCTACGTTCACTACGGTCAAACCGGCGATCGGCCAATGACAAGTGCCGACTATCGCAACGCGATCGCCGTGTGCCTCGGCGGAATAGCTGCCGAACTGGAAATCTTCGGGTCATTTTCAGACGGCTCTTCGGGCTCTGAAACCGCAGACCTCAACAGGGCAACCGAGCTAGCGACAATTCTCGAGGGAGGTCTCGGCATGGGGCATACCCTCGTCGTCGAAGATCAGGTCCAACTAGAGCGATTGCGCACATACAATCCGGAATTTCGGAGACACGTTCACACGGTCTTGCAAAGCGAGTTCGAGCGCGCGAAGTCCGCAATTCGGACGTGGCGGATCGCTCTGGATGCCATCGTCGAACGGCTGATGGAGTCAACCATGGTGTCTGGGGATGAGGTCTTCGAAATCCTAGACAGACATCGACGACCGACAGTGAGTTTAGCCAAGAGGGCGGCCACGTGATGGCAAAAGCAAAGCGACCTTGCAACGGCCGAAGCGCCAAGTCGAAAACGGCATTGCCAGGCTCCTTGGGAGAGGCGCTCGACAACGCTGGTTTCACACCCCTTGGACGCCGCATCTCGGTCGGTGGACCTAAGCGTGGCGATGAGAAACGGCGATCGACCACCGTACCGCAGCTCGAGACGTCCGGAGGTCGCCTCGATCGACCGAGCGCCCCAACGTGGACCGCGCCGGTCATCGAGTTTCTTGCGGACAATCTGCCCGGCGATCCTTCCGTCGCGTGGGACCACCTCTCTATCACAGCGTACGAGGTTGGTTGCGAAGCGTTGGCGGCACTCGGACAGGCAAGGACGATATTTGGCGGAGCAATACCGATCGCTGAACCGGAAATACCTGAAGTCCTACCACGCTGGGATGACGTAGCGACCGCAGTCGTTTGGGTCGCTGCGCAGAGCAACCTTCTCGGTTACCGTCATTTCGCCGGTTCACGAGGGCAGCCAAGTCCGACGGGGCGCTCCAGGCCAAACATCCGTGCCTCGCACGGTTGCGGTCCAGCTTACCTGGCACCCGAAGCGTTCAGCGCTTTTCGAAGTCTGGGGCTAGTCATTGACGGGCGGTGGACCGAGGCCGCGGAAACGATCTTGTGGCGTGACGATCCGCCCGAATGGGGGATCGATTTCACTCGGGACGACCGCTTCCTTACCGCATGCAGTTCGGCGCTGGAGAGCGTTCCTGCAGACATTGCCGCCGAGATCGAAACGATCGCATTGGTAACCGACGACGAAGTCTCCGAGCGGTATGCGCTCGAGGTGAAGCATCGAGCCGAGCCGAGAACGAACGACGAAATCCGGGTCATGCTGGAACGTTTCCATCGGTATGACCTGGATGCGCTGTTCTGCCGCCGATGGCGTCTTCAGGACGGGTGGCTTCCACCGGATGAAATTAAACGGTCGCTCCGCTTGCTTTACGACCCGCTTGCCATGGAAATGAGGCGGGCGTTCGCGGTTCGATACCTGCCTCGCCATCCGTTTCTCTCCAAATAGGACCTGCGTCAATTGGAAGGCGCGGACGGAATTGGGATCGACCGCACGCGTCCGAAAGCGCGGTTCCTTCGGCACCCATCCGCTGCGATGGGTCGGCACGACAAAGGATACATGAATGCGAATCTGGATCGTTTCCGATCTCCACTTGGAATTCGGATGGCCATTTGAAGAGTTGCCGCCGGACGACGTCGACGTATTGGTATGCGCAGGGGACGTACTTACGAAAGGTGTGGTTCCCAGCATCGACTGGCTGGCCAAATTCGCGCCCGACCTCCCAGTTGTTTTCGTCTCAGGCAACCACGAGTTCTACGGGGCTTGCCTGCAGTCAGGCATTCTGGAAGCCCGCGAAGCCGCGAGGTTCCACCCGCATCTTCATTTCCTGGAAAACGATGCGGTTGAGATCGGCGACGTCCGGTTCGTCGGCGGGACTCTATGGACCGATTTCCGGCTTTTCGGACGAAATCCCGGGGTCAGCATGTCGTATGCCGAAAGCGGGATGAACGACTTCAAGAAGATCAAGTTTTCAAAGACGCCATATTGCAGGTTCAAGCCAATCCATGCGTACAGGCAGCACGTCGAGACCAGGGACTACATCGCTGCCGAACTCCGTGAACGTACGGGCCGGAAGACCGTGGTCGTCACGCATCATGCGCCATCTCCTCGCTCGATTGCCGCCGAGTTTCGACATGATCCGCTTTCGGCTTGCTATGCTTCGGATTTGGATGACCTGATCAAGGAGGACGGACCAACGCTGTGGGTGCACGGACACGTCCATCACCGTAGCGACTACCTGGTTGGCGATACACGGGTTGTCTCGAATGCTCGAGGTTATCCAGGGGAGAGTACAGGGTTCGATCCGGGTCTTGTTATTGAAATCTAACATTTCCCCACTGTGGCCCAAATCGGTCATGTATCGCGCCAAGCATGCGACTATAGTAGACGAACCATGCTTGGAAGGCTGCTAAGTAAACCAACGTCGCAGTGCTATAGCGCTAGTACACGTAGTCGCTCGGCGAGGATGTTGTCGAGCGCGACGCTCCTAACCCCTCTACCAAGACGAGTCAACGCTTCGGCCTGCGAGAGCGGCTAGTCAGCCAAGTCGGTCGTTGCCTCACTACTCCCTGAGGCTTTGCCCATGATTGCGAGCAATGCGCCCGAGAATGCCCTTGATGATAATATCTAGCTGGGACTTCTCCTCGTAGCTGGCGGGCGCGACAAAGTCGGCACGACCATCCGAGATGAGGCGGTGTATTTTTGAGAGGTCCCGCTCCGACCGGTCTTGATCGTACACTGCGACCGAATGCCCACCCTGGTAGGTCAGCATTTTCATCGTGGGAATATCAGTGTCTCCGTCTCCGAGGAAGATCATCCGATCGAAGGGAATCGGTCGGTCCTGCTCTGGCATGTACTGATTAACCGCTTCGTTATTCCAATGATTGTCGATACCCTTGTTTATGCGGAACAGATACTGGGTCTTTGTCGTATAATTGATACCCACGCCCGGCCAAGCGGCGACGTCATTTTCGTAGATGAATTTCGACGCGAAGATGCGGTGAAAGTAACTACGAATGGCGCAACCCTCTATCATCTCGTGGATGCCTGACGAAACGATGTAGTGTTCAAGTTCCAATCCGTTGTCAGAGGCAAACGAATTGATCCGGTTAAACCAAGAGCCGTCCGCCAAGCCGGGAAATAGTGGCGCATCCTTGCCATGTTTGCGTAGGTCATTCACGGTAATGGGGGCATTCATCTCGCGCGACTTTTGCAGCATCAGATGCATGTAGACGAGTATTTCATCTGCGTCGTGCTGACGCGTCCGGGCTTTGACCTCGTCCCAGAAGTCCTTTGTCGTCATTCCGACCTTGGGAATAAAGCTGGTCTCCTGAAGATTCCCCTTAGCCAATGTGCCGTCGAAATCGTAAATGATCGCTGTGCGCAGAGCTTTGCTCATATAGTTCCTCTTTGTTTGACTCGTCGGCTTAGCGACATGGCAATTGCACTGGTCATCCGTCCCCGAGTCAAACTGACTTCAGCGACACCCGCTTCTCAAGCTTCGCGGCGTCTTCCCTCCGCTCGCTGTATCGATCTGTCAGGTAGCTGGAGCCATCGCGGGTGAGCAAAGTGAACTTCACCAGCTCCTCGCAGACGTCGACGACACGGTCGTAGA
>NZ_AUTC01000147.1 GCF_001461695.1 Sinorhizobium fredii USDA 205 | reverse complement strand
TATCTCGACAAAACGGAAGGGGCGGTAATCTTCTACCAATTGCCTGCTTGTTCACAAAGCATTCCCGCCGCGGAGCCTGCTGCCGCGTTTAGCAAGGCAACAGCGTGAAGATCACCCTGCTACATGTCTTTATCCTTAGGTCGTAGTCGATTTGAGGATAAGAACGCGGCAATCAAGGTGCTACAGCGACCTTTCCACGTCTGATAAGAGGCGCGGCGCTGTAGGCTCGCCGAGCGATACCGCCGCCACGCAACCCACGCGCGACTACGCCTCGTCCGTCAGGGCCTTTTTGTCGAGGCCGAGCTTTTGCATCTTCTCGTAAAGCGTCTTGCGCGAAATGCCGAGCGATTCATAGACCGGCTTCAGCGCGCCGCCATGCGCCGCGATCGCACTGGCGATGACGCTTTTTTCGAAGGCCGCCACCCTGTCGGCCAGGCGCGTGCCGTTTACGGGCGAGGCCCCATCGTCGCGCTCGGTTTCCAGCCCCAGCACCAGGCGCTCTGCAGCATTGCGCAGTTCGCGCACGTTGCCCGGCCAATCGCGCGTTGCCATTTCGGAGGCGAGCGTCGGCGAGATCTCGATGTCATCGCGGCCATAGCGGGCGGCGGATTCACGCACGAGCTGCATGAAGAGCAGCGGAATATCGGAGCGGCGCTCCGCCAGCGAGGGCACGCGCAGCGTCGCGACGTTCAGCCGATAGAGCAGGTCGGCGCGGAAGCGTCCGGCGGCGACCTCGGGCTCCAGTTCCAGCTTACTGGTCGCTATGAAGCGCACGTCGAGCGGCACGTGTTCGTTCGAGCCAAGCCGCGTTATCACCCTTTCCTGCAGCACGCGCAGGAATTTCGCCTGGAGATCGAAAGGCATCGAGCCGATTTCGTCGAGCAGGATCGTGCCGCCGCGCCCGTGCTCGAATTTGCCGTAGCGCGGCCTGAGTGCGCCGGGAAATGCCCCGGGCTCATGGCCGAAGAGCTCGCTTTCGATCAGATTCTCGGGGAGTGCGGCGCAGTTGATGGCGATGAAAGGGCTGTTTGCCCGGCTGCTCAGATCATGGAGGGCGCGGGCGACGACTTCCTTGCCGGCGCCGGTATCGCCGATGATCAACGTGTCGGCGTCCGATGCGCCGATCGCGCGCACCCGGTAGCGCAGGTCGACCATGACCTGGCTTCGCCCGGGCAGGCGCTGTTCGATGTCGTCGCGTTTTCCGGCGACGGCCCTGAGCCTGCGGTTTTCGAGCACGAGGCCACGCCAGTCGAGGGCGCGGCGGATGGTGCCCGCGAGCGCCTGCGCCGTGAAAGGTTTCTCGACGAAGTCGTAGGCACCCTCGCGCATCGCCCGCACAGCCAGTTGGACGTCGCCATGGCCGGTCACCAGGATCACCGGCACTTCCGGGTCAATCTCGCGGATCCGCTGCAGGAAGGTCATGCCGTCCATTCCCGGCATGCGGATATCGCTGATGACCACGCCGGAAAAGCTGAAGCTGATGAATTCGAGCGCCCGCTCGGCGCTGGCGAAGGTGTCGACGCGGAAGCCGGCAAGCTCCAGCGCCTGCGCGCTCGAGCGACGAAGCTCCTCTTCGTCGTCGACAAGCAGGACGCGGCTTTCACTCATTCGGCGGCCTCCCGCTCGGACTCGGGAATGACGGCAAGTTCGATTCGGAACACGGCTCCTCCGTTGGCACGGTTCGACACCGTCAGGCTGCCGCCGAAATCCTTGACGATGTTGTAGGAGATCGAAAGGCCGAGCCCGAGGCCCTTTCCCACCCCCTTGGTCGTGTAGAAGGGATCGAAGATGCGCTCCGCGATGGCGGGTGCTACCCCGGGGCCGCGGTCGCTTACGGTTATTACAGCCCTATCGTCCTCGCGCCAGGCGCGCACCAAGATCATACGATCATCGAGGCCTTCGACGGCATCGGCCGCATTGGAGATGACGTTGACGAGCACCTGCTGCAGCCGCACCGAACCGGCCCGCACGACCAGCGGCTCGGCGCCGAGGTCGATGTCGATTGCAGCGTTCGCCGTCTTCAACCGCGTCGCGACGATCTCCATCGTGTCGTGCATCACGTCCTCGAGCGGAACGGCGCCGAGCTTTTCATTCGGCTTGCGCGCGAAGTTGCGCAGATGCCGGCTGATCGCCGCCATTCGGTCGATGAGGCCGGAGATGCGCCGGACATTGTCGCTCGCCTCGGTCGTTCTCCCCCGCTCGATCAGCAATGCGGCGCTGTCGGCATAGGTCTTGGCCGCGGCGAGCGGCTGGTTGAATTCATGCGAAAGGGCGGCCGACATCTGGCCGAGCCCCGCGAGCTTGCCGGCCTGGACGAGATCCGCCTGCGTCTGACGCAATTGCTGCTCGGTAAGCCGCCGCTCGGCGATCTCCGCCTCGATCTGCACGTTGACGCGAGCAAGATCGGCGGTGCGCTCCTCGACCCGACGCTCCAGTTCCTCCTGCGCCTGCTCCTGCATCAGTATTCGCTCGCGCAGCCGCGCCCGCCGCTGAATGAGGATTGCGACCGCCAATCCGGTAAGACAGAGCAACAGGATGGCGGCCGCGACCGTAGTCAGCGCTTGGGTCCTGACCGAGGCCGTGTCGGTCAGGACGTTCACCGTCCAGTCGGCGTCCGGCATGTAATGCGAGAGCACCAGGTATTCTCGGGCGCCTTCGCTGCCCGAAACGGTCATCAACGCGTGACCGTCTATCGCGCGCCGAACGACCGGCAAGGGGTGGAGGATGGCATTGGCATAGCGCCTCGAGGCTTCCGTCCGGGCGAGCCGTTCGGGCGTCAAAGGCAGGATGCCGGCGTAGAGCCACTCCGGGTTTCCGCTCATGAAGATGATCCCTTCCGGATCGGAAACGAAAATCCTGTACTCGCCGCCCTGCCAGGAGGCTTCGATGGTCTCGATATCGACCTTGAAGACGATGACGCCGCGGATCTCATCGCCGACGCGCACGGGCGAGCCGAAATAATAGCCCCGCTTCAGAGAAGTCGTGCCGAGGGCATAGAAGCGGGACTGCGCTCCCCGCAGCGCATCCTGGAAATAGGGGCGGTAGCTGAAGTTCTGGCCGACAAAGCTTGCGGGCCCGTCGTAGTTGCTGGCGGCGATTGTATCTCCGTCCGGGGTGATGACGTAGATATCGGAGGATTTCAGGAGCCTGTTGATGTCTTTCAGATAACCGTTGACGGCGTCCCGCAGCCGGCGATCCCGCGGGCGCGTCACGAGTTCCTTGATGTCGTCGTGATCGGCGATCAGAGCGGGCAGCGCCTGATAACGATTGAGGTGGCCGCTGAGGGCGGCGACGGATAGCCTCAGGGCGGTATTCGCCTGCGCCGAGGCTTCCTGCATGTAGCTGCGGGTGGCAACGACGTTGCCCTGCACGGCGAGCGTCACGACGGCGACCGGCAGGAGCAAGAGCATAAGCAGGAAACGGTAGTTCACGGGAATGCCCGGCTCCTCCCCCGCGCGTCAATTGGTGTTCGGATCGTAAGAGCGCGCTCGACCCATGGCAAGCGTCCGGTGAGTATCGCCCAAATAAACGATCTTCCATGAGCGTCAATAGGATGTTGACAATGCGTTTGTTGGCCTTGGTCTTTTGCCGTTGGCCGGAAGAGAGCATCTATTCGGCATCGACAAGCCCGAAGACAGACGGGCAGAAAGGCAACGACAATGCTCGACCAGATCAGAGGCCTGCATCACGTCACGTCCATGGCAGACGATGCCCGCGCCAACAACCACTTCTTCACCAGCACGCTTGGGATGCGCCGCGTCAAGAAGACGGTGAACTTCGACTCGCCGGACGTCTACCATCTCTATTACGGCGACAAGACCGGCACGCCTGGGACGGTGATGACCTATTTCCCCTTTCCGCAGATGCCGCGCGGCAGGGCCGGCACAGGGGAGGTAGGGACAACCGTCTTTTCCGTGCCGAAGGGGGCGCTTGGTTTCTGGCATGACCGGCTGGCGCGGCTCGGCGTCACGGGGCTCAAGGCCGAGGAGTTTTTCGGCGAGAAGCGGCTGAACTTCGCCGGACCCGACGGCGACGGCTTTGCTCTCGTCGAGGTCGAGGGCGATCCGCGCGCGCCCTGGACCGAAGGCGGCGTCTTTGAGGATCACGCAATCCGCGGCTTTCACTCGGTTTCGATGCGGCTGCGCGACGAGGGCGCAACCGCGGAGCTGTTGAAGTTCATGGGTTACGAAGAACTCGACCGCAAGGATGGTGTCACAAGGCTGATAGTGCCGGGTGGCAACGGCGCGGGCCTCATCGACCTGGAAACGCTGCCGAACATCAATCGCGCCGCACAAGGGGCCGGCTCCGTGCACCATGTCGCCTTTGCCGTGGACAATCGCGAGAAGCAGCTCGAAGTGCGCAAGGCGCTGATGGATACCGGTTATCACGTCACGCCGGTTATCGACCGCGACTATTTCTGGGCGATCTATTTCCGCACACCGGGCGGTGTCCTCTTCGAGATCGCCACCAACGAGCCGGGCTTCGACCGCGACGAGGAGGTCGCCCATCTCGGCGAGACGCTGAAGCTGCCGCATCAGCATAAACATCTCCGGCCGATCCTCGAAAGCCATTTGCAAAAGCTCGAGGGATAAAGCGTTCCTCCGCCGCTCCGGTCCTCCTTCGTATATTCGAGGGAGGGGCAGGCGTTCTTAAAGTTATGTGGGATAAGCGACCGCTGACCTATTGGCAGAAAAGGAGAATTCAATGGCAGACCATGGCTATGTGCATAAGCTGAAAGCCGGCAAGCCCGGCAATCCGATCCTCTTTGTCCTGCACGGAACGGGGGGAGACGAAAACCAGTTCTTCGGTTTCGGCGCTGAGCTTTTGCCGGAGGCGAGCATTGTCTCGCCGCGCGGCGACGTGTCGGAACATGGGGCCGCGCGGTTCTTCAGGCGCACGGGCGAGGGGGTCTACGACATAGCGGACCTCGCACGCGCCACCGGGAAGATGGCAAACTTCGTGAAGTCGCTCGCTGCCGAGCATGAAGCCTCTGAGATCATCGGCCTCGGCTATTCGAACGGCGCCAATATCCTCGCCAACGTGCTGATCGAGGAGGGCGTCTTCGACAAGGCGGTGCTCATGCATCCGCTGATCCCGTTCCGCCCGAAGGACAATCCCGCTCTCTCGGGTCGCAAGATCCTGATCACCGCCGGCGAACGCGATCCGATCTGCCCGGCGCCGCTGACCCAGGCGCTCGCCGACTATTTCAAGAAGCAGCAGGCGACGGTCGAAGTCGAATGGCATTCCGGCGGCCACGACATCCGCCAGAACGAGATCGCGGCGATCGGCCGATTCTTGAAGGCGTGAAACTCTCACTCGAGCCGTCGGCGGAAGAGCCAGGCGGCGGACGAAAGCGTGACGACGGCGATTAGGCACAGCGGTAGTGTCTGGTGCACCACTTCGGCAACCGGGATATCCTTGAGGAACACGCCCTTCACGATCACCAGGAAATAGCGCAGCGGATTGATCAGCGTCACCGGCTGCAGCCAGCTTGGCATGTTCTCGATCGGCGTGGCGAAGCCGGAAAGGAGCATCGCCGGCACCATGAACAGGAAGGCTCCGAGAATCGCCTGCTGCTGGGTCATCGACAGCGCCGAGATGAACAGGCCGAGCCCAACGACCGCGGCGAGATAGAAGATGGCGCTCCCGTAGAGCAGGAAGAGCGAACCGCGCAGCGGCACACCGAAGATGAAGACGGCGGCAAGAATATAAATCGTGATGTGGAAGAGCCCGATCATCATCGGAGGGATGAGCTTGCCGATGAGGATTTCGTGCGTGCGCAATGGCGAGACGATGAGCTGATCGAAGGTTCCGAGTTCTCGCTCGCGCGCGACCGACAGCGCGGTGACGATCAGCCCGATCAGCAGTGCAATGCTCGCCACCAGATTGGGTACCATGAACCACTGAAAGATGAGATTGGGGTTGAACCAGTTGCGCGCCTCGACCCTGATTGCCTGGGATGCGGCACGTTCGCCGGCCGGCGTTTCGGCTGCGAGCGTACCAACGATGCGGCTGAGATACCCGGACACGATCTGCGAGGCGTTGGAGCGCCGGCCGTCGAGGATCATCTGCACCTCGGCGGGTTTCCCGGCCTCGATGTCGCGCGAGAAGGTCGGACCGATTTCCACTGCCGCCAGCACATGCTGATTGTCGATCGCGAACTGGATCTCGGCGGGACTGTTGGCGAGCCGGATCGAGCGGAAGGTCGGCGAACCGCCGATCTGCTGGACGAGCTCCTGGCTCCAGTGGCCATTGTCGCGGTTCAACAACATGAGGTCGACGTTCTTCACCTCGAGCGTCGCCGCGTAGGAGAACACGAGCAACTGGATGATCGGCGGGCCGATCAGGATCGTTCGGCCTTTCGGATCCCGAAGCACGGCAAGCAGTTCCTTGACGATCAACGCCTTCAGTCGACCCCACCACATCCTAACCGATCCTCTTTCTGGTGCTGCGCGCAGCCAGCGCGAAGAAAACGCAGCCGATCAGGAACATCACCGCAATTGCCCGGCCGAACATTGGCCAGATGTCACCGGCGAGGAACACCGTCTGCAGGCTGGGAATGAGATAGCGTGCCGGCACGATATAGGTGAACCACTGGATGATGGTCGGCATCGAATTGATCTCGAACAGGAAGCCGGACAGCAGGAATGCTGGCAGGAAAGCGGAGATCAACGCGAGCTGGGAGGCAAGAAACTGGTTCTTGGTAGCTGCCGAAATCAACAGCCCTTGCCCGAGGGCCGGCATTAGAAACGTTGCGGAGAGCGCATAAAGCGCTACCACCGAACCTCGGAAGGGGACTCCGAACAGAAAAATGGCGAGAAGCACGCAGAGCGTCATCGAGCTGAGGCCGAGGATGAAATAGGGTAGGAGCTTGCCGGCGAGCAGTTCGGCGGCCGAGACCGGGGTCGCCATCATCGCCTCCATCGTGCCGCGCTCCCATTCGCGGGCGACGACGAGAGACGTCAGCAGCGTGCCGACCAGCGTCATGACGATGGCGATCGAGCCCGGAACGAGGAAGTTCCGGCTGGTCAATTCAGGGTTGAACCAGAAACGCTGTTGGGCGGCGATCGCCGGCGGCTGGCCCTGGCCCTCCAGGGTGCGCTGACGCTCCCAGTTGGCGACCGTTCCCTGCGCATAATTCTGCACGAAATTCGCCGTGTTCGGATCGGATCCGTCGACGATCACCTGGACCGCAGGATGGCGTCCCGCCGCATGATCGGCCGCGAAGCGGGCCGGGATGACGACAATGCCGCGCACCCGACCGAGGATAAGGTCGTCCTCGAATTCACGGCGATCGCGACCATTGGCGACGGCGAAATAGCGCGACGCCTGAAAGCTCGCGGCGAGATCGCGCGTCAGCGGCGTCGCCTCCTCGACGACGAGGCCGATCCGCGTCTGTGTCGTGTCGAGCGAGACGCCATAGCCGAACAGGAAGAGCAGGATGAGCGGCAGCACGAAGGCGATCAGGATGCTGCTCGGATCGCGAACCACCTGAGAGCTTTCCTTGCGCACCAGGGCGGCGAAGCGCCTGGCGCGGCCAGAGCGTTCGGATTTTCGCTTTTTCGGGTCGGCGCTCATGCCGCCTCCTTTGCCTCCGAGCCCTGGACGAGGGCGATGAAGGCATCCTCCATGGTCGGATCCGGCAGGTCCATGCCGGCGACGCGCGCTTTCATCTCGTCCGGCGAGCCGAGCGCGATCGACCGGCCGCGATAGATCAGCGAGATGCGGTCGCAATATTCCGCCTCGTCCATGAAATGGGTGGTGACGAGAACCGTCACGCCCTTTTCGACCAGGCCGTTGATATGCGTCCAGAACTCACGTCGGGTGATCGGATCGACACCGGAGGTCGGCTCGTCGAGGAACAGAACCTCCGGTTCGTGCAACACGGCACAGGCGAGCGCCAGACGCTGCTTGAGGCCGAGCGGCAGGTCCTTCGCCGACATGTCGTGGATCGTGCCGAAATCGAAGATCTCCGTCATCAGACCGATCCGTTCGCGCTTCCTGGCGCCGGAAAGTCCGTAGACGCCCGCAAAGAAATTCAGGTTCTGCAGGACGCTCAGATCGCCGTAGAGGGAGAATTTCTGCGCCATGTAGCCGAGCCGGTTGCGCGCTTCGGCGGCGTCGCGCCGAAGATCGAAGCCCGCGACGCGACCTTCGCCGGCGGTAGGCTTCAAAAGGCCGCACAGCATCTTGAAAGTGGTCGATTTTCCGGCGCCGTTCGGACCGAGCAGGCCGAAAATCTCGCCGCGCGGGATATCGAAGGTGATGTTGTCGGCAGCCGTGAAATCGCCGAAGCGCTTCGTCAGCCCGCGCGCCTCGATCACCGGCCGACCGCCATCGGCGGCGAATTGCCGCTGGGTCTCCGCAAGCCGCGACCGTCCGCCCGGCCCTCCGCCAAGCATATCGACGAAGGCATCCTCGAATCGCGGCGGCGTCGCCGTGGCGCTGCCGGACGACCCCTCGAGCAAGGGAGGGGTGAGCCCCTGCTTCATCACCAGCCGTATCGCCTCGCCTTGGATGACGCCATCGACGACGCCGTCCTTATCGAGCAGGCGTGCCAGCCTCTCGCGGCGTCGCCCGGTCGTGCCGGACAGCCGGAAGACGCGATCCTTGACGCGACCGGTCATCTCCGGGGGCGAGCCGGCAAACAGCAGCCTGCCCTGGTTGAGCAGCAGGACATGATCACAGGCTTCGGCTTCATCGAGATAGGCCGTCGACCAGAGAACGCCGATGCCTTCCGCCGTCAGGTTCTCGACCATCTTCCAGAGATCGCGCCGCGAGATCGGATCGACGCCGACGCCGGGTTCGTCAAGCAGCAGCAGCCGCGGTTTGCGCAGCAGGGCGCAGGCAAGGCCGAGCTTCTGCTTCATGCCGCCGGAAAGCTTGCCGGCGAGCCGCGTCGTGAAACGGGCCAGATCAGTGAATTCGAGCAGTTCGGCGAAGGTCCGGCCGCGTTCCGCCAGCGGCAACCCGCGCAGGTCGGCATAGAGATCGAGGTTTTCCTGAACCGACAGGTCCTCATAGAGCCCGAAGCGCTGCGGCATGTAGCCGATCGCCGCCTGGATGCTGGCCGGATCCTTGCGCGTGCCGTAGCCGAGCACTTCGACGGTGCCTTCGTCCGGCAGCATCAGCCCGGTTATCAGCCGGATGAGTGTCGTCTTGCCGGCGCCATCCGGACCGACGAGACCGGTGATCCGTCCGCCTTCGATGACGCCATCGATGGAGTCGAGGGCAGGGGGCGCCGCGCCGAACCGCTTGGACACGGCAGCCAGCCGCACGAAGGGCGCGGCGGCTCCGGTATCGGCCCCAGATGTCATGTGCCGGCCTCCGGGCTTGGCAGGTGCACGGTGACCGGCATGCCCTGGCGCAGGTCGGCGCCCGGCTTGGCGATGACAATCCTGAGCCGGTAGACGAGATCAGTTCTGAGCTCGGGCGTTTCCACCGATTTCGGCGTGAATTCGGCGACCGGCGAGATGAAGCCGATCGTTCCTTCATAGCCGTGTCCAGGGTTTGTGTCCGAGGTCACCTTGACCTTCATTCCCGGGTGGACGCGGCCAAGGTCCGGTTCGGCGACATAGGCGCGGACCCAGACGGGCTCCGTCAGAGAGAGCACATAGACCGTGTCGGCCGGGGAGACGACCGCGCCGACCTCGCGGACGCGAGAGAGAATGATGCCGGCGCTCGGTGCGACCAGCTCGACATCCTTGAGCGCGGTGCGGGCGCTCGCGGCCTTTGCCATCGCGGCATTCGCCTGCGCTTGGGCTGTGGCTATGTCCTCCACGCGGCTTCCCTCTTCGAGCAGAGCCAAAGCTTCGCGTGCGGAGGCGGCACGGGCGGTAGCCGCGGCACGGCTTGCAATCGCCTGATCAAGTTCGGCCTGCGAGATCGTGCCGGCCGGCCGCAGGCGCTGCGCCCGCTGATAGGCGAGCTCGGCATTCTTGAGTTCGGCAAGTTGTTCTTCATACACGGCGCGGGCCTGGGCGATCTCGGTCGGGCGGGCGCCCGCCTTGAGCTTTGCAAGCGTGGCGCGGAGCGCCTCGGCATCTGCCTCGGCCGCGTCCAGGGCCTGCTGGAACGGTTCGGCATCAAGCCTGGCGATCACGTCGCCAGCCTTGACCGCGTCGCCCTCATCGACGCGAAGTTCGGCGATGCGGCCGCTGACGCGGAAGCCGAGCGACACCTGGCGGATGTCGACATTGCCGTAGAGAACCGTGTTCCTGTTGTCTTCAGCCCAGCCGAGCCGCGCAGGCAGATCGAGCCACCAGGCGCCGGCTCCGCCCGCCGCGATGAGCAGGGTGATGAGTGCAATTTTCTTCATCGCTGGCGGTCCTTCTCCGCACCGAGTATGGCCACCAGTTCGGCCGCGTGCCGGTGCAATGTCTCGATTTCCTTCGGTCCGGCGCTTTCCCACTCGAGCTGCGCATAGACGGCGGCATGGGCCATGCGGAACACGAGCACGCTGCCGACGAAGGAGAGCGTTCTGAGCCGGATGTGTTCGGAGGCCGGGTCGTCCTCGAGAATGGCACCGATCAGCCGGCGCGCCATCTCGATCATCGGCCGCATGATGTTGCCGTAGATCCGCTTGAAGGCTTCGGTCGGTTCCATCTGCTCGCGAATGATGAAGCGCGCCCAGCTTTCCGATTGCTTGCTGACGAAGAGAACGATCATCCTCTGGACCATCTGCGTGAGGAAGGCGCGCGCCTCGGCGGAGGTCATCGGCCGACCTTGTTCGTCGAGCTCCGCAATGCGGCCGAGGATGGTGGCACGCAGATCGCGCACATGGTCGCCGATCAGAGCTGCGAGGTGCTCCGCGGCGGCGATGTAGAGCCCTTCCTTGCCGCCGAAATAATAGGGGATTGCCTGGAGGTTGACGCCCGCCGCATCGGCGAGCTTTCGCGTCGTGGCGCCGTCGAAGCCATAGCGACCGAAGATGTCGATCGCCGTGGCGAGAAGCTTCTCTCGCGTCGCGTCGCCGCGCTCGGCCTTGATCTGTGTTGTGGTCTCATCGTTCTTCATCATTTGCTTAAATTACCTCATTCATATGAATAAGTCAATCGATCGAATGAAATTTCAGCAGACACCTGAAACAGCCCGATCTGCCAGGCAACCGAGCACGACTGTGCAAACCGCCGCGCGCGGCGAAACCGACAGAGCTAAATTCTGGTTATCACGCGTTCAGGCGACTTGCTGCACCGTATCGAGCCGCCGCTGGAACAGCGCCGCGATCAGGTCCGACTGGGTGACGATACCCACGACCCGGTTGTCGGCATCCACCACCGGCATATGGTGCAGGCCCATGTCCGCCATCGGTGGCACCAGCTTGGCGACCATCGTTTCCGGAAGCGCCGACTGAACGCGGGTGGTCATGATTTCGGAAACGAACCGAGGCGACTTTGCCGGCAGGCCGATGATGTTGCCGATCCGCTCGCGAAGGCCGATCTGCAGCCGCCCATCCGCCGTCAGCGTTGTGTGCTTCATGAAGTCCATTTGCGTGAGAATGCCGACCATGCCGTCCTTTTCGGTAACCACCGGTAATGCCTGGATCCGGTGTTCGACGAGCATCCGCCAGGCTTTGCGCAACGCGGTGTCCGGCGCAACGGTCAGGACATCGCGCGACATGATCTCGCCGCAGGTGATTTCGCCCGACCGGCGGGTGAAGGCGCGTATCTGCGCCTGATGAATGAAACTGTCGAGTTCTTCGGGGCTGATGTCGACGACCTCGCCGTATTGCGCCAGCACGGCTTGCAGATCTTCCGGCACCACGCCGAGACGTTGGCTCGGCAGGGGATCCTGTGTCTTGTGCACGTTCACCGCCGGCGCCAGGTGCGGATAGCGCCGGCCCGTGAGGTTATTGAAGACCAGCGCGACGGCGAGGATAAGCAGCGAATTGACCGCGACTGGCGACAGGACGAAGGCGTAGCCGGCTTCCCGTATGGCCGGACCGCCGAGCACGGCCGTCAGCGCGACGGCGCCGCTCGGCGGATGCAGGCAGCCGAGCACGAGCATGGCGCCGATGGCAACGGCAATAGCCACGGCCGCGGCCACGACCGGATCCGCAATGAACAGGGCGCAGGTGACGCCGACTGTCGAGGCGACGACGTTGCCGCCGAGGATAGACCAGGGCTGGGCGAGCGGGCTCGACGGCGCCGCAAAGAGCAGCACGGCCGAGGCGCCCATCGGCGCAATGAGCAGCGGCAGGCTGGCGTCAGTGCCGATGGCGAGCGTGCTGATGAAGCCCGTCAGCAATATTCCGATGAGCGCACCGCAGGAGGAACGCAGCCGCTCCCAGCCGTTGACCGGTACCAGCGAAGGCATGAAACGTCGGAGGAGAACTGCGGCCTTGGACATGGATGCTCGTGAGCGACGCGGAGGGTGGGCAGGACAATAGTGCACAGCGCAATAGCATGTGATCGGAGATTGGGCACGCAATCTGCATCCAAGAATGCGCTATGGATTAAAATATATGCATTGTGCCCAATAAACGTCCGGGCCGCAGGTTGAATCCAATTTCAGGCTCCTGCCGCAAAGTCGATCGTGATCTTGGTGCCGCGATCGGGTGCGGTGTCGATCGAAATTCTCGCCTTGTGAAGCTCGGCGATCCGATGAACGATTTTCATGCCAAGACCGAGTTGACCGGAGCGCTTGACGTAGCCGAGGTCCTCATTGTGTTCCGGCAGATCGACCAGCCCTTTGCCGTCATCCTCGACGGAGACCAGAGGGCCTGGCCCGCAGGTCAAGACGATGCGAGTGCCGGGCGGATTGTGCTTTACCGCGTTTTCGATCAGGTTCCTGAGCATGTTCTCGACGAGCGCCGGGATCACCGTCACGGGCGTTGTCGCGTGGTCGACGAATTCGATCGACTTTTCGTGGTCGAAGACGAACGGCGCTGTGGCTTGCGCCACCTCGGCTCCGATCTCGGAGAGGCTAGCCCGCTGGTAGGCGGAGGGGTCTACTGCATCGGCCCGCGCCAGCGACGTCAGTTGCTCGAGAATATGCGTCAGCGCGTCGAGATCCCGCTCGGCATTGCGCGCCCGAGGATCGTCGATGCGACTCAGTTCCATCTTGGCGATCGAAACGGGCGTGCGTATCTCGTGCGCGATCGAGGAAGAGAAGACTTTCTGGGATTGAACGAGATCGGCAACGCGGGCAAGCAGGCGATTGACGGCGCTGACGAGGCGTTCGATCTCCTGCGGCATGCGCGTTATCGGAAGGCGGGCGCCGCTGTCGCGCGGATCGATCGCATCCGCAGCCGTGACCGCCATCGCCACCGGCCTGAGCGCGCTTCGGATCGACCAGATCGTCGCGCCGATGACGAGGCAGAACATGAGGGTCATCGGTACGATCATCGAATCGAACATCTCATGGAGCAGGGCAGCGTACATGAAACCGTTCGGGTCCTTCAGGATCGCCAACTCCACAATCACCGATTCACCATTGCGTTCGAAGGATTGGCCGCCCGCCACACTGAAGGGCTTGCCCGGCTCGATCAGCCGCTTCCAGAAGTTCGGTGCATTGACGCTCAACGGCAGGAAATGCTCGGCGCACTCCGTCGTACAATTGGAAAAGAGCACCGAACCGGACGCGGTGCGCACCCGGACATAGATCGCGCCGGCGCGTCCATTCAGTTCCAGATAGCGTTCCCGGAGCTCGTGATCTGGCTTGTATCTCAGCAGCCCGTCCTGCGTCGTGATCACCCGCGACAGGGTCTCCGTCTCCTGCTGCAGCATCAGGACGCTGAGCTTGTCGTCATCGAACCAGTAATCGGCAAAAACCACGCCGATCTGCAGGACCATTGCAAGCAGGGAAAAGGCGACGATGCGCCGCGCCACAATGCCGATCAGCGACGGGGTGCGTTTCCTCATGCAGCAGTCCGCAAGAGATAGCCGATGCCGCGCACTGTTTCGATCTGTACGCCTGTGTCCAGCGGCTGCAATCGCTTCCTCACCCTGGAAACGGCAAGCTCCAGCGCATTGGAACTGAGCTCCTGCCCATATTCCGAGAGGGCGGTCTCCAGCCGGCGCTTTGGAACGACGCGCCCGACTTCGCGCATCAATATCTCGATCAGCGAGCGTTCTCGCGGAGGGAGGGCGACCATGACCCCATCACAGGTAAGCTCTGCGGTGGCTGGATCGAAGCGCAACGCGCCGGCCTCGAGCACCGGCTGTATTGCATGCGGATTGCGCCTCAGCATGGCCCGGCATCGGGAAAGCAATTCGCGATGGTGGAACGGCTTCACCAGATAGTCGTCCGCCCCGGCATCGAGCCCCTGGACGCGTTCGTCGACGGAACCGCGGGCGGTGATGACGAGGACTGGCAACCCGGCGTGCTGCTGCCTTATCCATTTCAGAAGATCGATACCGTCGCCATCCGGCAGGCCAAGGTCGAGAAGGACGAGATCGTGCTCCCGCTCGGAGATCGCCGCTTCGGCCTCACCCAGGCTCGAGACTGCGTCGAGCCGCCAGCCTGCATCACGCATGGTCTCGCCCACGAGCTCGATGAGGCGGGGGCTGTCTTCGACGAGCAGCAGGCGCATGCGTTTTCCTGATCGTTAGCCCTCTGCGGGCGTCGGCCGCAGACCATAGGAGTTTTTCCGTAAGGTGCCAACGTGCCTTTGCAAGGCTGTCGAGAAACCGTCCGCCTCGCGATGTCACGGACTCGGCGCAGTTCCGGACCGTCTTCAACCATTCTCCCGACAGTACTTCGACAGCTTGCCCGCGGTACTGGCGGAGGCGTCGAGACGCGTCGGCGAACCGGTTGCGTCTCTCAAAGTGGTCGATGACGGCTCGGAATGCCGCAACAAACCAATGAGAGCGATGAGCTCCCTTGCTTGGAGAAAAATGTTTTGGCTGCCTTCAGAAGTCGCCGGCCGGAAATCGGCAGCATCGCATTGAGCGCGATCGCCACGCTTTACCTGCTGATGCTCACCAACAATTCCTTTTGGAGCCGCGCGGTGGCCTATTTCGATCACGCGTGGATCGCCATGCTATCGCTCGGCGTGGCACTCGGTCTCACCACCTTTTCGATCCTGACGTCACTTTCGATGAAATATGTGATGAAGCCGGTGCTGATCCTGCTGATCATCATATCGGCGGCCGCCTCTTATTTCACCGATACGTTCGGCGTCGTCATCGACAAGGGCATGATCGGCAATGCCGCCGTCACCACGGAAGCCGAGGCTGGCCATCTGCTGACAGGCGGCCTTGCGCTTCATGTTGCGCTCTACGCGCTCATTCCCTCCCTTCTGATCGCCTGGGTGAAAGTCAGGCATCGTCGATTTTTCGCAAAGGCCGCCGTCAATTTCCTCTTCATTGCTCCGGCGCTTGTCTTGAGCGGCGTGCTCATCTACGCCAACTTTGCCGGCATCGCCTATGCGCTGCGGGAGCATCGGGACCTGATGGTCCGGTTCAATCCGGCCGGGCCGATCTCGTCGGCGGTGCGCTACGGTCTTTCGACCTATCGCGAACGCAATCTGGTCGTGCAACCACTCGGGACCGACGCCAAAAAGGGCGCGCGCATCGCCACAGCCGGCAAGCCTGTCGTCGTGGTGGTGGTTGCGGGCGAGACTGCGCGGGCGATGAACTTCTCCCTCAATGGTTATGACCGGGAGACAAATCCGGAATTGAAGACGCTTGGCGTGGTCAACTACCGCGACACGACGAGCTGCGGCACGGCGACAGCCGTCTCATTGCCCTGCATGTTTTCCGTCTATCCCCGCAGAGAGTACAGCGACTGGAAGGCTCGCTCGAGTGAAAACCTCGTCAACGTACTGACGCATGCGGGCGTTTCGGTTACCTGGTGGGACAACAACACGGGCAGCAAGGGAATCGCCGACCTCATCAATTTCGCCAGCATGACGCGTAGGAAGAACAGCCCGCTGTGCAACGATGGCGAATGTCTCGACGAAATCTTCCTCGACGACCTGGATAAAAAGCTCGGCGCAACGACCAACGATAGCGTCATCGTGCTGCATCAACTCGGCAGCCACGGGCCATCCTATTACCTGCGCTATCCCGAGGCGTTCCGCCGCTTCACGCCGGACTGCCGGACTCCGGAACTGATGAGCTGCACGACGGAGGAAATCGTCAACGCCTATAACAACACGATCCTCTACACGGACCATATCCTGGCGAGCGTCGCGAGGCTGCTCGAAAAGCACCAGGACCGCATTGCCGGCGCGATGATCTACATGTCGGACCATGGGGAATCGCTCGGCGAAAACGGCATTTATCTGCACGGCGCGCCCTATGCGATCGCACCCAAGGAACAGACGCAGGTCCCCTTCATCGCCTGGTTTTCGAAACCATATCAGACCGCGATGGGGGTTGACGCAGCCTGTCTCTCCACGGACGCAGACACCCCGAAGTCGCACGACAACCTCTTCCATACGGTGCTCGGCATGATGGACGTGCAAACGGGCGTCTATAACCGCTCCCTCGACGCTTTCGCGGCCTGCACGCGCCCGACGGAGCGGAAGAACGAGGCACCGGGCTACCACGCGGCCGAGAGCGGCCTGCGAGCTGGACCGGGGGGAGTTCTGTAGGCAGCGGACAAAGCAGCCGCGACGGATCGAACTGTCGGCAGTCCGGAAAATCTGCTAGACTGCATGCTCGAAACCGGTCCGATTGCGGTCACGGTAACCGTAGGTCCTTCCATGGAAGGAGCAACCGATGCAGTTCGTTGGAATCCAGGTCTTCCCCGAGCGCGGCGGCAAGGCGGGTTTCACCGTCGAATTCGTCGGCGCGACGGGAGAGGTCGTTTCCGTCCTGTGCCCGCAGAACGCGGAGGGCACCCTCAACCGGATAAATGCGGTGGGGCGGGCGAAGGAAATCCTTGCCGCCGCCATGGAGGCGGATGGTGAGCTGCTCGGCATAGGCGGCACGCGGCGCTCTCCGTCGATCCCGGAAGGTGCGCTTCCGAACGCCCGCCAGGCACACGACCAACAGGCGATGGAAGAGCAGCTGGAGGAGGGGCTCGAAGATACGTTCCCCGCCAGCGACCCGGTGTCCATCACAAGTTCAACTATTCCGAGGTCAACGCCGCGCCGTTGACCTGCGCGGTCGCGAAATTCTGGCGTGCTGCTCTCCTCGCCCTCAGATTAACCAACATGTTGCGTTTCCGCAATTTTGCGCCGAAAGCGATTTCGGTCGATGTTGGAATGCGATAGTGCTGTGAAGCGAGCCCTGCGGTCGCCGCCGCAATTCATCGCGCGGCTTAAGACGAGTGACGATCGATCCTCGTCCGCATCCATGGAGAAAGCCGTCTTGGACGCCAACGGGAGCACCGCTTGATGAATGCCCGACGTCTCACATTCGCTGTCGGTGATATTCACGGCTGCCTCGCGCAGCTCGAAAGCCTGTTGGTTGCAATCGAGTCATCCGCGCCCGGGGGTAGGGTCATTTTCCTCGGTGATCTCGTCGATCGCGGCCCGGAGAGCCGAGGCGTCGTCGAACGGATCATGGCCGGACCGCCCAAGACCGGTTGGCAATGGATGACCCTCAAGGGCAACCATGAGGACATGCTGCTTTCGGCCCGCAGGGGTCTCGCCGAGATGAGCTCATGGCTGATGAACGGCGGCGACGAGACCCTGGAATCCTACGGTGGCGCAATACCCCTAAGCCACCTGGTCTGGATGGCCGAGCTTCCGTCGATCATCGTCGAGCCCTATCGCATCTTCGTCCATGCCGGAGTGGATGAGACGATCCCGCTCGAGGAGCAGGGCGACGATATCCTGCTCTGGATGCGCACCGAACCGAACTATTCCGGCTTTTACTGGGGCAGGCATGTCTGCCACGGGCATACGCCAAGCCGCAGCAATCCGCGGACCGTCGGCAACAGGACCAATGTCGATTCGGGTGCCGTCTTCGGCGGCGTGCTTTCCTGCGCCGTCTTCGACGACGACGCACCGGGCGGGCCGATCGACTTTCTCATCGCCGGCGGACGTCGCTGAGTCCCGGACGAGAAAGCGGAAACTATGCGACCATCGAGCAACATCGTGCGAACTCGCCTTTAAGGTGCAATTCACGCCAAATGCCGCAAAACAGGCGCTCCAAAATTGATTGTAGAGCTACCATAAGTGGATTAGATTATTCTTCCTGTTACTGGTGTCGAGGTCCCTGGCGGAGTGGATTCGACCTGCGCGTGAAAGATGTGATGACCAAATGAGTGGTCAAACAGCCACCTGACAACATCGTCAGACAGGTAAAATCGAGACGTCGCTTGCGGTAAGGCTTCACGGATTTTGGTCGAGAGCGTCCACGATGTTCGGGGCGTGGTAGAGCATTTACCGGCTCCGTATGCTCAATAGGCGCCCGTTTGGGGGAGCCTGGAGAGCATCAACGACATCTTCCATTGGATGGAAGAAGGCAAGATCGACGGTCGCATAGGCATGAGACTGCATTAGGTTGCATTGAGCAGGCCGGGAAATTTCAGCAAAGGTCATTGCGATTGGGAAGGCTCAGATGGCTTCGCTTGAGACCGTAACGATGAACCGGGATGACATCGATCGACTGCCGCAACTCGGGGCACGCGCGGCCTAAATCAAGCAGGCAATCCAGGCGAAGCTGATCGAGCATCGCAAAGCCTATATGGCCACACCATGCCGCCGATTGGTGGATGGAAATGGGCGTCAAGGGCACGGAGCAAGTGCGAGGGGGACTCCCACGGAAGGTGACCTGTCTAGCCGGCGAAGGCCTATGCCCGCACCCGTTGAGCGATCTGTCTGATGATCCGGTCGATTGATGTGGGCGGCGGCCGTGGCCATCAAACCCCGGTGGTGAGCCGTTCGGCGGGATGCCGATAGCACTGCAAAAAGGACATGGCGATGACCAAAAGCTTGTTCTCTGATCAGCACCAGGGGATCTCCAGAAGAGATCTCCTGCTCATTGCGGGAACTGCCGCGACCACGCTCGCAAGCTACAATCATATTGCCAGAGCCGCGCCCGCCGGCGGCACCCTTGCAATCGAGGAGGTCAAGCAGGGCGAGGACGTCTTTGCCTACGTCAGTAGGATCAAAGGCGGATTTGATCAGACGGCCTACCAGCAGGTGATCGGCGCTGCGAACGAGTTCAAAGAGGGAGATCAGACAATTGGGGTGGGAGCCGCAGATGAGACAAGTCGAAGAAGCGCGCGTACCCTCCTGGCAAATACGAAGATCAAAGATCTCCACGAGCACCCATTGTTCGTGGACGACCTGCAGCAACTGATATGGCAGACCACGGATCGAGCCCAGTATGAAAAGGTCAAAGACTGGACAATGGGCCAACTGAAGGAATTTCTTCTCACCGAACCAGAGGACAAGATCAAAGGCATCATGAATGGCCTGACCAGCGACACGATAGGCTTCGTCCCGAAGCTGATGAGCAATGAGGAACTGATCTCCCTCAATCAGAAAATCTTCAATGTAATGCCCGGCACCAAGATGGGATCAAAGGGATACATGGGCGCACGAATCCAGCCCAATTCTCCGACAGATCATCCCGATGACATCGTCTGGCAGGTTTTCGATGCCTTCTCCTATGCAACGGGCGATATTGTCATTGGTACCAACCCGGTGGACAGCACCGTAAATAGCGTCGTCGCGGTTGAATGGGCGCTCAAGGACATCGTCGATACTTTCGAGCTTGGGGAAGTGATCCCTTGGTGTGTGCTCGCTCATATCGATGTCCAATCCGAAGTGAGTGATGCATTTCCGGGAACGGTTTCCACGGTGTTCCAGAGCCTTGCCGGGACAGATGACTGCAACAAGATTTTCGACATTACGAACGAGAAAATCCTGAGGTACGCACGCGCGAAGGAGGGGGAGAGATATGGCCTCTACTTCGAAACCGGGCAGGGCTCGGAATTTACCAACGGCGCGGCAAACGGCGTCGACATGATGGTGCTCGAGTCGCGGAAGTACGGCTTCAGCAGGGCGGTGGCCATCGAGCTCGCGAAGGTGCAGCCCCAGGGCGCATGGCTTCATGTCAATGACGTTGCCGGCTTTATTGGACCCGAGGTCTTCAAGAGCCGCGAACAACTGGTCAGGTGCTGTCTCGAAGATATGGTCATGGGCAAGCTCCATGGACTTACCATCGGCCTGGATATCTGCACCACGCTGCACATGACGGTCAGCCTTGAAGACCTGGATTGGTGCCAGGACCAGATCATGCCGGCCAATCCCGCTTATCTGATTGCTCTGCCTACCAAGAACGACCCGATGTTGAGCTATCTCACAACGTCGTTCCAGGATCACGTGCGCCTGCGGGACAAGTTTGGCTTCAAGGTCAATGATGCGATGTGGGATTTCTACAAGCGGATCGGGATCGTTGGCGAAGACGACAGCTACACCCCGAAATTTGGAGATCCTCTCTGGGTATACTACCAGTATCGCCTCGCCAAGGGGGATGGACGATCCAAGGACGCGATCTACGTCGAGGGTGGCCAGAAGATGCGGGAAGTTGAAGAAAGAGGTGTCGATCTTGCCACCGGGCACGGAGAGCGTATCTGGGATCTCAATCCGACGCTCGCGGCCAAGGTAAAGAGCCTGTACGACGACGCCAAGCAGTCGCTCTGGGCCGAACTCACGCCCGAGTTTATCGCCGCCGTACCGGATGTCGTGGCCGTCCGCACCCTGTCCACAGACCGCAATGATTACATAGCTCACCCTCCTACAGGGGAGACGCTGAGCCCTGAAGCAATTCAAGAGATGGAAAGAATAAGAGCCTCCTGGGGAGGCGATATGCCCAAAGGCCAGATCGTCATCTCGGACGGCCTGAACGCCAAGGCCATCATGGACGATGGACATCTTGCGCCCTACCTTGAGGAGATGCGCAGATTGCTCGCCGAAGCCGGCGTCACGATGAGCGACCGGAACATCGTGGTCACCGGCGGAAGGGTGCGAGCCGGCTATCGGATCGGCGAAGTACTTTTCGAAGACGCCGATCCCAACAGTCTAAGGGGCATTCTCCACATCATCGGTGAACGACCCGGAACCATGCACCACGCCTATTCGGTCTACATCACCGTCGCCAAAGGCAAGCGATGGTCGGAGAAGAATATCGATCACGATATCACCAAACTCGTGAGCAATGTCGCAGACACCGCCCTGTCCCCAAGGGAAGCCGCCAGGGAAACCTTGACAATCATCAGGGAAATCGTCGGCAAAGAAGTGAATGGCAGTCGCCGCTATGGGTAGTAGCAAATTGTGCTACAACGCCGCGCGTCTTGTCAGACGCGCAAAGGTCGCTGTAGCATTTTGAATCGCGGCACGTTTTTATCCTTTAATCGGCTACGATTTAACGGAGGCCCGTCCGTTTCGGGCCATCGGCGGCCATCGGCGGCCAGTTGGCCTGAAGCGCGAGAGCTCGCTGTGCGGCACTTACTGCATAATTCCCCGAGGAGTGTTGTACGCCGGTCCATCCGGAGATAGTTGTGGTCCGAAACCCCACCTGAGGAGCCGGCTTGGATACCCTGACGACTGCGATATTCCCGAAAAAATTCGCTGCCTTGCTGTTTGACATGGATGGCACCCTGCTCAATTCCATGGCCGTCGTCGAACGGGTCTGGGGTGCGTGGGCGGTCCGCAACGGGCTCGATCCCCATGAGTTGATGAAATCGGTGCACGGGGTGCGCGCGTCCGACACGATCCGCAAGCTCGGGCTGGCGGTCGATCCGGACATCGAGGCGCGAGAGTTGGCCTTGGCGGAGATCGCTGACGTGGAAGGCATCGTCGAAATACCCGGGGCGGTCGCCTTCCTCAACTCACTGCCGCCGGAGCGCTGGACGATCGTCACGTCGGCGCCGCTCGAACTGGCCATGCGTCGTCTCGCCGCGGCCGGCATTCCGGTTCCTCGCCACATGGTCACCGGCGAGGACGTCACGGCGGGCAAGCCTGATCCGCAGGGCTACCTTCTCGCCGCCAAGAGGCTCGGGGTTCGCGCCGAGGATTGCCTCGTCTTCGAAGATGCACCGGCCGGGATACTCGCGGGCAGTTCGGCCGGCGCCGAGGTGGCCGTGATCACTGGTGCTCACGCTGCGGCAGCCGGAACGCCGCACCTGACCTTGGAGCACTATACGGACGTCAAGGCCGGGATCGGCGGCGACGGCTGGCTTTCCCTTCATCGGCGATATTGCTGATTTGCTCGGCTGCAAACTGATGCGATGCTCCGTCGGATGGGACGCGTTTCGCACGCACGGCATATTTTTCTAGTAGTTTTGTAGAGAATAAATCTTCATTCCTTACGCTCGCTCTCGCCGGTGGGCACAATCTGCGTATGAACCTTTCCTTTTGCAGCAACCGGACGCGCCGGGGAGCGAATGCAATGGTGAAGACGCTGATTGTTCCGGGGTTGTTCGGATCGGGCGAGGGGCACTGGCAGCGCCATTGGCTCGTCGACCATCCCGAGGCGACACTCGTCGAGCAGGGCGACTGGAGCCGACCGGCACTTGCCGCCTGGCGAAGCGCTCTGGAGGCTGAAATCGCGAGGCATCGGGCGGTTGATATCGTCGCCCACAGCCTCGGTTGCCTGTTGATCGCGGGCTTGGGCGGGCGCCCGATTGCAGACCGCGTTCAAGGCGTCCTTCTCGTCGCGCCCTGCGATCTGGAAGAAACCGAGCGGCTGCATCCGGGGGTAATCGATTTTGGTGCCATGCCGCGACGACGTCTCAGCTTTCCGAGCCTCGTGGTCGGCAGTCTCAACGATCCCTACATGCGCTTCGACCGCTTGCGGGCTCTTTGCGAAAGATGGGGCAGCCGCCTTATCGATCTCGGCCATGCCGGCCACATCAACATCGCCAGCGGTTTCGGCCGCTGGCCGGGCGGCTATGATCTGCTCAGGGTGCTGCACGGCATGGCCAAAGGCGCTACCCCGGCGATGCCGGTCCGCCAATCGGAGCGCTCGGCTCCAACGAGCCGGCAAAGACCGTTTCCCTAGCGCCACATGCCGCGCATGCGGGCACGGACATCGACGCGCAATTGATGCGCATCGCGCTGGCCAGCCGCAGCCGGCGTGGCGACGGGCCAGGCCGAGCACTCGAAGAACTGCAGAAGCGTTGCGGGGATGAAGCGGCTGCGCGAGGCGTAGACATGCCGGTCGCCGTGGGCATTCTGGCCGTGCGTGAAAAAGCGCTGCGGCGTGGTCAAATGCAGGCTGTCCCTGGCGCGGGTCATGGCAACGTAAAGCAGGCGCCGCTCCTCCTCGACCTCTGCCGTGCTGCCGACGCCGAGGTCGGAGGGAATGCAGCCGTCGACGCAGTTTAGGACGAAAACCGACTTCCATTCCTGCCCCTTGGCGGAGTGGATTGTCGAGAGAATGAGATAGTCCTCATCGAGCAGCGGCACGCCGGCCTGGTCGCTCGTGGCGTCCGGCGGGTCGAGGGTGAGTTCGGTCAGGAAGCGTTCGCGCGACGGATAGCCGGTGGCGATCTGCTCGAGCTGCAGGAGATCGGCCTTGCGCATCTCGGCATCCTCGTGGATTCGCTCGAGATGTGGCTCGTACCAGCTGCGGGCCGTGCCGATCTCGGACGGCCAGCCGGCCCGACCGGGCCGCAAGGCTTGCAGCATGTCGACAAAGGATATCCAGTCAGTGCCGGACCGGGGAGGGGCGGGGATCTCGCAAAGCGTCGTCAGCGGTTCCGGGTCGGCGGCAATCGCGTCGAGAACCCGTCCGGCCGTCTGCGGACCGACGCCCGGCAGCAATTGCATCAGCCGGAATCCGGCTACCCGGTCGCGCGGATTCTGGGCAAAGCGCAGTGCCGCCAACATGTCTTTCACATGGGCGCTGTCCAGGAACTTGAGGCCCCCGAACTTCACGAAGGGAATGTTGCGGCGGGTCAGCTCCACTTCGAGCGAGCCGCTGTGGTGCGAGGTGCGGAAAAGCACGGCCTGCTGCTTCAACAGCATTCCGCCTTCGCGGTTCTGCAACACCTGTTCGACGACATAATTTGCCTGGACCGCTTCGTCTCGCACGGTGACGAGGCGCGGGCGTTCGGTCGATTCCCGCTCGGTCCAGAGGTTCTTGGTGAAGCGTTCGCGAGCAAGTTCGATGACGCCATTGGCGGCAGCGAGAATCGGCTGTGTCGAGCGGTAGTTCCGATCGAGCGTGATGATCTCTGCAGCAGGTGTGAAGGTCGCCGGAAAATCGAGAATATTGCGTACTGTCGCGGCGCGGAACGAATAGATCGATTGGGCGTCGTCGCCCACGACCGTGAGGCCGCGGCCATCCGGCTTCATCGCCCTCAGGATCGAAGCCTGCAGCCGATTGGTATCCTGGTATTCGTCGACCAGCACGTGATCGAACCGGGAGCCGGACTCCTCGGCGAGCACGGCGTCCCCCATCATCTGTGCCCAGTAGAGCAGCAGGTCGTCGTAATCGAGAACGTTCTGCGCCTGCTTGGCGTCGACATAGGCACCAAAAAGCTCGCGCAGCTGCTTTTCCCATGCGCTACACCAGGGAAAACTGTCGCGCAGGACTCCTTCGAGCGGCTGTTCCGCATTGACCGCACGCGAATAGACGGCAAGACAGGTCGCCTTGGTCGGGAAACGGCTTTCGGTCTTCGAAAATCCAAGCTCGTGCCGGACGATGTTCATGAGATCGGCGCTGTCTTCCCGATCGTGAATGGTGAAATCCGGATCGATGCCGATTTCCGTGGCATGTTCGCGCAGAAGCCGCGCACCGATGCCGTGAAAGGTTCCCGCCCAGGCAAGCGCGTCGGAAAAGCTCCCTGCCTTTCCGCCGAGCACTTGGCTGCAGATGCGCTCGACCCTGCGGCCCATCTCGGCGGCCGCCCGGCGCGAGAAGGTCATCAGGAGGATCCGCCGGGGATCCGCGCCGTTGACGATGAGATGCGCGACCCGGTGGGCAAGCGTGTTCGTCTTGCCCGAGCCGGCGCCGGCAATGATGAGAAGCGGGCCGCCGCCATGGACGCCGGGCGCGACACCGTGTTCGACGGCATGGCGCTGACGTTCGTTCAATTTCTCCAGGTATGCCGCGCTCATCCAGCCTCCGGGTACGCTCGCGCGACTGAACAGGCGCGTCCTTGTAAAGGGGCGGGACTGCCGCGAATCGCGCGAGAACGGATAAGGAACATAGCTGCAGTTCGACACACTGCAAAGCCGCGAAGCAAATAAACCGGCACGCGCATTTCGGTTCGAAATACTTTTGGGCTCGCTAATGAACGTGGGTCCGATGCGCGTCAGCACCCGTCGGCTTTCTCGCACGCCGGCGTCGCGCCATGGATCGGGCGCTTCTACGGGCAATCCTCAACTCGGCCAGTGTCGGCTGCCACCACCCCCTGGCAAGCGCATCGGGTCCGGGCTCCCGGCGGGCCGGCCATGTCGCAACGAGTTCGGCAAGGGTCGGCGCGCGCCATCGTCCCCAGACATGATCAACGGTTCCGCTGGCATGGGGATAGTGTTCCGCCAGCGCCGCCGTCTCGGCGACTTCGCCTGAGAATTCGACAAAGACGACGATTCCATACTCTACCGTCGCAACCGGACGCCCTGCGGGCGGCGGGTCGTCAACGGGCAGCGGATAGCGGTGGCGGCGGCGTTCCGCGGAGCGCGCGTTGGCCGCGCTCTGTACTTCAGAGCCCTTTTTCGCATCTCTGCGGCGCTTCTTCTCCTCGGGCTCATTTCGCAGCGCCGCCGCCTCGATGCTGGACCATCGTCGCCGCAGTTCTTCGTAGGAGCGGAACGGCACCCGCCAGACCCGCAGATCTTCGTCCCAGTGCGCCCAGGGAATTTCGCGCAGCATTTCAATCAGCGATTTCGCATAGGGCGTTCGAATGCGCAGATCATCGCCGACTTCGAGATATCGGCTGACGATGGGCTCGAAATCGTACGCGTCGCGGCCCTTGGTATCGCCATAAATGTCATTGTGCGCTGCTTCCCTTGCCAGCCATCGCTCAATACGACGAGCGGCCGTCTTGCCGGGCACGAACCAGCTCTTGCGTTCGTCGTTCCACCGGGCGCGTGGAAACGCCTGGCGAAACCGCTCCACGGCGCTGCGATCATAGGGGAAGGCCGCAAATTCGCCCTGCCGAGCTTCCTTCGGGCGCTTCCGCTGCTTGTGCGGAACCATAACCGTCTCCCTGCTGTCGACGGTAACGCCGGGCGCAATCGCTTTGTTCGTTTCCATGCCGCTTCCGGACTTCATATGCATTTCGGTGCGGTCCCATGGAACCCGCCTCGTCGTCTGCGAGTTTCTTCCTGCATTACAGCGCCGCGCGTCTTATCAGAGGCGCAAAAAGTCGCTGTAGCACTTCGAATTGCTGAACGTTTTTGTCCTTGGACCGACTGCCATCCAAGGGAGACCTGCAGTGGGAGGAACGATGCCCAAGATCACCGACACGATCACCCAACCCCAGCCAACGGACCGCCGGCTAGAGTGCGAGCGTGCACTGGAAGAGGATTTTCAAGTCTTCACAAGCTTGGCGGAGGGCGCCGGCTGGTCGTGGCAGGAGATCGCGCTTGCTCTCATGGAACTGACCGAAGACTACGTCATGGCGATGCGCTTGAGCACGAAGATTGCCGAAAATGCGTCCGTCGCCCCCGGGAACAAGACCCTGCACTGAGCGGTGAATCGTCACCCCTGACTACGAAAAATGGCCTCCACTGCAACCAAGCATAAAATAGTTCCTCAAGACGGAAGGCCACCACCTTCCGGTTCCGCGGGAAGTGCCGGGGCTCGTACAGGGAATCAATCCCGCGAACGCATGGACAGCGTCTTCAGCATTTCGACGTCGCGCACGCCGGATTGATAGACGGAGATCAATCTTGCGGCGATTTCATTTGCCTTCTCGCCGCTGCTGTCCACGCCCCTTTCCTCCAGGATCTGTTCGAATATGTTGTGCAGCAAATCCACTTCCGTGGGGCCGAAAGTGCTGCACCGGTCGCGAGACGGCAACATGGTTCATCTCCTCTCGACGGCGGCGAGTTCGCGCATCCACCAGCGCCCCGAGCGTGTGCCGGAAACGATCAGTGTATGCCTGATTGAGGCGATGACGAGTCACTGCTGGTAGCGGCGTAGGAGCATTGCGCAAGTGCTGGTTTCCACCCTGGAGCCAAGCTGCGCAAAGGCGTATCTGCCGCAATCACGGCGGACGATCGGGCTAGCGCCGCCTTTCCGTCTTCCAACTAAGGGATGTGCCGCTGCAGCCGTTTTCTCGACAAGATCAGGTGCAGTGATGCTGGAAGCCGTTTGCGATCTCACCGCTGGCTTGGTGCTCGCATTAACGAAGAACGTCTAAAGTCAAGGACATGGCGAAGGATATCAGGCGAATCTTTGAACTTTTCGAGACCTCCCCGGTTCTCGTCGCGGCCTACGACGAGTTCGACCGTCTACGCTACGCCAACGAGGCTTTCCGATCCGCCTATTTCATAGAACCGGACGAGATGCCCCTCTGGCCGGACCTGATGCGGCGGAATTTTCATGCCCGGCGAGGCACGGTCATCTGCGTCGCAGATTTCGAAGAGTGGCTGCGATCGACCCAGTCGCGCCGCGGCAATTCGGGTACAGGGCATTTGAAACCGATCTGTTCGACGGACGTTGGCTTTGGATGACCGAAACCGTTGAGAAAGATGGGTGGATGCTTTGCGTCGCCACCGATGTTACCGGCCTCAAAGCCAAGACGCGCGCCGTACGACAGGATCGCGACCTAGCGATCAAGGCCTCCTACACCGACGAATTGACCGGGGTCGCCAACCGCCGCTTCGTAACGGCTAGAATTGACGATATGTTGCAGCCACCCGGCGGCCAAACCTCCGCAGGCTGCCTCTGCGTGCTGGACATCGACCGTTTCAAGAGCATCAACGACCAGTTCGGCCACCAGACCGGCGATACGATCCTGAGGGACTTCGCCATGCGCATTCACCGCCTGGTGCGGCGCACCGATTGCTTCGGAAGGGTCGGCGGCGAGGAGTTCGTGCTCACCCTGCCAGCCACTCCCGTCGAACAGGCCAAATTGATCCTCGAAAGGATGCTCGCCTCCGTGCGCAAGTCCCGTCCGCTTCAGGAGCGACCCGATTTCGGATACACGTTTTCAGCAGGTATCGCGGGTGCTCAACCAAGCGACACGGCGATCAGCCTTTATGCGCGCGCGGACCGGGCTCTATACATGGCCAAGCTCGCCGGCCGGGACCAAATTCACCTGGACGAGCCCGATCCCGACCGATCTGCAGTCGCAGGATAACCCTGGCTCGGGACTCGTTGATATGGCAAAAGGCGACGGAAACTCACAAGGCCATTGATTGCCGATCCCGGGCGAAGCCGAGAACAGTCTACTCGTTGCAGGATTCCCGAGCATCATGAGAAGAAGCGCTGATGTTATGGAACGAGCCAGGCAATGGACACGCAATCTGAAGCGCGACGTCGTGGCTCTGTGGATTGCTGCTCGTGACCCACGAACACCTTGGTATGCAAAGGCTGCCGCCGGAGTTGTCGCAGCCTACGCCCTGAGCCCGATCGACCTTATCCCGGATTTCATCCCGATTCTGGGGTATTTGGACGAATTGTTCATTCTCCCCATCGGCATTGCACTCACGGTCCGTCTTATTCCAGCGGATCTGATGGCCGAGTCAGGAGGACAGCGGCCAGCCGCGAAAAGCGACCTTACAGCATTATAGCAGCCGTCGTTATCGTCTTCATCTGGATGCTTGCGCTGTCTGCGCTTGCCCACTTGGCTTATCAATATGCCCGCTAAGGGCCTCCGTTGAGTGCGCCAGTCAAGGTGCTGCACGCTGGGCCGCGGTGGGAATTGCTCGGGGCAGATTTCTGCTGGATTCTCTTTCGCGGCCATGGAAGTTAGCGATACAGTCCTATACGAAGATAGAAACTTCTCCGTGTTCCGCGCGTTGCAGAGAAGTTGTCGCCCGCCCGAACGCCGAATTGATCGGGAGGCGCGGCATAGGGCGCGTGCTTCACCCCGGGGCCTTTCTGACGTGGAGAATCCATGACCGCCTCCGTCGATCATGTACCGGCACGGGCCAATAGTCTGCGCCAGTTTCTCGGCCTCATGCTTGGGTCAGTGGGAGTCGTCTATGGCGACATTGGCACCAGCCCGCTCTATGCGTTTCGCGAGGCGCTGCGCCCCTTTGCCGCGGGCGGTGTCGACCGAGGAGAGATCATCGGCCTCATCTCGCTGGTCATCTGGACGCTGACGATCATCGTGACGATCAAATACGTGATCCTGCTGCTTCGCGCCGACAACAATGGCGAAGGCGGCACTTTGGCCCTTCTTGCCCTGTTGATGAAGAAGGGGACCAAATATCCCGTACTGATGTTCTTTACCGGCATTTTTGGTGCCTCTCTGTTCATCGGTGACGCGATGATCACGCCGGCACTGTCGGTGCTCTCGGCCGTCGAAGGGCTGAAGCTCGTGACGCCGGATCTGCACGACTACGTGCTGCCGATCTCCGTCGCGATCATGGTGCTGCTGTTTGCCGTCCAGTCGCGTGGCACCGGTGCCGTTGCGATCTTCTTCGGGCCGATCACCCTCATCTGGTTTCTGGTTCTGGGCGCGGCGGGGGTGGCCCATATCGGCGACGACCTGGCGATCCTGGGAGCCTTCAACCCCGTGCACGCCGTAGTCTTCCTGTGGGATGCAGGCCTCGTCGGGTTCATCGTTCTTGGAGCGGTTTTCCTGACGGTCACGGGGGCGGAAGCCCTCTATGCCGATCTCGGGCACTTCGGGCGCGCGCCGATTCAGGCGGCGTGGATCGCGGTTGTATTTCCGGCCCTGACCTTGAACTATCTCGGGCAAGGCGCCCTGGTGCTGTCGCATCCCGAGGCGATCTCGGATCCATTTTTCCTGATGTTTCCGAGCTGGGCCTTGTTGCCGGTGGTGATCCTTGCCACGCTCGCGACCATCATTGCCAGCCAGTCGGTGATAACCGGGGCGTTCTCGCTCGTACGGCAAGCGATCCATCTCGGGTTCCTGCCACGGTTCGAAATCCGCTACACCTCGGAAACGCATACGGGCCAGATTTACCTGCCTATGGTCAACACGGCGCTCCTGGCTGGCGTGCTTGTTCTCATGTTCGTATTCGGTAGTTCCGAATCTCTCGCCCCCGCCTATGGCGTATCGATCACCGGCGCCATGCTGATCGACACAATCCTTGCCTTCGAGTTCGTTCGCCGCCAGTGGGGCTGGGCGGTCTTGACGGCAGCCGCGATCCTGCTTCCCTTGTTCTTGCTGGAACTGGTATTTCTCGGCGCCAACCTCTTCAAGGTTCACCACGGCGGCTACGTGCCGATCCTCTTTGCCGGCACGCTGATCATGATCATGTGGACCTGGCGGAGAGGCGTGGCGCTGCTGCGCGAGAAGACAGCCCGTCTGGAAGTGCCCCTCGACCAATTCATTGCTGCGGTCGAACGAAAATCCGAGCACGCTCCGGTCGAGGTGCCGGGAACCGCAATCTTCCTGACCGCCACACCGGATACGACCCCGTCCGTCCTGCTGCACAACATCAAGCACAACCACGTGCTGCACGAGCACAACGTCATCCTGACCATCAAGACGGCGAGGGTGCCCTATGTCGGGGAGAAGGATCGCTACACGCTGACGAAGCTCTCCGACCGGTTCAGCAAGCTCGAACTGAGATTTGGCTTCATGGACGACCAGAATGTCTCGCGGGCGCTGGCGCGCTGCCGTAAGGAGGGCTTCAAGTTCGAGATCATGTCGACGTCGTTCTATCTCGGCCGGCGTAAGCTTGTGCCGGATCCCGCTTCAGGCATGCCGAGATGGCAGGACCGGCTGTTCATCGCGATGGCGGACTCGGCGATCGATCCGACCGACTACTTCCATCTGCCCGCCAATCGCGTCGTCGAGCTGGGGGAACAGGTGATCATCTAGGCCGAATGCCTGTCGCCCAAAAGGTGCGCAGCGGTTTTTGGGTTACGACATTCATAGAAACAAGTACCTACTGCATGTTTCCTGCCGATTTAAGGACAAAACATGCAGCAATTCAAAGTGCTGAAGCGTCCTTTGTGCGTCTGAAAAGACGCACGGCGCTGTAAAGCGCGCCGCCCCTCATGATCTCCCGGGTGGCGTAAGCCTCTCTTGCGTCAGAGGTGCATAGACCCTGGCGCCAGGCGTCTTGTCACCAGCGATGCCGGCCGCCAGCACCAGATAGGCGACGATGAGGCCAACCGACAAAAGCAAGACACCAACGGCAAAAGCCGACGAGGGGTCTCGTGAGCGTGCCATTCCTTCCTGCTGAACATGGGAACCTCCCATAATATGGGAAAGTGTGAACCGGACGGTCATGGGGGGGTAAGGGCATAAAGTTTGATTTTAAGCGCGCTGCTTGCCGCTCGGTCATCTTCCCTTCAAAGCTCGCACAACGAGGCCCATAGTCAAGGATTAGCCCATGACCCGAACGGGCGAGAAGGCATGTAAATTACGGGCGTTCGCCGTCGGATCGAGGTGGACGCCCCCTGCGGTCGTCTGGCGCCCCCCCGCCATCCTGTGCTAAAGCGCCTGTTATGTCCGAGGAGCAAGTGGAATGTATCGTCGCGGGTGCCGGCGTTATCGGGCTAGCGGTTGCGCGCGCCTTGGCGCTGGCGGGTCGCGAGGTGATCATACTCGAAGCGGCCGAACGCATCGGAAGTGAAACCTCATCGCGCAACAGCGAAGTCATCCACGCCGGGATCTACTATCCCGCGGGCAGCCTGATGGCGCGCCTGTGTGTCGAGGGCAGGGGACTGCTCTATGCCTATTGCCAGGAGCGCGGCATCCCCCACAGGCAATGCGGAAAGCTGATCGTCGCAACCTCTGAGCCGGAACTGGAACAGTTGCCGACGATCGCCGCCAAGGCGGCAAGGAACGGTGTCGCGGATCTCAGGCAAATCTCTGCCTCGGAGGCGCGCTCCCTCGAACCGGCGCTTGCGGCGACCGGCGCGCTCCTGTCGCCTTCGACCGGCATCGTCGACAGTCATGCCTATATGCTGTCGCTGCTTGGCGATGCCGAGAACGCCGGCGCGGTTCTCGCTTGCAACAGCCCCGTCGAGCGGGGTCGGATGACCGATCGCGGCATCGTCGTCGATGTCGGCGGCGCCGAACCGATGAGCCTTGGCTGTCGTCTGTTGGTCAATGCGGCCGGGCTCGCCGCACCCAAGCTGGCCCGCCTGATCGACGGGATGCCGCCGGCGCTCGTGCCGAGGGAATACTTCGCGAAGGGGGATTATTTTTCGCTTGTCGGAAGAGCGCCGTTCTCGCGCCTGATCTATCCCGTCCCGGTGAAGGGCGGCTTGGGGATCCACCTGACGCTCGACCTCGCCGGCCAGGCCCGCTTCGGCCCGGACATCGAATGGGTCGAGAAGCTGCACTATGACGTCGATCCGGCAAAGGCGGCGCTTTTCTATGCCGGCGTACGCCGCTATTTCCCTGACCTGAAGGATGGTGCATTGCTGCCCGCCTATTCCGGCATTCGGCCGAAAATCGTGCCTCCCGCGGTGGCCAGCCAGGATTTCGTCGTTCAGGGACCTGCCGTGCATGGCATGCCCGGACTGATCAACCTGTTCGGCATTGAATCGCCCGGACTCACCGCCTCCCTGGCGCTGGCAAAGTTGGTGGCGGAAGGCTGAGACGCGTTCCGGATTCAGCGCCGGCCCGGAAGCGATCCGATCATCGCCGAAAATCCTGCCGAAAGGGCTGACAGCTCGTCCCCGAGCATGACGAAGCTTGGCGCCAACGGCAGTGCCGTCTCGCGCAGCCTTGGATTTGCCGCGGGGACGGCCCAGCGTTTGCCGGCACCGGCGGCGACGGCAGCGATGTGGCGAAGATCGTCAAGGTCTGCGTCCGTGGCCGCGAAGGCACCGCGCCCTCGTGCCACCGAAAGGTCGGCGGGGCCGATGAACAATCCGTCGATGCAGGGCAGGGCGGCAATGGCGGCCGCCTCGTCGAAGGCCGTGGCAGTTTCGATCATCGCATAGCAATGGCGCCGGACGTTCTCCGTCTCGAAGAAGCTGTTCGTGGCACCCGCATAGCGCTGCGTGCGGCCGTAGCCGACGCCGCGCGTGCCGAGGGGCGCAAACTTCGCATATGCGCTGACTTCCCGCGCATGCGCCGCATCGCGCAGTTGCGGCAGGACGATCGCGTCCGCGCCGATGTCTAGCGCATGCTGGATGTTGGGTCGCGTCGCATCCGCCAGGCGGACATAGGCGGTCAGTCCGATCGACTGACAGAAGGGGAGAAGTCGGTCCAGTGCCGCCAGATCGAGAATGCCGTGCTCCATGTCGAAGAGGACAAGATCGAAACCGGCGAGACGTGCGAGCTCGCAGGCTTTCTGGCTGTCGCTTTCCAGCCAGAAGCCGATGGCAGGGTTGGCGGGGCGGGGTGCGGTGGTCATCGAAATCCGTCCATGGCTGTGGTGTGATCAGGCGATGCTCTTGCGGACATGGGCCGCCAGCGCCTTGGCAACGCTCTCAAAGCCCTTGTCGCGGAAATAGATGACGACGTCGGCGTCGGAGAGCCGGGGCAGACCGGCGTCGCTTCCGAGCACACGCAGCCCCTCCGTCACTTCTGTCTTGCCCATCACGGTGACGCCGATGCCGGCGATCACCGAGGCACGGATTCCGGCCATCGTGCTGCTGTTGCAGACGGTCGTATAGGGTTGCTCCGCCGCCGAAAGCGCCCGGATCGCGGCCTTGCGGTAGAAACACGGGTCGGGGAGTGTCACCAGAGGCACCGGCTGGCGCATGGGGCTCGGCACCGCGTTCGATGCGACCCAGACCAATTGCTCGGACCAGAGCGGGATCGAATTCGGGACCTCCGCCTCCGCCGCAATGACAATAATGTCCAGCCGGCCCTGGAGCATTTCGATCATCAGGTTGTTGCTGAGCTTGACTTGAACCTGAAGGTTAGCCTCGGGGAATACTTTTGAGAAGGAATGGAGCACTGCCGGGAGACGGTAGTTGCCGAGCTCTTCGAGGATGCCGAGCCGCACGAAGGTCTTGATGCTGGGCAGCGTCACGCGGGCGAGCGCTTCGTCGTGGAGCGCGATGATCTGGCGCGCGTACTCCATCAGCGTCATGCCGACCGGGGTCAGCGGCACCCCGCGCGCGGCGCTGCGCTCGAACACCTGGCCGCCCACACGCTCTTCCAGTCGTTTGATCTGCAGACTGATCGCCGGCTGGCTGCGTCCGAGAATCTCGGCAGCCTGCGAGAACCCCCCGGACTGCTGAACGGTGGCAAACGCGCGCAGCAGATCGATATCCAGATCACCTGACATTTGTATTTCGATTTCCTATAGAGTTCATAAGAACAATAAATTTGCAAAATAGCGTAGCGGTTATTAGGTTGCCAATCAAGAGGCGTGGGAGGACGCAAATGGAAACCGCAATAGCCTTGAGGAGGGTCGGCGCGCATGGGCAACTGGCTTGCCTGCTGCTTCCGCCGCTGCTGACGCTGCTCATTCTCTTCGTCGCGCCGATTTCCCTGATGGCCGTCTATGGCTTCTGGGCGATCGACGAGAACTACCTGATCCAGCCATCGCTGCAGCTGACGCAGTACGAGAAGATTGCAGGCGATCCGCTCTATCTCGGAACGCTCGCCTCGTCTGCCGGCATGGCGCTCTTGACGACGATCGGCTCGCTCGCCTTGGCGCTGCCGCTGGCCTACTACATCGTTCGCTTCGTCTCGCCGCGCTGGCGCGTCCTGCTGGTGCTCGCCCTGATCGTGCCCGGCTGGGTGAGCGTACTTATTCGCACCTATTCCTGGAATCTGGTGATCGGCGAAGCCGGACTGATGAATTGGCTTCTCATGTCGGCAGGCGTGATCGACGAGCCGATCAAGCTCCTGTTCACCAAGACCTCGGTCGTCATCGGCCTCATCTATATCTACCTGCCCTATATGCTGGTGCCGACCTACGCTTCGATCGAACGGCTCGACAATTCCGTGCTCGAGGCGGCGGAAAATCTCGGTGCGGACCCGTTCCGGCGCTTCCTCTACGTGACCCTACCGCTGATCGCGCCCGGTATCGTCGCGGGCTGCGTGATCACCTTCATCCCGGCGGTCGGCGAGTATGTCGTTCCCAATATGCTCGGCGGTCTGAAGGGCATGATGTACGGCAACCTGATCACCACCGCCTTCTCGAATTTCGACTGGCCGTTCGGTGCGGCGCTGTCGATGGTTCTTCTGGCGAGCATCCTCGCCTGCCTGCTGATCGTTGGTCGGTTCCTCGACGTCAACCGCAGCATGCTCGGTCATGAGTGAGGGCGAACGATGACACGCTGGGTTCTCGGAACTTTCACACTCCTCGTCTATGCGATGGTCTATCTGCCGATCGCTCTGGTCGTGATCACCAGTTTCAACCAGGACACGATCACCACGCTGCCGATCGAGCATCTCGATACGCGCTGGTACGCGGAGCTTTTCCAAGACACGAAGACGCTGCAGTCGCTCTGGACGAGCTTGCAGGTCGGGATCGTCTCGACCACCGTCGCGACCACGCTCGGCCTGCTGTCGGCGCTGGCGATCGTGCGGCACAATTTCCGCGGCAAGAGTCTCTTCATGCTGCTGACGGTGATGCCGATGCTGGCGCCGGGCATCATCATGGGCGTATCGCTTCTCCTGTTCGCCCGTTACATCGGCTTCCAGACCGGCTTCGTCGCCGTCCTGCTAGGGCACGTCCTGTTGTCGCTGCCCTATTGCACCTTCATCCTCATCTCCAGCCTGGCGCGTTTCGACCGCTCGCTGGAGGAGGCGGCGCGCGGGCTCGGCGCTGGCGAACTCTCGGTCCTCTGGCGCGTGACGCTGCCGGGGATCATGCCGGGAATCATCGGTGCCGCGCTCTTCGCCTTCACAATCTCGATCGGCGAGTTCGTCGTCAGCTTCTTCCTGACGTCGGCCGGCACGACGACATTGCCCATCCGGATCTACTCGATCGTCAAGGTGGGCATCACCCCCGAGATCAATGCCGTGTCCACGCTCATCCTGGTGGCAACCGTGCTGCTCAGCGCCACGGCACTCAGTCTCACCTGGTCCAAACGCAACTAGCATCATGGGAGGAATGGATGAATAGGCGTCAAATGCTCGCGGCAACCGCCGCAGCCGTATCGATCGGCCTCACCGCCAGCGCAAGCTGGGCGGCGGACAAGAAGATCGGTGGCGAAATCAATGTATTGAGTTGGGGTAACTATATCGACTTCGCGCTACCGGCTTTCGAGGAGAAATACGGCACGAAGGTCAACATCGACTACTACGCCGATGAAAAGGAGGCGATGAACAAGATCCGCGCCTCCGGGCTCGGTACCTATGACGTCGTCTTCCTCGGTGTCGGCTATGAGGAAGTGGCGAGGAAGCAGCAGCTGATCGACGCACTCGATGTTTCGAAGCTCGAAAACTTCAAGGACATGTATGCGCCGTTCCAGAAGCCCAAGTCCGACGGCACCCATGTTCACGTCACCTATTCCTGGGGAGCTAACGGGCTGATCGCCTACGATCCGGCAAAGACCGGCGGCCCGATCAAGTCCTGGAAGGACGTCTATTCCGGAAAGTTCAAGGGACGGATCGGCAAGATCGACAAGGCGAACGAGCAGGCCTACCGGACGGTCTTCCAGGCCGGCTTCGAGTATGGCGAACTGAACGATGAGCAGTGGCAGACGATCGCAAAAACGCTCGAGACCGACATGCCGCATGTCAGGACCGTCTATCAGCACTACGACGAGATGGCCCAGCTTCTCGCAGCGGGCGAAATCTGGATCGCCGACACGGACGACGGCGGCTTCCGGCAGGCGAAGGCCAAGGGGCTCAGTATCGAGCTTGCTTACCCGGAAGAGGGCTTCATCGCCTGGTATGACGGACCGTGTCTCGTCAGCCAGGCGCCGCATCCCGAAGCCGCCTACGCCCTCATCGACCATATGATCTCGCCGGAAGTCCAGGCGCAGCTTGGCAAGGAGCTTGGCTATGCGCCGGCCAACCAGAAGGCGGTCGACCTGATGGATCCGGCGCTCAAGGCGAGCCTCGGCGTCGATCAGGCGGAGGCCAATCTTTCGCGGGTTCAGTTCCAGCGATCGCTGGGGGCTGCCTATGAGGCAAAAGCGACCGAGGTCTGGCAGAAGGCCAAGGCTCAGGTTCAGTAAGAAGCGGCGGGTTGGACGGCTGCGCCGTCCAACCGCCACGGCTCAGGTGGGAAACAGTGACCCTCAAGCTTGAAAATCTCGAAAAATCCTTCGGCAACTTCCACGCCGTCAAAGGCGTAAGTTTCTCGCTGGCGCAGGGAGAGGTACTGAGCCTGCTCGGACCCTCGGGCTGCGGCAAGACGACGACGTTGCGCATGATTGCCGGTTTCGAACAACCGACGGCGGGCACGATCCTGCTTGCCGGCCGCGACATCACGCACACGGCGGCGCGGCATCGCAACATCGGAATGGTCTTCCAGTCCTATGCCTTGTTCCCGCATATGAGTGTGGCCGACAACGTGGCCTTTGGCCTGCGCATGCGCGGAATGGCGCGGGCCAAGCGTGACGAACGGGTGAGAACGGCGCTCGACATCGTGCGGATGGGCCAGTTCGCCGAGCGTTCGCCGAAGCAGCTCTCGGGCGGCCAGCAGCAGCGCGTCGCCTTGGCGCGGGCACTGGCGATCCAACCGGACATCCTGCTCTTGGACGAACCGCTTTCGGCGCTCGATCTGAAGCTGCGCGAGGAGATGCGCGACGAGATCAATCGCATCGTCCGCGAACTGAAGATCACCACGGTCTTCGTCACCCATGACCAGAGCGAAGCGCTCGTCCTCTCCGACTATGTCGCGGTGATGAACGGCGGGATTGTCGAGCAACTCGATACGCCGACGCGACTCTATCGCAATCCGGAGACGCCGTTCGTGGCGGATTTCATCGGCGGCGCCAATGTCGTCAAGGGGGCGGTCGCGGCCGACACGTTCAAGGCCAGCGGCGATATCGTCATACCCTTGCCCTGCAGCGCCGACGCGGCCGCGAAGGCCATCGCCATTCGGCCGGAAGACATCCGCCTTTCGGCGCCCTCAGCACCGGGCCTCTCCGGCGTCGTCGAGCAGAGCCGCTTCCTCGGCGGCACGACCGAGTATGTCGTCAGGGTTTCCCCGGCGGTGGCCCTGACGGTGCGAAACGAAAGCTACCAGCCGTTCAAGAATGGCGATCGCGTCGGTCTCCAGGTCCAGCCTGAGCGGATCGTCTGCCTGCGTACGAATTGAGTGATCCGACATGAAAATCACCGGGCTTGAGACCTTCTGTCTCGCTTATCAGATGCCTTATCCGCTGACCTACCCGCGCGGCGAATACCAGTCGCGCGAGGCGGTGCTGGTGAAGGTGCATACCGATGATCCCAACATTTTCGGTTGGGGCGAGGCTGCGATGTGGGGCGGCCCCTGGGCCACTACGACGACCGTTCTCGAACAACAGATCCAGCCGCTGATCGTGGGTCACGATCCCCGGCGACCGGAATATCTGTGGGAGAAAGTCTACCAGGAGACCTACTATCACGGGCGCAAGGGAGTTCTGCTCTCCTGCCTGTCGGCGGTCGACATCGCGCTCTGGGATATTCTCGGCAAGGCGACGGGCGAGCCCGTCTGGCGCTTGCTGGGAGGGTTTGCGCGGCCGCTGTGCGCCTATGCCTCTTCCGGCTACTACCGGCGCGATTATTCGATCAACGACCTTGCCGAAGACGTCGCCAAGGCCCGGCAGGCCGGCTATCGCGGTTACAAGATGAAGGTCGGCAATATCGCCTCCGCCGTGCATGCCGGCGTTCTCGATGAAACGCCGCATCGCGTTTCAATTGCCCGCGACCTCGCACGGGTGCGTGCGGCTCGCGACGCCCTCGGCGGTGACCTCGATCTGATGTGCGATGCGACGACCTCGCTCGATGCCCGCACCGCAATGACCTACGCCGACGAATTCGAGCGGATCGGCGTTCGCTGGTTCGAGGAGCCGACGCAGCCGGAGAACATTGCCGGCTGCGCCGAACTCGCACGTCGGACGCGCATTCCGATCGCCGGCTTCGAAACCGAGACCAACAAGTTCAATTTTGCCGCGATGATAGATGCCGGCGCCATCCAGATGGTCCAGCCGGACGTCATCCAGGTCGGCGGCATTACCGAGGCGCGCAAGATCGCCGCCTACGCGCAAATGCGTCACCTTGGCTTCTCCAGCAAGAACTACAGCACCGCCGTCAGTCTCGCGGCATGCCTCAACCTTCTCTACGCGCTGCCGAACGCCGACTACTTCGAATGCGACATGGATCCGTCCCCGTGGCGCGACGAGTTCCTGCGCTCGCCGCTGTTCACTTTCGACGGCGGCATGGTCGAACCCTTTGAACGGCCCGGGCTCGGGCTTGACATCGATGAAGCCGCATTGTCGGCATGGCGGGTATCCCGATGACTGTAAACACGTTCGACACGACGCTTTTTCGTGGCAAGGTGGCCCTGGTGACCGGGGCGGCGGGCGGCATCGGCGCTGCGATCGCCGGCGCCTTTGCCGACCTCGGCGCCCATGTCATCGTCCAGGACATCGACGCAGGCCGGCTTTATCGGCGTGCATCCGAGCTTTCACGCGATGGTCAGAAAACAACCGCCATCAGCGGAGACCTTTCGATCCCCGGAACGGCGGACACGGTGTTCGACCGGGCGCTGGCCACCCACGATCGGGTGGATTTCTTGATCAACAATGCCGGGCGCTCCTGGGGTGTCGCCACCGACCAGATCACCGCCGAGCGCACCGATGAACTGCTGGAGCTGAACTTCAACAGCGTGCTCTGGCTGTCGAAACGCTTCATCGCCCACGCTCGCGCGCACGGCGAGGGCGGCTCGATCATCCAGGTGTCCTCGACCGCCGGCATCACCGGCTTTCAGCGCCGGGCGGTCTATTGCGCCACGAAATTCGGTGTCGTCGGGCTGACCAAGGTCCTGGCGCTCGACCACGCCCGCGACAATATCCGGGTCAATGCGATCCTGCCGCATGTCGTCGAGACCGACATGTTCCGCACGGTCGCACCCCCCCAGGACGCCGCCACGTGGCGCGCCGCGATCCCGATGGGCCGCTTCGCGCAAGTGGAAGATGTAGCGAATCTTGCGATATTCCTTTGTTCACCGGCTGCAAGCTATCTAACAGGCGGGCTTTACCCGGTCGATGGCGGTGCCATGGCCGGATCGTTTGGAGGCGAATGATGACCGTAATACGTATGGCAAGCCGGCACACCGAACTCGGCTTCTGGCTGATGACACCGAACGAGAATGCCTGCGAAATCGCATCGATCCTCGGCTACGGCACGGTCATCATCGACATGGAGCACGGCACCTTCGAGCCCTCGACCGCGGCGCGCAGCATCACGATCGCCAAGGCCTTCGGCATGACCGTCTATACGCGCGTCGCCAGCGCCGAACGCGTCCCCATCCAGCACGCACTCGACTTCGGCAGCGACGGCGTGATCCTGCCGCAGATCGAGGGCGTCGAGCATGCGCGGGCGGCCACGGCCTTCGCCAAGTTCCCGCCGCTCGGCGTGCGCGGTTTCGGCGGCGGCAAGACCGTCAACTATATGCCGGCGCCCCGCCACTTCGTCGAAGCGGAGAACCGGCGAACCAAGTGCTGGGTGATGATCGAAACCGCGCAGGCGCTGGAGGAGGTCGAAAAGATCGCCGCACTGGAGGCGGTCGATGGCCTTTTCATCGGCCCGAACGACCTCTCGCTGGCGCGCGGTCGCGGCGAATATCTCGCCGACGGCAGCGATCACGACGATATCAGGCGGATCGCACGCGCCGCCCAGGCCCATGACAAGCCTTGGGCGATGCCTGTGTTGAGCAAGCTCGATCGCGATCTGGCGCGCAGTCTCAACATCGCCTTCATGGCTACCACCGACGACCTCACGGCGCTGCGCGATGGTCTTGCCGTCGGATTGCAGATGGTGGAGGAACCGCGTTGACAACCGTTCTGATCAACGGCGCCTGGGAAGTCGGCGAGAACGCCGGCCTGCCCGTGGTCGATCCGGCGACCGAGCGTGAAATCTGCAACGTTCCAAGCGCCAGCGAGGACCAAGTGCGCCGTGCGGTCGAAGCCGCGGCGGCAGCACAGCCGGCCTGGGCGGTGCTCGAGCCTTGGCGACGCGCGGATGCACTGCGCGCAATGGCCGCCTGCCTTTCGCAGAACAGGCAGGAGCTTGCCGAACTCATCAGTGCGGAAGTCGGCAAGCCGCTGCGCAAGGCGGGCGAGGATGTCGACAACGCGGCGGTCTATCTCGACTACATGGCCCAGTGGGACCGGCGTATCGAGGGCGAGATCGTGCCTGCGGACAATCGCGATGAGACGATCCTCCTGACACGCGTACCAGTCGGCGTCGTTGCGGCGATCACCGCCTGGAACTACCCGCTGGATCTTTTCATCCGCAAGGCGGCACCGGCCCTCGTTACCGGCAACACCATGGTGGTGAAGCCGACCGAGGTGACCCCCCTTGCCACGATCCGGGCGATCGAGCTCATTTCCGAGCAGAAATGCGTGCCCGATGGTGTTCTGAACCTCGTCACCGGTGGCGGCGCGGTCGGCGCCCAGCTCTGCTCGCATCCGCTCGTCAATATGATCACGATGACCGGCCACCGCGACACGGGCAAGAGGATCATGGCCGGAGCCGCGACGACGCTCGCGCGCGTTTCGCTCGAGCTCGGCGGCAGCGCTCCGGCGATCGTCTGGAAGGATGCCGATCTCAACCTTGCCGCCGACGCCATCGCCTTTGCCAGCTTCGAGAATAGCGGCCAGGTCTGCACCTCCTCCGAGCGGATCCTGGTGCACAGGGACGTCCATGACGATTTCGTCGAGCGCCTCGTCGAACGCGCCAACCGCTTGAAGGTCGGCAGTTCGCGCGACGACGTCGATCTCGGCCCTTTGGTCAACCGGGTCCAGTACCAAAAGGTGTCCGAAGCGATCGACCTCGCCCGGGCAGAGGGGGGGACGCTCCGATGTGGCGGCCATAGTCTCCCCTCGCTGCCTGCGAGCGGCTATTGGGTGCGACCAACCGTGATGACCGGCGTCACTCCGGAGATGTCGATCTTCAACGAGGAGACCTTCGGGCCGATCGCTCCGGTCGTCCGCATCGACAGCTTCGAGGAGGCGATCCGCCTCGCCAACGCCACCCGCTACGGCCTTTCCGCCTTCCTGTTCAGCAACGACTATCGCCTGATCATGCGCGCGCAGAACGAGCTGCGTTTCGGCGAAATTTACGTCAACCGGACGATGGGCGAGGCGCTGCAGGGTTTTCACAACGGCCACCAGGAATCCGGCATCGGTGGCGAGGACGGCAAGCACGGACTGCTGAAATACACCCAGATCCGCACCGTCTACCATCGTTACGGCTAGAGCCATCATGGAAGAATTCGACTTCATCATCGTCGGCGCCGGATCGGCGGGCTGTGTGCTGGCCAACCGCCTGAGTGCCGACGGCCGCAGCACCGTCCTGCTCGTCGAAGCAGGCGGAAGCGATCGCTCGCCGATCATCAAGATGCCCGCCGCAACCGATCTCTACGGGATCGGCAACCCGAAATACGACTGGAACTATCTGACCGAACCCGACCCCACCCGCTGCGGCCGGCAGGATGTCTGGCCGCGCGGAAAAGTCATCGGCGGCAGCAGTTCGCTTTGTGGGCTCGTCTACATGCGCGGGCAGGCGAGCGACTATGACAGCTGGGCGGCGCTCGACAATCCGGGATGGTCCTATGCGGATGTGTTGCCTTACTTCAAGCGCAGCGAAACGAGCGAGAACGGAGCGGATGACTATCGCGGTGGCGATGGGCCGCTGCGTACATCCAACCTGCGCAGCCGCCATCCGCTGGCCGAAAAATTTGTCGAAGCCGCGATCGCCACCGGCCTGCCGGCGAACAACGATTTCAACGGCCGATCGCAGGAAGGCGCCGGTTTCGTCCAGGCGAACCAGATCTTCGGTAGGCGTCACAGCGCCGCCGATGCCTATCTCAAACCCATTCGCGGCAGCAGAAATCTTGCCGTTCGCGCCAACGCGCAGGTCACGCGCGTCATCATCGAAGATCGTGTCGCCGTGGCATCGAGTATATTCGACGCGAAAACACGCGGCATATCGTGCGGGCGCGGCGCGAGGTCATCCTGTCGGCCGGCACGATCGCTTCGCCACAGCTGTTGATGCTTTCGGGCGTCGGCGACGCCGCCGACCTTACGAGCTTCGGCATCGAAGCCTGCCATCATCTACCCGGAGTCGGAAAGAACCTCAGAGACCACGTCGGTGTATACCTGACCTACCGGGTCGACCAGGCGACCTACAATACCGAGGCAGGGCTCTTCAAATCCGCGCTGCATGGCGCGAACTGGCTGTTGCGCGGCCGCGGTCCCGGCACGGCACCCGGTGCCCAGGCCATGGTCTTCATGCGCTCCGATCCGAGCCTGCGCGACCCAGATCTGCAGCTGCATTTCACACCGGTCGGATACAAGCTGACGCCGGACGAACTGATCGTCCTCAAGGACCCGGTGGTGACCGCCATCCCCAATGTCAGCCGCCCGGAAAGCTGCGGCCATCTCACGCTCCGCAACGGCAGCTTCCGCGATCCGCCGCGGATTTTTGCTCGACTCCTCGACGCGGAGAGCGACGTTCGGGCGCTGATTGCCGGCTGCAAATATATTCGCCGGATTTTCGCCGCGCCGCCGCTCGCCCGGCATGTGATCGAGGAACTTGCGCCCGGCAAGCCGGAGATGACGGATGCCGACTGGGAGGAATTTCTGCGCCGCGAGAGCGTGACGGTTTTCCACCCGGTCGGAACCTGCAAGATGGGAGCCGATCCGACGGCGGTGGTCGACAGCACCCTGCGTGTCCACGGCATCGAGAATCTCCGCGTCGTGGACGCATCGATCATGCCGCATCTCGTCAGCGGCAACACCAACGCACCGACCATGATGATCGGCGAACGCGGTGCGGATCTGATCCTTTCGGGAGAGGGGAGGAAAGAATGACCCGTATCGACGCCATCGATCTTTTCCTTCTTCAGGTCCCGGACTTCGACGCGGCGCGCGATCCGGTCAAGGACGCGCTGCTGGTCAGAGTGCGCGCCGGCCAGTTACAAGGCTGGGGCGAGTGCGAGGCCGCACCCTTTGTGTCGCTTGCCGCCTTCGTCACACCGGAGTCGCACAGCACCTCGCAGCCGATTGGAGCCTCAGTGCTCGGCGAGAGGCTCGAGGATCCTGCAGACATCGCTAGGATCACGCAGCGCGTCGCTGAAAACAGCATGAACGTGCTGCAAGCGCCTCATGTCTATTCGGGCGTCGAGATGGCGCTATGGGACGCGCTCGGCAAGAAGCTCGAAGAACCAGTCTATCGGCTGCTGGGCTATGAAATGGCCTTCCCCAAGCAACCCTATGTCGTCCATCCCTTCGCTTCGGCCCCCGAGCAGACCTATCTCGATATGCGGCGTATTGCTCGGGCGGGATATCGCGCCGTGAAGACCGGCTGGAACGGGTTTGGCGGCGGGGATTTCGCCGCCGATCGGGACCAGCTTGCCGCCGCACGCGAGGGGTTGGGGCCGGACGGCCGGCTGTTCCTCGATGCGGCGCGCGTCTGGGGGAACGATGTCGCAGCCGCCAGGTCGTATTCGCACCTGCTTGACGCGTTCGATGTGGAGTGGGTGGAGGAGCCGTTCGATGCGACAGCGCTCGGCGCTTTTGCCGATTTCAGCCACTATCACGGGCGCAAGCGCGTGGCGGCCGGCGAAAACGTTCACTCCATCGCGCAGGCGCGCCAGCTCTTGGACATCGCGGATGTCGGCGTGATCCAGATCGATTGCGGCCGGATCGGCGGGATCGCGGCGGCCCGTGACATCGCGCTATACGCCGATCAGCGAGGCGCGTCCTTCGTCAATCACACCTATACGTCGCATCTGGCGCTCAGCGCATCGCTCCAATCCTATGCCGGCCTGGAGCGCCATAGCCTATGCGAATACCCGATGGACCAGTCCTCGCTGTCATGGGCGATTTGCAGCGAGCACCTGCTGCCCGATGGCGAGGGGAAAATCTGCGCTCCGGAAAAGGTCGGCCTCGGTTTGCCTGTCGCGCCAGAGGCGGTGCAGAAATATGCGGTGGATATGGAGATCCGGTTTGGCGGCACGCTGCTCTATCGCACGCCTTCCATTCGTTAGCCCCCGAAGAGGGATAAACGGGGAGGCGTCGCCAGTTCACGCCGCGTCCCACGGTTTGCGCCATTGCGGCGGCCAGCGATTGAAATCCTTGGCCATCCAAACCGTCTCGCTCTCGAGCACAAACAGGACGTAGCGCGGCGGATCGGGCCAACCGAACCAGAAGCGCTCCTTGACGATCCACCGGCGGCCGTCGAGCCATGCCACGGCGACGGTCGTATCGCCGAAACTCCGCATCTGAGTATGGCGCTCTATCCAATCCCTATCGGTGGTCCGAGGGCGGCGCCATGGAACAGGAACCCGCCGGCCTCGTCGGAAACGCCAGAACCAGCGCAGTTCTTCCCAAAGACCTTGACCTAGGCCATCAGCCTCAAGCGCCATCGTCGGCCCACGAAGTTTCATGCAGCAAAGCCGCATTGCTGAATTTGCTATGCATAACGCAAAAATTCCATTGCGATCGATTGCGGTCCGGGATTTCTGTCAACCACCGCGCTAGTTCCCGCTGAGCGCCCGGTCTGCCTCTTTGCAGGGGCGGATCTTGAAGGCCCGTTAGACTCACAAGAAATAAGATTAGGAGTGCGCAGTTGAAGAAGGTCGTTTCCGTCCTTTTCATTACGGTCGTCACCATGCTCTTGGTCGTTGGCTGGAGATGGTACGCTTATGTCACGAACACTGAGAAGCCCTACGACGAGGTCGGCATCGAATTGAACATCCGTATGCCAGGGCCGCTCAATGCCTGGGGCTGCAAGCGCTTGCACGATACCTTCGGCAACGTTCCCGCGCCGCATGGCTGCCAGTCATCGCAGGGCCCGTTGGTGTGGAAAATCAATGAGTAGGAGGTTGCTTGCGGCGTTCCCGCCCCGGGATATCCGCTCGACTATCGACGTTGAGGGACGCCGGCGAAGAAAGGCGAGGGTGGTCAGGATATCTTGACGAGCATCGCAGTCACATACATGAACGCTAGTCCGGCCGCGATGCCGCCGAATGCGGCCGGGTTGAGCATCCGAGTATAATCGCCACGGGCGTCGTGGCCTCTTGCGACGATTGCCGTGACTTCGACGATCACCTGGGCGATGGCACCTGCGCCGATCGCCAGGACGATCGCTGTCCAATGGGGCGCGACGGCCAGGCTGCCGAGCCAGATTCCGAGCACCGCAGGGCCGCCGGCCAGCATCGCCAGGCCCAGGAAATGGACGATCTTCGGGCGGATGTGCAGGATTGGCGCGGCGATGCCGATCCCCTCGGTAATGTTGTGAAGCGTGAAACCGAGCACCAGGAACGTCCCAAGCCCCGCGGCGCCTGCCGCAAAAGCCGCGCCGATTGCCAGGCCCTCACCGAAATTGTGCAGGCCGATGCCGATCGCGATGTAAGTCGCAAGCGCGAGCCCTGTCGGAGAGCCGCCATGGCGGCGGCCGATTGCGACGAGCGCCAGGAAGCTGGCCACTGCCGTCAGGATCACCATGACGCTGCCTTGGAAAATCGCCGCGGACTCTTCAGCAAACTCCGATGCTTCGATCATGGTGTCGACGAACAGGAACGCCAGCAGACCGACGGTCATCGCCAGCAGGAAGGTCATGGTGTTGCGACCGGCGCCGCGCAGCGCCGGGTAGCACAGCAGTCCGATCGCGACGGGCAGGATGCCGACAAAGGCACCGAGGAGAGCTTGAGAGGCGAGCCCGCTGCCGCTTACCTTCGACGTCGGGACGGCGACCGGAATTTCATGGTCGAAGGTCGCGCCCGTATTGGTGACAAACGTCACCTTGTGAGCTTCGCCGAGAACCCACGGAAACGGGATCGCAACCCAGGCGGTGTCGCCGCGCGAAATTGTCCCGGAGGGATCCTGCCGGAACTGCCAATAGGCAGAGTCGACCTGCACCTGCGCTATCGTCATCGGTTCCGAGCTGCCGGCGCGCACCTGCAGCCGTAAACCGTCTTCGTCGAGCACCGTTCGTTCGACCGTCAGGTTTTCGACCGGCGGAGCACCGTTGTCGAAGCCGCGCAAAGGATCGCCCTCAAGGAGCCACAGCACCGCGGCGACCAGCACGATCAGCGGCAGGACGAGCCACAGCAAATGTCGCGGGCCGGGTGCTGTCGTGGAGACCGGCGGGAAGTTGCGCGGGTTCTCGTTCATGACAGCGTCTCCACAACATCGAACATGCCCATCCAGCCGAGCTCGGTGAATTCGGATTGATGGGCGTGGAACATGTAAAGCCCGGCCTCGTGCTCCCTGTAGGTGAACTCGAGGATGCCGCGCTGGGCCTGACACTGCATGATGAGGTCGACCATGCGCAGGGTAGGCGCAAGCGTCGTACCCTGGTCGAAATAGTCGAAGAAATTGCCATGCAGGTGGAACGAGTTGATCGGATCGAACTCGGTTATGTTCACCAGGTAGATGCGGACCGGCCGATCCTTTTCGATCCTGATCGGCTCCTTGGCATAGCAATGAGCAATCGTGTTGCAGGCATAGAACTCGTTCTCGCCGTCGAAATTGGTGTCGAACGCGTTCATGATCATCGCCAGTTCCTGCCAGTCGGCGTTCTCCGGCGAGCCATAAAGGCGGGACTTGGCAACCTCGGCGTTGTCAAGATGACGGGCGGGATCCGGGTCGATGACGAACAGGCCGTACATGCCCTTGTGAAGGTGCCGCGCCAGCGGGAGCGCGTGACAGTGGTAAAGGTGGCAGCCGAAGGGCTTGGCGTCGAACTCGTAAACGAACTCCTCGCCGGGCGCGATCAGGCCCGCACCTGGCACGCCGTCCATGCGCGCCGCGTGGATGCCATGGAAATGCATCGAATGCGGATGCGACCCGTAGTTCCTGAAGACGAACCTCAGCCGCTCGCCCTCGGTGGCGCGGAGCGCGGGTCCCGGCACACGACCATTGTAGGTCCAGGCCGGAAACATCACGCCGGGCGCGATCTCGATCTCCTTGTCCTCGGCGGCGATCTCGAACGTCCGGAGCCTTCGTCCGTCCGGCAGGTCGTCAACGGTGCCCGTATACCAATCCGTCAAAATCTTCGTCGGGTGGAAGCCATTGCGGTCGTTGTCGACGGTTCCGACGGTGATCATCGCCCCATGAGCGGAATGTTGCGAAGGCATGGTCGCGGACATTGGAGCCGTGGCTGGCGCGCCGTGGTTGCCGTGGCCCTCCTGGGCCACCGTTTTGCTCGCGCATATCGTCGTCGCCCCGATGGTCGCCGCGCCGCCCCCCAGCAGCAGGCTTCGTCTGCTCAATGCCGCCTGGGCCCATCTCAGCATGTAGGCTCCCATTTTTACTTAGCAAGTTAGATAAAATAGAGCATGGTAGCCCAAATATAGCAAGTGCTATAATTTGATGGAAGGGCTAAGCGCGCGTTCGGATATAGCACCTGCTCGAATATTCGTGGTCGTATTGAAAAATAGCCTTAGCTATATTATTTCGATGGCAGTCGAACTTCAGCACAGGGAACGCCGGGATTGACCCAGCATGACAATGTCGGACACGATGTCGAAACAGGCCTGATCGACGCCGACGCACAGGTTGAAAGCTTTCGGCAGACCCGGAACAACCGCCGCACCGAGCTCGTCGAGGACTACGTCGAACTTATCGCGGACCTGCTCGTGGACGGCGGCGAGGCCCGTCAGGTCGACATAGCCCAGCGCCTCGGCGTTGCCCAGCCCACCGTCGCCAAGATGCTGAAAAGGCTGATCTCCGAGGGATATATTCAGCAACGCCGTTATCGCGGCATCTTTCTTACCGACGCCGGACGAAGGCTTGCCGACCTCTGCCGCGAGCGGCATCAGATCGTCGAATCCTTCCTGTGCTCGATCGGCGTTTCGCCCGAAACCGCTCGCATCGACGCCGAGGGGATGGAGCATCATGCGAGCCCGGAGACCCTCGAAGCATTCAAGCGCTTCCTGGCCCGCACGGCATCGTCGCGGATCGCCGCCCAAGGGTGATCTGTCTCATAGAATCATGGTTCGGTCCGGCCTTCAGCGTTCCCAAAGCTCGCTTGTTACCGGGTTGGCTGCGTCTTGCCTGTCCCAGGCTTGAGCGGCGACACGCCAAGATCCGTCATCCTTGACGAGCAGCATCATTTCGACATTGCGGTTCGTCTCTGTGGCGTTTTCGACGTTTTCGCAAGCGATCACCGCAACCGCCACATTTCCGAAAACGTGTATCCTGCTTCCAAGAATCGTCTCCTCGAGGCTGTGCAACGTCTTTCCCACCAGCCCATTCATGCGCTCAATGAATTGCCCGGTCGTTTGTGACCGCAAGGGCCGGGCCGACGCATAAAGCGCCGCCTCGGGAAGGAAATCCTTCTCGAATGCTGCCCAGTCCGGCGTTTTCCCTTCCCGCCAGCTGATGCTTTTGAACTGGCGCGCAATAAGAGAGCGGATCACCTGAACGTCTTTGTCTCGATCGCTTTCCATCAAGGCCCTCCGGACCTGGCACAGCCGGCTCTGCTTGCCCTCAGGGGACTGGCGCCGGGGGCGTGATGCCCAGGTAGTAGTCGCCCTGGCCGCCGCCTTGGTACTCATGGGTATACCGCTCGCGGGCGCCGCCAAGCGTGCGCGCCGGCATCTGTTCGTAATAGAAGCGGCCCGTCGGCACCGGATCGACATAGATGACGCCCGGGGCCGGATCGACGTAGATGCTGCCGGTCGGGGCACGATCTACATAGTAGTAGCCGTCGGCGACTGCCGGTGCGGCTGATCCAGCAAGAGCGGATGAGAGGACAAATGCGACGAATGATGTTCCGAGGGATATTTTCATGGCATTGCTCCCGTTTCCGTACAGCATCCATGCACAGCACGGATGCCGTCCGGTAGGCGCCTTCGGGCGCCCGTGTCTCAGACACACCCCGCATATTATTCCCAAAACGCTCGCCATTTAAGGGAACAAGCAGAAACGAAGCTGTAGTTGCAGGAGTATCGCCTCACCTGGCCTGCGGGCGAGGGGAATGCTTTCCTGCTTGATGCATAATTCCTCATACAATGATCGATTTTAGGGTAAAATTAAACAGCGCATTTAAAGGACCGCAGCGTCCTTTGCGCGCCGTGTTCGACGCGTGGCGCTGTAGAGGAAAGGTGAAGCCGATGAAAAGGCTAGTAATCGCTACTCTGTCACTGGTGACGGCGCTGACGAGTGTTCCGCCGGCCGTGGCGTTTCCCACCGTGGTCGCGCCCAAGATCGAAGCACCGGAGGCGCAGCCAGTCCAGTACAGGCGGTATCGCGGCGGGTACTACCGCGGGGGCCATCACCACAATAACGGTGGCGACGATTGGGCCTGGGCACTGGGCGGGCTGGCAACCGGGGCAATTATCGGTGGGCTGCTGGCGCAGCCGCGCTATTATGGGCCCGGCTACTACGATCAGGGCTACTACGATCAGGGCTATTACGGCCACGGCTACTACGGCCCGACCTATTACCGTCCGCGCTACTACGCGCCGCGCTACTACCGCGAGGCCTATTATGGCGGCAATGCCCATACGCGCTGGTGCTATGGACGCTACCGCTCCTACAGGGCTTACGACAACACGTTCCAGCCCTATTACGGTCCGCGACGGGCGTGCGTCTCGCCGTATTATTGATCGCGGGTTTGGCAGCGCACCCGGCCCGGCGTCTTGCTGGGAAGCGGAGGCTATCGGCTTCTTCGGCTCACCGGAGCCGCTTAGGTGTGTTCGGTGTCCTGAAGGCTGTAGACGCAAATCCAAAAGTGCCTCAACGCCTCTGCAAGTCATTGAATTTGCTGGGATCGAATTTCGTCGGCGAACTGCTCATTTCCCAAAGTGAAGCCCGGGTTTTCCCAATTAGCAAGGCCCAAAAAATCGGGCGGAGCCCGATGAGGTGACAAGCTCTTTTACGTCGTCGCGGAGATAAAAATTTTCGCCCACTCGCCATTTCGGAATTTGTACCTTTAGGCCGAGATTTGGTGGATCGTGTTTTATTCGGCCGACCAGTTTTTTGGCAAATCCGGAAAGTTCACGCTCAGGCAAATATCGGTCCCAAAATCGCAGTGGAGGTGAAGGACGCGGCCGAGTACGGCCGCATCCGCTGTCTTGATTACTTTACCTGCGTGACTGTCAGCTTGCCGTTGACGCGCTCGGCGACGAACTCGATGTTCGCGCCTTCCTTGAGCTTCTCCAGCATTGCGTCGTCCTGGACGCGGAACACCATCGTCATCGCCGGCATCTCGAGGCTCTTCAGCTCCTCATGGATCAGCGTGACCTTCTTGGCCTTGGCGTCGACCTTCTTGACGGTGCCCTTGGTGAACTCAGTGGCGAGAGCGCCGTAGGCGGTCCCGACGGCTAGCGCGGAGGCGAGGGTGAGCTTGATGAGCGTTTTCATGTCGTTCTCCTTTCCAGTGATTACTTTCCGGCGACGGTGACGTCGCCATGCATGCCAGCGTCGTAGTGGCCGGGCACCAGGCAGGCGATCTTGAACGTGCCGCCATTGGTGAACTTCCAGATGATTTCGCCCGACTCTCCTGCGGCGAGGCGGATGGCATTCGGATCGTCATGTTCCATCTCGGGGAACTTCTCCATCACCGCCTTGTGCTCCATGACCTTGTCTTCCTGATCGAGTACGAACTCGTGGTCGAGTTCTCCGGCATTCTTGATCGCGAAGACGATGGTTTGGCCCTTGCGGACCTTGAAGGTCGACGGGGTGAAGAGCATTTTGCCGTCCTCCGTCTCCTTCATGGTGACGCGGATCGTCTGGGTGGCGTTGGCTTTCTTGCCGGGTTCGCCGACGGCCATCGCCTCGCCGTGACCGCCTACGTGATTGCCGGAAGCGAGCGCTGAGGTGGCGAGAGCGGCGACGAGAAGTCCGAAGATTGCAGCTTTCATTGTTTGGTCCTTTGGTTGATTGAACATCGGCATGCGGGATCAGCCGTGGTTCCCATGTTTCGGCGTGATCTGGGTCTTGGCGTCCTTGGCTTTGGTTGCGTCGGGGAGCTCGCCCGTCCACTCCCAGGCCTGCGTTCCGGGAGGGTTCTCGTACCAGCCGGGGTCGGCGTAATCGCCCGCCGAGATGCCTTCGCGCACCTTGACGACCGAGAACATTCCGCCCATTTCGATGGGGCCGTGCGGTCCCCAGCCGGTCATCATCGGGATGGTGTTCTCGGGAATTTCCATTTCCATCTCGCCCATGTCGGCCATGCCCTTGGTCCCCATCGGCATGTATTCCGGGCGAATCTTCTTGATCTTCTCGGCGACCGTCTTCTTGTCGACGCCGATGAAGGTCGGGATGTCGTGGCCCATGGCGTTCATCGTGTGGTGCGACTTGTGGCAGTGGATCGCCCAGTCGCCGACGTACTTGGCGTCGAACTCGTAGGCCCGCATCGCCCCGACCGGAATGTCGATGCTGACTTCCGGCCAGCGGGCCTCCGGCCGGACCCAGCCGCCGTCGGTGCAGGTGACTTCGAAGTCATAGCCGTGCATGTGGATCGGGTGGTTGGTCATCGTCAGGTTGCCCACCCTGACGCGCACGTGGTCGTTCTTGGAGACGACGAGCGGGCTGATGTCCGGAAACACCCGGCTGTTCCAGCACCACATGTTGAAGTCGGTCATCTCCATGATCTTCGGCACGTAGGAGCCAGGATCGATGTCATAGGCGTTGAGCAGGAACACGAAGTCCCGGTCGACCGGCATGAACTTCGTGTCCTTGGGATGGATGATGAACATTCCCATCATCCCCATCGCCATCTGCGCCATCTCGTCGGAATGCGGGTGGTACATGAAGGTACCCGACTTCACGAGGTCGAATTCGTAGACGAAGGTCTTGCCGACGGGGATATGCGGCTGCGTCAGGCCGCCGACGCCGTCCATGCCTGACGGGAGGATCATGCCGTGCCAGTGGATGGTCGTGTGCTCCGGCAGCTTGTTGGTGACGAAGATGCGCACCCGGTCGCCTTCGACCGCCTCGATCGTCGGACCCGGCGACTGGCCGTTGTAGCCCCAGAGATAGGCTGTCATGCCCTCCGCCATCTCGCGTTCGACCGGCTCGGCGACGAGATGGAATTCCTTGACGCCGTTGTTCATGCGGTAGGGCAGGGTCCAGCCGTTGAGCGTGACAACGGGGTTGTAGTCGGGACCGGAGGTCGGCTTGAGCGGCGGCTGCGTCTCGGCGGTCTCCATCACCGCGGCCTCGGGCAGCCCCATGTTTGAGGTCTTGGCCCAGGCGGCCGAGGACACGAGCGCCGCGCCTGCTCCCAGTATCTGTCTTCTGTTGAACATGTGCGTTTCCTTTCTCAGTGTCCGCCGCCGCCGCTTTCGGCGGCAGCCGCCACTTCGGTTTGGCCGGTGGCCGCTCCCGCGCCGCCCCCGTAGATCGCAGGCGCGAGGTTCGCCTCGGCGAGCCAGAAGTCGCGCTTGGCGTTGACCGCAAGCAGGATCGAATTGACCTTGTCGCGGCTGTCGGCGAGCAGTTCGAAGGTGTTGGTGATCATCGCGTTGTAGGTGAGGAGGGACTCTTCCTCGATCTTGGTGCGCAGCGGCACGACGCTGTTCCGGTAATGACGGGCGATGTCGTAGTTGGCGCGATAAGCCTGGTATGCCGAGCGTGCTTCCGACCGGACGTTAACGGCCTTCTCGGCAAGCAGGCTTGCCGCCCGCATATAGGCGAGCTCTGCCTTGCGCATCCGGGCCTTGCCGCTGTCGAAGATGGGGATGACGAACTCCAGTTCGGCCTGTCCGGTCGTCTCGATCTCGACCTTGCCGTCCTCCTTTTCCCGCTCGGTCTCGAAGCCCGCGAGGAGTTCGAGGTCGGTGACGTAGCGGGTCGCTTCCGTGAGGTTGTAGGACTTCGCCCTCGCTTCGAGCTCGAGCTTCGCGATCTGGAGGTCGACCCGCCGTTGCAGCGCCTCCGCCTCGATCAGGTCACGCCTCATCAGTCCCCTCGGCAAGGAAGGCAGGCGGTTCGGGACCTGGTAGTCGATGTCCGAACCCCAGAGGCCCATCAGCCGCGTCAGCTCTTCCTTCGCGAGCCTTGCCGTCAGCCGTGCCTTCGCCGTCTGTCCGGCGAGTTCCGCATAGAAGACGTGTTCGCGCGCCTGACCTTCCTTGGTCATCGCACCCGTCTCGCCGAGCTTCTGGGCAAGCTCGGAGGCCGCGTCGGCTGCAGCCTGGGCCTGATTGAGCTGGCCGACCGTTTCCCACGCCGCAACGGCGTTGATCCAGGCGCGGCGCGTGTCGGCCGCGAGCTGGAGCGTCCGCAGCGCCGCGTTCAACTGCGCCTGACGGAACCGCGTGTCGGCGATGGCGATGTCGCGTTCGCGCGTGGCGAGCGCCAGGATGTTCGAGGCGATCATCCCCTCGACGGTCTTGAAGGCTTCCAGTCCCGGCGTCCCTATCCCCGTGAGGCCGAGAGACACGGTTGGATTGACCAGCATGGTCGACTGCCAGGCGTCGGCGGCGGAATCACCGAGATCGGCGTAGGCGGCCTGCAGCCCCTTGTTGTTCAACAGCGCGACCTGGACCGCCGTCTCCACGTCGAGGGTCTTCTTCGCGATCAGCGTCTTCACGCGGTCGGAGACGACGCGTGCCTGCTGCTCGTTCTGAACCCAGACGGTCTGTTTTCCGGTCGCACCAGCGGTCTTCGCTTCGACAGAGGAAAACCCGGCGTTCTTCGCTGCGTACTCGCTCACCGAGACGCAACCGCCGAGGACCAGCGGCAGGGCGAGGGTCGCAGCCAGTTTCATCCTGCTTCCGATCATGACGCATCTCCTTCCGGAGCCTGCGCGTCGTTCTGGTTGCGCCACGGCTTGGGATCGACCGGGGCGCGGTGGGTGTAGCCCGAAACCGGGCTGCTATAGCGAAGGGGGCGAACTTCGGCCTGGGAGGCGGCCAGATCGCCCGGAGCAATGACATCGGGTGGCAATGTAGCTGCGCATCCGCTCGCAAGAAGCGGGAAGGTGGCCACCAAAAATATGGGCTTCATGGCGTATTCCGAATAGGAGATTGCATCGGCGCTGGAGCGGATCACGCTCGCAAACGCACGGATTCAACCCGCGAACGGGCGCGTCCTATTCAGATGTTCGGGGGGCGATGAAGGGGCGGCAGCTCGCCCAAGGGCCGGGCGTCATCAATGAATTCGCGGATAGAGGCCGTCTGCGGGCCGCCAACCGCGACGGTAGCGGTCACGATGGCCACGCCGACACAGAAGCTGCTGCAGCATTCCTGTTTGAGGTTTTTCTTGGCCGCATCGTCCTGCGAGGATGCGTGATCGCCATGCGAATGGTCGCCGCTGGCCTCGGCATGATGATCATCGGCCTGAACCTGATGATCGTGGGAGTGTACCATGTCCGAACCGGACAACGACCCATGCATCGCGGCGGAGGCGGTCGGCAAAGAGTATCCCGCCAGTGACATGACGGTCACCAGGCGGAGCAGAACCAGCATCTTTTGTAATGTGATTCGATACATCTTGCACATGTCCGAGGACTACCAGCAGCCCTGCAGTTGTCAATTGTCAGCTCGTATAACACGCGATTCGCGATCATTATGTGGCAGCATAGCGAGTTAATCCGAAGTCTAGTGAAAGTGTAATGCTTCCAACGATGGTAAGGTCAAGCGAGAAAATGGCCGAGCGCCAAAAGAAGCGGCAGGAGCGCCCTTTGTTCTCGTCCCTGAACCCGGGCGAGGTTGGATGACTGGCCTAACCGCGTATCTAGGATTGTTCCTTGTCGCGTTCGGCGCGGCCACTGTACTGCCTTTCCAGTCTGAACCCTTGCTCGTGGGCCTTCTTGCGTCAGGCAAATTCTCCACGACTTGGCTTCTCGTTGTTGCAAGCATCGGCAACGTCCTGGGAGCAGTCGTTAATTGGGAGCTTGGGCGATTCATCTACCGGTTTCACGACCGGTCTTGTGCGCCCCGTGAAACCGTCCTCGCTGGAAAGGGCTGCCGGATGGTATCGGCGCTTTGGTCGGTGGTCGCTGCTCCTGTCGTGGATGCCAATCCTCGGAGACGCACTGTCCGTACTTGCCGGGGTTTTGCGGAGCCCTGGTTGTCCTTCCTGCTGCTGGTCACAATCGGAAAGACGGCGCGATACATTGTCCTCGCCGCAGCAACGCTCGGGACGCAGGCGGCAATCGGAACCTGATCGCTGCAACGGCCTGGCCGAGACGAGTGTAGCAGGGACCGTTGCTGCACAACCTCTCTATTTCAACTGGAGCTGTCCAATCTCGCTTGGATGGAACCCATCTGCTCGATTTCCTAGCGCTGCCCTTCAGAGACTCTATTACAAAGATCGACCAGCTCCGCGTCCGTGAGATGCGCTTCGCGACACATCAGAATTGCTACGAGCGTTCCCCGTTCGGTCAAAGCGATAATAGATTGCTGCCCCTACATCACGCGCCCGCGATCGTCCAGACCATTCCGGCCAGAGCGCAGGCCAGAAGTGTCGCGATGATCGACGCACCGAGCCGGAAGATCGCCAAACCTGCAGCCAAGGTGAGAACCAGCGACGGCAGGACGAGGGAGCTGAGTACGGGCACGTCGAGGGTGAGCCGCCCCAGGTCGAAAGTCACCACCTCGGAAAACAGCGTGTGCAGGCCGAACCAGACGGCAAGGTTGAGGATCACCCCGACGACGGCGGCGGTAATCGCCGACATCGCGCCAGTCAGCGCCACGTTGTTACGCAGCCGTTCGATGAAGGGCGCTCCGAGGAAAATCCAGAGGAAACAGGGAACAAAGGTCACCCAGGTCGTCAGGATCGCCGCGAGCGTCGCCGCCGTCATCGGATTCAGCGATCCCGGATCGCGGTAGGCCCCCATGAAGCCGACGAACTGGACGACCATGATCAAAGGGCCAGGCGTCGTCTCGGCCATGCCGAGGCCGTCGAGCATCTCGCCGGGCTTCAGCCAGCCGTAGTGCTGGACGGCCTCCTGGGCGACATAGGCGAGCACTGCATAGGCTCCGCCGAAAGTGACCACCGCCATCTGGCTGAAGAACAGCCCGATCTGGGTGAAGACATGGTCGACACCGAGGAACGCTGTGAGCAGCGCCAACGGCACGAGCCAGAGCGCGAAGAACACCGCAGACACCCGCAGCGACCAGGAAAGGTTCGGACGGGCATGGGCCGGGGTCTCCTCTCCGAGCAGCGAATCCTCGTCCTTGAGGATCGGACCGCTTCCCGCCTTGTGGCCGCCGCCAACTCTAAATAGCGGCGAACCGGAACGCCCGCCGATATAGCCGAGGATGCCCGCCGCCAGGATGATCAGCGGGAAGGGGACGCGGAAGAAGAAGATGGCGATGAAGGCCGCCGCGGCGATGCCGATCATCAGTCGGTTCTTGAGTGCCCGGCCGCCGATCCGGAAGACGGCATGAACGACGACGGCGAGCACCGCCGCCTTCAGGCCGAAGAACAGCCCTTCGACGACGGTGACGTTGCCGAAGGCGGCGTAGATGTAGCTCAAGCCGAGGATGGAGAGGAAGCCCGGCAGCACGAACAACGTGCCGGCGACGAGGCCGCCGGCGGTGCGGTGCAGGAGCCAGCCGATATAGACGGCAAGCTGCTGCGCCTCGGGTCCGGGCAGCAGCATGCAGTAGTTCAAGGCATGCAGAAACCGGTGCTCGCCGATCCAGCGCTTCTCGTCGACGAGGATGCGGTGCATCACCGCGATCTGTCCGGCCGGGCCGCCGAAACTCAGGGCCGCGATCCTCGCCCAGACGCGGACGGCCTCGCCGAAGGGAATGCCGTGACCGTACTCTTGCCGCGCCGCATCCGGCGCGGCCCTGTTTGCAATCTCGGTCATTCACGAATCCTTCTTCGGCGACGGCCAGTTGTGCGTTTCGTCGGTAGCATCCCGGCACCAGCGGTAAAAGGCGTCGTAGAGCAGCATCCCGGCCTCCAGTTGCTCGAGGTCGTCGGCATACATGCGCGACAGGCCGAGCGATGCCGCCAAAAGACCGTGCGCTTGCGGAGAGAGATCGAGGCGGGAAGTGTCCGCGCTGCGGACGATCGTGGCAAGCCGCAGCAGCGGATCGGTCGAAAGACCGAATTCCTCCACCATGACGTCGAAGGTGCATAGCTCGCCACGATGGCTCCAGCGGATCGGGGCGTCTATGTCGAAGGGAGTCGCGGCGAACCGATCGCCGACCACCTCGACCTCGGACGGCGACACGAACAGGAAGACAGCTTGTGGGTCGACGAAACGGCGGATAAGCCACGGGCAGGCGATCCGGTCGATCTTCGGCCGTGCCCGCGTCACCCAGACGGTACGCCCGTTCGCATCCCGCTCCGGTATCGCTGAAGCGGGTACGGCCGGAAAGCCGCTCTCTGTCCAGGCTTCGAAGCCGCCTTCGAGCACGTCGGCGGCAATGCCATAGTGGCGCAGCCAGGCGGCAACACCGTAGCTGAGCTTCTTGCCGCGATGGCAGATCACGACTGCGGAATCCGAATCGAGTCTGGCAATCCACTCCTGCACGTTGCGATAATCGCGCCGCGTCGAGCCGGGTATCAGGCGCGGATCGGCGTCGAAATCCTCGTCGATCCGCACGTCGATGAGCGCCGGGCATTTGCGGGTGCCGATAAGGCGGGCAAGTTTCTCGGGGGAAATTTCAAGAAGTGACGACATATGACGCGTCCTCCGTGTGAGCGGTTGAGTGGACGCGATGCTTCGGCTGTCGCCTCGTGGGGTGATCGCAACCCCATGCGCGGTGTTTTCCGCTCTTTGTTCAGAACTGTCAAGCGGCTCGCCCCCAGGGATTGCAGAGACCTAATCTCCCTCAGGATATATCTCGCAATTGCGTTTGAAGAGATCGACGACACGGTTGGAGCGCAACTCCGAAATGGTCATCCGGCTAGTGGCAACCGACGCTCCATTTCGGCATCATGTCTCGGGCCGCCCAAAGAGGGCGATTCAAGCGACCAACAAACGAGAGGCCAGATCGGTGCTGCGGGTTCACCCGGCGACTTTCCTCTTCGCGGCGCGCGCCCTGCGCGACATTGGCGACGGCTTCGTGGCCGTGCTGTTGCCGGTCTATCTGCTCGCCCTCGGATTTACTCCCCTCGAGGTCGGTGTCATTGCGACCGCATCGCTGCTTGGCTCCGCGCTGCTGACGATATGTGTCGGCTTCCTCGGTGCCAGGCACGATCATCGCCAGCTTCTACTGGCTGGCGCGAGCTTGATGATCGCGACGGGTGTGGCCTTTGCCGTTGTCCACGACTACGCGCTGCTTCTGGTCATCGCCTTTGCCGGCACGATTAATCCCTCGGCCGGCAGTGTCAGCGTGTTCGTGCCGTTGGAGCACGCCGTGCTCACACGCGAAGTCTCGGCGCGAGAGCGAACCAGGATGTTCGCGCGCTACAGCCTCGTGGGCGCCTTCGCGGGAGCCATCGGCGGACTCGCTGCAGCGGTACCCGACCTTTTGGCCCCGGTTGGCCTCGACCGGCTTGGCGGCATCAGGGCCATGTTCGTCCTTTACGCGCTTCTGGGGCTGCTCGGCGGCTTGCTCTACGCCTGCATCCCACGCCGCCCGGCGCTGGATGCGGGCGCAACGCCTGCGCTCGGCCCGTCGCGCCACATCGTTTTCAAGCTGGCCGCCCTGTTCAGTCTCGATGCCTTCGCCGGCGGCTTCGTCGTCCAATCACTGCTCGCCCTTTGGCTTTTCGAGCGATTTGGCCTGTCGCTTTCGGAGGCAGGTGTTTTCTTCTTCTGGTCTGGCGTGCTGTCGGCGCTCTCGTTCCCTGTGGCCGCATGGCTATCGCGACGCATCGGACTCATCAACACGATGGTGTTCACACACATCCCGTCCAGCTTCGCCCTGATGCTGGCGGCGCTTGCGCCCACATTACCCCTCGCGCTTTTCTTTCTGCTTGTCCGGGCCGCACTGTCGCAGATGGACGTGCCGACCCGCTCGTCCTACGTGATGGCCGTCGTCACCGAGGCGGAGCGGGCAGCCGCTGCCAGCTTCACGTCGGTGCCGCGCAGTCTTGCCGCCTCGGCCAGTCCTGCCCTGGCGGGCGCTCTCTTCGCCGCCTCGTCCCGAGCATGGCCGTTGCTCATCTGCGGTGCGTTGAAGATTGTCTACGATCTGCTGTTGCTGATGCAGTTCCGGCGTTTGAAACCGCCGGAGGAATGCTGACGCAATCCTTCAACGGACGAAAATCTCTCGCATCGCGATGATCACCAGGATCAGACCGGTGAGGCCCTCGACAAGTTTCGATATTTTGGCCAGCAGGGCGTGCCGGGTCGCCAGCAGTTTCTCGGATCCGTGTGCGGAAGAGAACGGTCGCAAGTGCCACGCTGGAGAGAGTAAGCGCCACTCCCGTCATCATGACGAGCGCGAACATGATCCCGGTCTCGGGCACGCCGCGCGACATGGCGAAGATCATGACGAACAGCGTCAATGGGCAGGGGATCAGCCCGGCCATGAAGCCGACGGCGACACCTTCCCCTTCGCCGTGCACATGCGGCGGGCGGAAGCAGGCACTCCACAGCATCCACGCTCCCATGAGGCAGAGCAGTCCGCGGCTCAGGTCCTCGAGCAACGGAGCCGAACCGGCGCTCCCGAGCATGACCGATACCAGAGGCAGCGAGAACAGGGCGATGACCACGGCCATCGTCACATGCGTGGCGGACAGCGCCAAGGAAACCATCAGCCCGCGCCCGATGCCCGCCGACGCTCCGGTCAGGTAGGTGGCCAGCACGGCCTTGCTGTGGTCGGGCGTCATCGCATGCACCGCGCCAAAGACGATCCCCATCGGCAGGAAGGCGAAGAAAGCCGTCCAGCCGCCGCCGTTCGCAAAGGTTTTGATATGTTCGGCGAAGGCGAGATAGATGTCCCGCTGGGTGTCTACGATTGCTTGCAGCAACGCCTATGCCCAGTTCAAAGTGCGGCCGATGTGGCGATTCAAACCAGATTCAGGAACCGCGCCAACGACTCGCGGGCCGGCGTAAACGGCGAGACCGGTCATTTATGATCCGTGGCTCAAGCCCTCGATGCCATTCGGGATGGTGGCTCTCGATGACATAGGCTGTGCCGATGGCCATTGCTGACGCGCTCAGCACCGACGAGGTGCGGGTGATCTTCGGCGAGTGCCATGTGGACGTGCTCGATCTCGTCTGGATCATCCGCTGGCCAGAACCACATCGCCGTTGGAAAATTTATGTGAGCTTCTACAGTTTCACAAGGCATCGCGCGTCTCGATCTGCGCGAACAAGTTCCATAATTAAGCTTATGCGATTTTGATATGTAGGGGGGTGGGTTCAAGGATGAAGTGCGACTTGCGATAGATACCAATGGGT